>NZ_AP022332.1:1597500-1897500 GCF_009936375.1 Methylosinus sp. C49 | reverse complement strand
AGATTGTCATATTCCAGCGTCTCGACGAGATCGGAGTTCCAGATCAGCGAGCGGTCCGAAACCTTGACGTCGTCGCTCTTCTTCCACACCGAATGGATCGCCTGCGATCCCTCATCCAGCACCTCGCCGGCGCGATAGACGGCGCAATGCGACTGCATCACGCGCTGCATCTCGAGCCGAAGATCGGCCGTCGCGATCGCGCCGGAGGCGAAGCGGCGCGCATCGAGACGCGACAGCGCGAGCTCGGCGGAATCGGCGGGCAGCTCCGGCTGCGTCTGCCCCGGCTTCACCAGCTCGGCGGCGCGCTGGCCGGCGGCGCGGCCGAAGACGACGAGATCGACCAGCGAATTGGAGCCGAGGCGATTGGCGCCATGCACGGAGACGCAAGCCGCCTCGCCGATCGCCATCAGGCCCGGCACCACCACATCGGGATCGGCGCCGACGCGGCGCAGCGCCTCGCCGTGAAAATTCGTCGGTATGCCGCCCATGTTGTAATGCACGGTCGGCAGCACCGGAATGGGCTCGCGCGTCACATCGACGCCGGCGAAAATCTTCGCGCTCTCGGAAATGCCCGGCAGGCGCTCGTGCAGGATCGCAGGGTCCAAATGCTCGAGATGCAGATGGATGTGATCCTTGAATTTGCCGACGCCGCGGCCCTCGCGAATCTCCACCGTCATCGCGCGCGAGACCATGTCGCGCGGCGCGAGATCTTTCACGGACGGCGCATAGCGCTCCATGAAGCGCTCGCCCTCGCTATTGGTGAGATATCCGCCCTCGCCGCGCGCGCCCTCGGTGATGAGACAGCCCGCGCCATAAATGCCGGTCGGATGGAATTGCACGAATTCCATATCCTGCAACGGCAGGCCGGCGCGCAGCGCCATGCCGCCGCCATCGCCCGTGCAAGTATGCGCCGAGGTCGCGGAGAGATAGGTGCGGCCATAGCCGCCCGTCGCCAGCACGGTGAGCGCGGCGCGAAAACGATGGATCGTGCCGTCGTCGAGCTTGAGGCACACGACGCCGCGCACGGCGCCCTCCGCGTCGACGATGAGATCGATGGCGAAATATTCGACGAAGAATTCCGTGTCGTGACGCAGCGCCTGGCCATAGAGCGTATGCAGCATCGCATGGCCGGTGCGGTCGGCGGCGGCGCAAGTGCGCTGCGCGGGCGGGCCTCTGCCGTAATCCGTCGTCATGCCGCCGAAGGGCCGCTGATAGATGCGTCCATCCTCGGTGCGCGAGAAAGGCACGCCCCAATGCTCGAGCTCATAGACGGCTTGCGGCGCGTTGCGGCAGAGATATTCGATCGCGTCCTGGTCTCCGAGCCAGTCGGAGCCCTTGACGGTGTCGTACATATGCCATTTCCAATCGTCCGGCCCCATATTGGCCAGCGCCGCGGCGACGCCGCCCTGCGCTGCGACCGTATGCGAACGCGTCGGAAATACTTTGGTGATGCAAGCGGCCTTCAGCCCCGCCTTGGCGCAGCCGACGACGGCGCGCAGTCCCGCGCCGCCGGCGCCGACGACGACGACGTCGAATGTATGATCGACGATCGGATAGGCCCTGCCCCCGATATTCACCGTCGTCTTGCCGTTCGCAGCCATTCCCAATCCTCGTCGATAAAGAGCGCCCGAGCGTGAACGCGCGTCAGCGCGGCGCGGCGATGATCATTATGGCGAGCGTCCAGATCGCGGCGATCGCGATCACCAGCCATTTGTTGACGATGAGCGCCTTCGCCTTCAGCACTTCGTCGTGAACATAATCCTCGATGATGTTCTCCACGCCGAGCCGCGCGTGATAGGCGACGACGACGATGAAGGCGATGAGCGCTATCGCCGGCAGCGGCTTGCCGATCTCGGCGCGCGCGGCCTCATAGGGTTTGCCGACGAGGCCGACGAGATACCAGATCGAGAGCAGAGCGAGCGGCGCCAGAGCGCGCGCGCTGTGACGCATGGCGAGCGCATGCAGCGAGCCGGAGCGATCAGAGACGAAAGCGTCTCCCTTGCCGCTGCGGCCGCTCTCAAATCTCGACATATCGGTTTCTCCATCGATCTAGTTCGATTATAGCGCGATAAGCGCCGCCGCAGTCTCAGCCGAAGAGCGAGGATGCGATCCACAAAAGCGCTGTCAGCGCCACGCCGCCGCCCAAGGTCGCCTTGGCCAGCAGCTCGCGGCCATCGCGATCGAGATAGAGGCCGCGGTCCCATATCGCGTGACGCACGCCGCCGAGCAGATGATGAAACAGCGCCCAGCTGAACAGCAGCACGAAGACTCGCCCGACGAGCGAATTGACGATCCAGGACACAGCGTCGAAGGCCGACGGACCGAGCGCCAATCCGAAGAGATAGAGCGCGAGCAGAAGCGCGCCGACATAGAGCGCTGCGCCAGTGATGCGATGCGCGATCGACATCACCATCGTGAGGATCGGCTTGTAGATCGTCAGATGTGGAGAGAGCGGCCGCGCGGCGGCGAGGCTCTCGCTCACGGGATCGGCGTCGGCCATTTTAGGTTTCTCTCCGCTCGAGGCTCGGCTAGGACTGATAATTCAATCGCGTCGCCGCTGCAACACACGTACCCGACATAAGGCTCCGAGCATTTCGCGACTCGTGCATAGCGGCGAAAGGACGCATGACTTACGTAACGCGTCGCGACGCCCGACGCAATCGATGCGCCGATGCGTAGGATTCGAGTCGAAAAACGTGGCGCGTGCGTTACGATCTGTTAACATGCGTCCGCCGACGTTGCCCGGGACCAGCCGGCGCATCGTCGTTCGGAGCCGGCTTTTTCTCCACCGGCTGCGGACGTGTCGAGTAGCGTTGAGCGTCATGGTTGGTCTGCGTGCTCGAGTGTTCGTAATGTTGCGTCGGCGCCCCGAGTAAGCGTCGTGTTGCCGTGACGTCGGACTGCCGACTATTTTGTCGGCGGCTTGAGTTCGCTGGTCTCGTCGAATGACTTTTTCGTCAACTCATCTCGCGAGCGATTCATGAATTACAGTGAAACCATCCATATCTTGAACGTCGATCCGATCATCCGCTCGTCTCTGACGAGCGCCCTGGACAAGGCGGATTTTCACCTCCGCCTCCATGAGGACGCGGGACGCTTCTTCGAAGCCGCCGAGACCGACAGTCGAGGCTGCGTCATCATCTATGTGGACATGCCCGATATGATCGGGATCGAACTATTGAGAGACGCCAAGGCGCGGCGGATCGAATTGCCGATCATCGTCATCACCGCGCAAGCCAATGTTCGCGGCGCGATCCAGGTGATGAAGGAAGGCGCGTTCGATCTGCTCGAATTGCCCGTCAATGAGGCGAAGCTGCTCGCCTCGGTGCAACAGGCGCTGACCCGCCGCGTCGACCACCGCGCCTATCGCGGCCGCGCGCGGACCACGCCCGGCCGGCTCGCCACGCTCACCAATCGCGAGAACGACGTGCTCGCCGGCCTCGTCGAGGGCAAGCTCAACAAGGTCATCGCCCATGAGCTCGGCATCAGCGCCCGCACGGTGGAGACGCATCGCTCGCACATCATGACCAAGATGCGCGTCAAGAGCGTCGCCGATCTCGTGCGCATCTCGCTGGGGGCGCCCCGGCCCGATCCGGCCGTCCGCCTCGGCGCGCCGCGGCCCCCGGCCGATCCGACGGCCCGCCTCGGGACGCCTGCGCCGCGGCCGATGGTCGATTCGGGCGCGAATTTGCCCCGCCGCTGACGCGCTCGACGCGGCAAATCGCCAAAATTAACGACGCCGGGGCATGGCGCATGCTATTGGCCATGCGAACGCCATGCTCCGGCGCTAGAATATTGCCTCATGAGATTCGACCGTTCGGCCCGAGCGCCCCTGAATGAGACCGCCCCCGCCGAGGCGCGCGCGGGGGCGACGCTCACCATCGACCTTGCCGCCCTCGTCGCCAATTGGCGTCGGCTCGCCGCTTGCGCGAGCGCGAGCGAATGTGCGGCCGTGGTCAAGGCCGACGCCTATGGCCTCGGCGCCGAGCCCGCCGTGCGGGCGCTGGCCGCCGCCGGCTGCCGCACTTTTTTCGTCGCCACCGCCGGAGAAGGCGAGCGCATTCGCGCCGTCGCCCCGCGGGCGATCGTCTATGTGCTCGAGGGATTGCCGCCCGGCGGCGCCCGCGCGCTCGCCGCCGCGCGGCTGCGCCCGGTTCTGGCCTCGCTGGAGGAAATCCGTGATTGGGCGGCGTTCGGCCGCTCCATCGGCCGCCGCCTGCCGGCCGCGCTGCAATTCGACACCGGCATGAATCGGCTGGGACTCTCGCTGCGCGACGCCGAGGGCGCGGCCTTGGCGGCGCAGGATATCGACCTCACTCTGACGATGAGCCATTTCGTCTGCGCGCAATGGGCCGAGGACCCGCGCAACGCGGGGCAGATCGCCGCTTTCGAGACGGCGCGGCGCGCCTTCCCCGGCGTGCCGGCCTCGCTCAGCAATTCCTCGGGAATCTTCCTGGAGCAGAAGCCGCATTACGATCTTCTGCGCCCCGGCTACGCCCTCTACGGCGGCAATCCGACGCCGGCGGCGCCCAATCCGATGCGAGCCGTCGCCCGGCTCGAGGCGCCGATTCTGGCGACGCGCTGGATCGAGGCCGGCGAGAGCGTCGGCTATGACGGCGTGTGGACGGCGTCGCGGCCGACAAGGCTGGCGACGCTCGGCCTCGGCTATGGCGACGGCTTTCCGGCCGCCATCGGCGGGGCGGGCCGGCCGGCCCCGGAGGCGATCGTCGCCGGGCGACGCTGCCCGATCGTCGGCCGCGTGTCGATGGACTTCGTCATGCTGGATGTGACCGACGTCCCCGAAGGCGCCGTCTATCGCGGCCAGACGGCGGAGCTTTTGGGCGAGACGATCGGCGTCGACGAGCTGGCGCTGCGCTGCGGAACGATCGGCTATGAGATTTTGACGCGGCTCGGCCGGCGCTACGAGCGCATCTATATCGGCGGGTGAGCGCTCACGCCCGCTCGAACCAGGGGGTCAGCACCGGATAGCCCTCCCCGGCCAGCAGAGCGGCGGTCTCATAGAGCGGCAGACCGACGACGGCCGAATAAGAGCCGATGAGCCGCACCGCGAAAGCGCCCGCCAGTCCCTGAATCGCATAGCCGCCCGCCTTGCCGCGCCATTCGCCGGACGCGAGATAGGCGTCGATCTCGGTCGAGGAAAGGCGCTTGAAGCGCAGGCGCGATTCGACGAGACGGCGGCGCTCGGCCCCGCGCGGGGTGATCAGAGTGACGCCCGTAAAAACCCGGTGCTGGCGGCCCGAGAGCAAGCGCAGGCAATCTTCCGCCTGCTCTATGTCCTCGCATTTGGGCAGGATTCGCCGGCCGACCGCCACCACAGTGTCGGCCGCGAGCACATAGCTGCCCTCGAGCTGGGGCTGATAGGCCCTTATCTTTATGGCCGCCGCAGCCTTCTCGCCGGCGAGACGCTGGGCGAGGCTGCGCGGCAGCTCGTTGCGCTGCGGAGTCTCGTCTATGTCGGTCGGCAACAGCGCGTCGGCGTCGAGGCCGATCTGCTGGAGCAGCTCGAGCCTGCGGGGCGAGGCCGAGGCCAGCACCAGCTTGGGCCGCGTATCGGTCGGATGGGACGTCAAGACGATCGGCTCCGCCATAAATCGAAATTATTTGAAACGATAGGTAATCCGCCCTTTGGTGAGATCATAGGGCGTCATCTCCACGAGAACCTTGTCCCCGGTGAGCACGCGGATGCGGTTCTTGCGCATCTTTCCGGCCGTATGGGCGATGATCTCGTGCTCGTTCTCGAGCTTGACCCGAAACATCGCGCTGGGCAGCAGCTCGGTGACGACTCCGGGAAACTCCAACAGTTCTTCCTTGGCCATGTGGTTCCTTCTTCAGAGGCCGCGGCGGACCTCGGATAGCGAAAGGCCCGCTTGCGAAGCGGGCGCTCATCAATATGGGATCGAAGCCGGGACGCGCAAATCCGCGCCGGACCCTAATCGAGTACGGCTGATTTGTGAACCTTGCCTTTCGCTCCGTCGCGCGCTTCAGCGCTCCGGGGCGTGGACGATCGATCCGGCGGCGGGCGGCTCGATCACGCGCGGCTCGGGAGCGGCCTCCGCCGGCGTCGCGACGAGCGCGCCGCCCTTGCCGTCCCTCGCCCAGGCGCTGAGCAGCTCCCAGGCGACGGCGAGCACCACTGGGCCGACGAAAAGGCCAATGATTCCATGCACCAGCACGCCGCCGATGACGCCGACGATAATGACCAGCAGCGGCGTCGTGAGCCCGCGCGCGATGACGATGGGCTTCAGCACATTATCGACCAGCGTCACCGTCAACATGCAGCAGGTAAAGAGCAGAGCCGGCAGCGTCTGCATCTCCGTCCAGGCCCAGATGATGGTGGGCACCACCACCATCAGCGGCCCGATCTGGACGATGGCGAGCACCAATATGCACAGGGTCAGCAGGCTCGCGCCTGGCGCGCCGGCGAGTTGCAGGCCGAGGCCGCCGATCGCCGCCTGCAGCAGCGACACGCCGATGACGCCCCGTGAGACGGTGCGGATCGTCGAGCCGGAGAGCTCGACGAAATGCTCGGCGCGCTTCGAATCGATGCGCGTCACCGCGGTCTTGATCGCGCGCACCAGCGCCGGTCCGGGCGCGAACAGAAAGCCGGCGATGATGACCGAGATCAGGAATTTGAACACGCCGGCGCCGGCGTTCTTGGTCGCGTCCAGCGCGATCTCGCCATAGGGCTTGAGCTGCGGCAGCGCCTGGGCCAGCGCGCTGCGCAGATTGGTGGAGGCGAGCTCCCAGAACTCGTACGCCGATTCGCCGACGAAGGGCCAAGTGCGCAAGGTCTCGGGCGGCGGCGGCACCCAGACGCCGCCGGCGTCGATTCGATCGGCGAGGGCGCGCAGCCCATCGACGACGCCGAGGCCGAGCCAGGTCGCCGGCCCGATGACGAAGAGCAGGCCCAAAAAGGTGATGATGGTCGCCGCCAGCCGCCGGCTGCCGCCGAGCCTCGCGGTCATCCATTCGAAGACGGGATAGAGCGCCACGGCGAGAATGGCGCTCCAGGTCACGATGGTGACGAAGGGCCGCACCAGCAGGAAAGACCAATAGGCGAGCGCGCCGAGCGCGCCGAGCCGGATGATCAAATCGATGAGTGTCGCATTCAGCCGCCGCCGGCCGGACGCTTCGCGCTGGTCCTCGATCACCCGAGTTTTCCCCGATCTTTTGTCGCGCCTCGGCCGCCGACGCGCCTCCCCGCGACAACATAGCGCGGATCACAAAAGGTTTCACGCCCGCGGCCGCGTTTGCCGCCCATCGCCCGAAGGCCATGGCGAGCCGCGCCCCGATCAGCCGGCCGAAGAGCCGCAGCGGAAAGCCGCGGAAAGCCGGCGCATCCTGCGGCAGCGGCAGCGCCGAGCGCCGGCGCGCGACCTTCGTCCGCATCTCGATCGGCGGCAGATCGCCGGCAAAGCGCAGCCGATAGGTGGAGACCCAGAAGCCGGGATCGAATTTCAGGAACATGCCCGTGCTGCAGCAGGAGGCGACCACCCGGCGCGTCGGCGAATCGGGCTTCAGCCGGTGATCCTCGAGCAGCTCCTCGCCCGCGACGCAGCGAAAACGGTCGTCACGAAAGGTGAGATAAGGCGTGCCGCCGTCTGGATCGCGCAGGAGATGCGCATGGGGCAGAGCCTCGATCCTGCGGCCGCCCTCCTGGCAATCGGTGCAATAGCAGACGGCGCTGACGATCGGCTCGCCGACAACCTCGCAGCGCACGCGCCCGCAGGCGCAGGTGAAATCTCGGGACGAAAAAGGCATGGACAGAATCCCCTCCAAAAAATAAGGCGATCACAATCTTTGAGGTTAGGAAATATAATTCCTTCCAGCAATCCTGACGGCGCCTCGATTTGGTCCGCCGGGGGCGTTGAGGAAAGTCACCCAAATTAAAAGGCCTTCGACTTCGCAACGTCCTTCGAGATAGATCCGTCAGAAATCTTCAGCGCACAGCCAAGTTAAGTTATTGATTTAGAAGCAGCAGACCCTTTTCCGCGACAGATGACTTTGTAGCTCCAGCCTGCTAAAATTAACTCGTTTTACGTTGGTCGGAGCGCCGTTATGCACCATGACATAGACAATGAACAAAAGATTAGCGTCCATTGGGATGGCCCGATCGAAATAAATTGGAAAGACGAGATAGACCTATCTGCTTTTAATATTGACGGATATGTTATTTATCTAATTTGTGGCACCCACGGGATGTACGGGAAAAATGTGCCATTGTATATTGGTAAGACAGAGAAAAATACGGTTATGAATCGTATTGGACAGCATTTGATAAATTGGCTAAAATATGAACCGGACTCCGTTTATATTTATGCCGCCGCCGTCCAAAAATTTGCTTCATGGGAGGATTTACCCGAAACGTATTCACGCCCAGATGAAAATCTGATTTCAGCTGTTGAAGAAATACTTATATACGCCCATCAGCCAGCTTACAATAAAATACATAAGAGTATATTAAGTGAAAAATCCAGAAATATTCGGGTGTTTAATAGCGGGAAACGAACAGCATTATATCCAGAGATATCTGGCTTCATGTTTTATCAGAGTGGGCTACAAAGCAGGCCACTCTTGAATGACGACAGCGAATTGTAGGCTCACTCGGCAACGTCCTTCCTGCGCTCGATCGAGCGCCGCGCATGGTCGATGGCGAGCGAGGACACGGGATATTGATCGGCCGCGGTCTCGCCATCCGCGAGCTTGTTGACGCAATCGGCGACGAGCCCGCGAAACTCCGTCTCGATTCGCTCGAGGCCGGCGCCGTCGGCCGTCAGCGCCTCGTCTGCGAGGGTCAGCAGGCGGAAGACGCGATTTTGGTCCTGCACGAGGCGCCGATTGTTCCATAGGCCGAGCAGCACGGCGACGAGCGAGCCCAAAAGGCTCAGCGGAATGCCGATAATGTAGAAATATTGCTGGAGCGAATCGAAAAAGCTCTGATCGCCGCTCGAAAGATAGGCGGCGACGCCGGGATGGACGGGGAGCAGCGGGTTCTGCGCGTCGAGATCGGGCGCCTCGATCTGTGCGCCGCCCGGCGACAGGGCGGCGAGCTTGGCCTTGGTCTTGAAAATGGAGCGGCCGATCGCGCCCGCCACCACATTGAGCATGGAGAAAGGCGCGACCAGCCGATAGGTGACGGCGAGGCCCTTCACCGTATCGTCGGGCACGGGCGGATGCGCCTTGAAGGCGCCTTCGGGGATATCCACAGATTCGAAGCCCGGGAAGCGCTTCACCAGCGCGTCCGCCTGTTCCATCGCCAGGAGCTGGGGCGGGCTCTTCATCGCCTTGGCGATGGAGGCGACGACATCGACCGCCTGCCCCGGCCCGATCGGCCCGACCGCCAGCGCCGCCGCCGCACGGCCCGCGCGCAGGGCGGGGCCGATCTCGCCGAGCGGCAGGACGAGGCGCTTAACGCTCGCCGCGGGGACGTCGAAATAGGCGAGGATATCGTCGAGCGCATGCTGATTTTCCGCCTGCAGCGGACCCTCCGGCACGGCGATGGTCTTGCGGGCGAGGCCGGCGGCGTCCTTGATCGGCGAGCCATGCGGCAGCACGATCGCCACCACGTCGCGACGCAGAATGGCGATGGTCTGGCCATTGGAGGGCGCCGCGACATCGGTGCGCACAATGGCGAGATTGACCTTATGGTCCTCGAGCGCCTTGGAGCTGGCCTCGAGATCGGCGACCGGGACCTCCTCCACGCGGAGGAAAGGATGCGTCCCGGACACGACATGAATGAAGGTCGATATGGTGCGCTGGGCCGGCGACATCGCCGGGCCTGTGGTGATGCGCAAGGTCGCCCGCGGCGACAGGTAATAAAAGAGCGACAGCGCCGCCGCGAGGACGAACAGCAGAACCGCGACCCAGAAGACGAGACGCGGCGCATGGCCTTTGGGCATGGGGCCTCCTCCCTATGCGCGGAGAAATAGGCCGCCGCGCGCCAGAGCCCACGGCCTTCAGGGCGATCGTGTGAACTCCGAATTGGGCGCCTCACCCTCCCCTTTAGGGGAGGGTCGGCCGGCGAAGCCGGACGGGGCGGGTTCCACGAATAAGACTCGGCGGAAACACCCCCTCCCGATCGCCTTCGGCGCTCGACCTCCCCCCTCGAAGGTGAGGTGGAAACGCCTCTCCGGGAGCCTCTTCTCGCCCCATCGATACCCTTCACGCGCTCTTCCCATTCGCGCGCGCCGGGCATAAATCTCGCCACATGAGCGATACGCCCGACCTTCCCGAAACCCTCGATGAGGAAGAAGACCTCACGGAAGAGGCCGAAGGCGCCGCTCCGCCAGAGCTCGCGGCCGATACGCCGGAGAGCGTCAAGCGCGGCGTCTTTGTCATCAAATCCTATTGGAAGAACGCGCCCAACGGGCCGGGCGTCTATCGCATGATCGCCGAGAATGGCGAGGTTCTCTATGTCGGCAAGGCCAAGAACGTCCGCAAGCGCATAGCGAGCTACACGCGCCTCGCCGGCCATGTGAATCGCATCGCGCGCATGATCTCGGCGACCGCCTCGATGATGTTCATCTCGGTCGAGACCGAGACCGAGGCGCTGCTGCTCGAGACCAATCTCATCAAGCAGATGAAGCCGCGCTTCAACGTGCTGATGCGCGACGACAAGAGCTTTCCCTATATTCTCATCGCGCGCGATCACGACGCGCCGCAGATCGCCAAGCATCGCGGCGCGCGCTCGCGCAAAGGCGATTATTTCGGCCCCTTCGCCAACGCCGGCGCGGTGGGGCGCGCGCTCAACGCGCTGCAACGGGCGTTTCTGCTGCGCTCCTGCACCGATTCTTTCTACGAGAATCGCACGCGGCCCTGCCTGCTCTATCAGATCAAGCGCTGCGCCGGCCCTTGCACGGGCGAAATCTCGATCGCGGATTACTCCGTGCTGGTGCAGGAGGCGCATGACTTCCTCACCGGCAAGAGCCGCTCCGTGCGCGAGCAACTCGCCACGGAGATGACCGCGGCGGCGGAGCGCCTGGAATTCGAGCGCGCCGCGCGGCTGCGCGACCGCATCTCCGCGCTGTCGCTCATTCAAGGCACGCAAGGCGTCAATCCGCGCAGCGTCGAAGAGGCGGACGTCTTCGCCATCGCCAAAGAGGCCGGGCGCTTCTGCATCGAAGCGTTTTTCTTTCGCGCTTTTCAGAATTGGGGCGACCGCGCCTATTTCCCGCGCGCCGATCAGAGCCTGTCTGAAGAGGAAGTGCTCGGCTCCTTCCTCGCGCAATTTTATGGCGAGCATCCGCCGGCGCCTCTGGTGCTGCTCTCCCATGCGATCGAGGATCGCGAGCTATTGACGGAAGCGCTGTCGGACAAGCTCGGCCGCAAGGTGGAGATCGCGACGCCGCAGCGCGGCGAGAAGCGCGAGCTGGTCGAGCATGCGCAGACCAACGCCAAGCAGACGCTGACGCGCAAGCTCACCGAGGACGCGAGCCAGGAGAAGCTGCTCATCGCGCTCGGCGAGATGTTCGGCATGGAGAAGCCGCCGCGCCGCGTCGAGGTCTATGACAATTCCCATACGGGCGGCCAGCAGGCGATCGGCGCGATGATCGTCGCCGGGCCGACCGGCTTCATGAAGACGCATTACCGCACCTTCAACATAAAGAGCGCCGAGATCACGCCCGGCGACGATTACGCCATGATGCGCGAGGTGCTGGCGCGCCGCTTCGCTCGAATCGCGAAGGACGCCGAAAAGCCCGAGGAGGAAGCGCCGGACGCTTTTCCGTCCAAGCCCGATCTCGTCATCATCGACGGCGGCCGCGGACAATTCGACGCCGCGCGCGCCGTCGCGGCGGAGATCGGCCTCGAGGGCGTGACCATCGCCTCCATCGCCAAGGGCGCCGATCGCAACGCCGGCCGCGAGATGTTTTTCGTCGAGGGGCGCGAGCCCTTCCGCCTGCCGCCGCATGATCCGGCGCTCTATTTCGTCCAGCGCCTGCGCGACGAGGCGCATCGCTTCGCCATCGGCACGCATCGCGCGCGGCGCAAGAAGGAATTCGCCAAGAACCCGCTGGACGAGATCGCGGGAATAGGCCCGGCCCGCAAAAGGGCGCTGCTGCTCGCCTTCGGCACGGCGAAGGCGGTGGCCGGCGCCGCGCTCTGCGACCTCGAGAATGTGCCGGGCGTGAACAAGGCGACGGCGCGGCTCGTCTTCGACCATTTCCAGCGCGGCTGAAACAGCGAACGGCTAAAATTTGTGCGTGGCTCGGCGATGCTCCCGCCGGCGCGCGCCGCGCGGCAAAATGCCGGTTTTGCCGAAGCTTCCCGCCGCTGCGCGGGAGATCGGACCGCCGGCGGAGGAACGCGGCGCCGGTGAGGAGCCCGTCTCTTCTATTGACAAGGGAGGCGCTCGCCATGTTCCTTCGCGGCATGACATCGACGGCCATTCCGCCGCGCCGCGGGCGCGCGCTCTCCCTGCCCAATATTCTGACGTATGGCCGGCTCGTCGCCGTGCCGGTGGTCGCGGGCCTGCTGCAATGGCCGGACGAGCATTGGATGCGCTGGACGGCGCTCGGCGTCTTCACCGCCGCCGGCATCACCGATTTCTTCGACGGCTATCTCGCCCGAGCCTGGGCGCAGCAATCGACGCTCGGCGCCATGCTCGACCCCATAGCCGACAAGCTGCTCGTCGCCGCCACTCTGCTGATGGTGGTCGCCGATCAAACCATCTCCGGCGTCACCATTTGGGCGGCGCTCATCATCCTGTGCCGCGAGATTCTAGTCTCCGGCCTGCGCGAATATCTCGCCGAGCTGAAAGTGCCGCTTCCGGTGAGCGCCATCGCCAAATGGAAGACGACGCTGCAGCTCTTCGCGCTCGGCTTCTTCATCGCCGGCCGCGCCGGCGAGCTGGTGCTGCCCGGCACGGTCAACATCGGCAGCGTGCTCTTGTGGGTCGCCGCGCTGCTGACGCTCTACACGGGCTATGACTATATGAGAGCCGGCTGGGCGCATTTCGGAACGGACGAGGCGCGATGAAGGCTCTCTATTTCGCCTGGGTGCGCGAGCGAATCGGCCGCGCTGAGGAGGAGCTCTCCCCTCCCCCGGAGGTGGCGACCGTCGGCGAGCTCATCGGCTGGCTGAAGTCGCGCGACGAGGCCTATGCTCTGGCGTTCGAGAACGCCGCCGTCATTCGCACGGCGATCGACAAAGCCCATGTGCGCCATGAGACGCCGATCGCCGGGGCGCGCGAGATCGCCTTTTTCCCGCCGATGACGGGAGGGTGAGAGAGCGAATAGCGAATGGGCCTATTCGCTGCTCGCTGTTCGCCGGCTGCTCATGACCCCCACCATCCGCATCCAATCCGCCCCATTCGATCCGGCTCACGAAGCCGCGCTGATCGAGGACGGCCGCCGCGACATCGGCGCTCTGGTCACCTTCACGGGCCTCTGCCGCGACGAGGACGGGACGCTCGCGGCGCTGGAGCTCGAGCATTATCCCGGCATGGCCGAGGCGGAGATCGCCCGCGTCGCCGAGGAGGCGCTCGCCCGCTGGCCGCTATCGGCGCTCACTATCATCCATCGCCACGGGCGCATTCTGCCGGGCGAGAGAATCGTGCTCGTCATCACCGCCGCGCGCCATCGCGGCGAGGCCTTCGCCGCGGCGGAATTTCTGATGGATTATCTGAAGACCCGCGCCCCCTTCTGGAAAAAGGAGCATCGCGCCGACGGCGGCGTCGGCGACTGGGTCGAGGCCAAGGCCAAGGACGACGCGGCCGCCGAACGCTGGAACAAATAGCTAGAGCCTCGTCACCGCCCCGTCCGCCGTCGCGACACGAATGTCGGCATAGCGGCAAGCGCCGCGACGACGCTGGAAGGGCGTGATCGCCAGCAGCCAAATATGGCTGATCGCCTTGGCCGGCCCGCCGATATGGGCGGCGTAATCCGCGGCGACGTCGCGCTCCAGCGCCCGCCACTCGCCGAGCCCCGCTGCGCCCGAATCGACGACCATATGAGTCTCGACCGCGCTCCAGCCGGCGAGCGGGCAGCGGAAGACTTTGCCGGTCGGCAGGCCGGCGCTCCAGAAATAGGTGAGGTCCTGCCCGTCCTCGAATTTCACGCCGATCGACAGATAATCGTGGAAAGGCGCGACATCCTCCGTTTTCGCTGAAGGAAGCTGGTCGATCTTCCAGCGCCAGCCGAGCTTGGGACGCGTGGCGAAGGCGAGCGGCAGCGGACGCTCGATGATGGAGGCGGAGCCAGCGCTCTCGCAGACGATCTCGCCATTCGCCTCGCGTGCGAAGATTTCGGCGCCGCCGCCGAGACTGAAGAGATCGTTCCAGCCGTCCGGCAATTTGCGGCCGCGTTTCAGCCGTGCGATCTCCGCCGCGACGAGACCATTCACGTCCCCCGCCGCGGCGAGGCTCTCGAGGCCGGAGAGCGCCTCGCCCTTCCAGACCAGCGCGACGCCGACGATCTTCACCTCCTGCTTGCGATACTCCGCCTCGGGCGTCCACAGCCTGCCGTCCGCATCGGCGAATTGCGCGGCGGAGCGGGCGATCTCGAGCGGGCCGTCATGGGCGGCGATCATCGTGCCGGTGTCGACGCCAGGGCTGTAGATCGGCCTTTGGCCGCGCGTGCGAGCGTGAAAGACGAGGCCCGGCTTGAACCAGAGGTCATAGGGCCGAGCGATCCACATGCGGCCGGTGACGAGAAAGCTGACCTGCTGACCCTTGGCCGCCGTTAGGCCGAGATCGATCCACGGCAGGTCGTCGCCATCGATCTCGAACACACGATAGGAGACGAGCTCTCCCGAATGGGCGCGCGCGATCAGCGCCGCCATATCGCGCTCAAAACCGTCGCGCTCGAGATCGCCGCTCTCCGCCGTCGCGGGCGAGGCGATGAAAGGCAGAGCCGCAGCGCCCAGCGCGCCCATTTGCAACATCTCGCGCCGAGACAATCCGGCCGACGCGCGTCCGAGACAATAGAGGCACATATCCAATATCCTCCCCGAACTCGGGCAAATCCCCCGATGGATCGGCCTTTGTGAGCCGATAGGGGATGCTATCGTCCAGCCGCTGGCGACGCTTGCCAGGACACGCCGAAAACGCCGGACGATGGCGCGCGAGGGCAGATGCGACAAACGGGCTACACACGCGCGAGCACGCTGGGGCCGATCGCCGAGGTCGTCGGCGGCGCCGGCGGCTCGATCGAGCGCGTGTTTCGCCGCGCGGAGCTGCCGCTCGGCCTGCTCGAATCGCCGGACACGCTGCTGCCGCTGCGCGATCATTTCCGCCTGCTCGCCGCCTCCTCCCGCGAGCTCGGCGACGAGGCCTTCGCCGCCCGCCTCGGCCGCAGGACGTCGATCGCCGGCCTCGGCGTCTACGGCAAATGGGTGACGCTGGCGCCGACGCTGCTCGAAGCCGTCCATCGCGCCGGGACGAGCCTGCCGCATATGCTGCAGAGCGCGACGCGGCTGGTCCTGCGACGACAGGGCGAGGATGTCGTCTGGTCCTATGAGCTGGACGACCCCGCGACGGAGGGCCGGCCGCAGAACGAGATGCTGGCCGTCTGGTATATGATCGCCCTCGTGCGGCATTTCGCCGGCGCGCGCTGGCTGCCGCGCCGCGTGACGTTCGGCGGCCTGCCGGCGAGCGCGCGACGATCGATCGGCGAGCAGATGGGCGCCGACATCGCGCTCTGCGACGGCCCGGGCGCGATCGTCTTCGATCAGCGGCTGCTGATGACGGTCAATCCGCGGCCGGGCGAAGACGATGGACTGGACGCAGAGGAGATAGCCCGCATCTTCGATATTCCGGCGCCGGACGATCTTCCCGGCAGGATCGGCGTGCTCATCGAGCTGGAGCTGCTCGGCGGCCGTCCGAAGCTCGAGACCGTGGTGCGGCGGGCCGGGCTGTCGAAGCGCACGCTCCAGCGACGGCTCGGCGATCTCGGGCTCAGCTACGCCGATCTCCTGCGCGACACGCTGCAGCGCCGCGCGATTCGTCTGCTGCGCCGATCGGAGCTGTCGATCACCGAGATCGCCGCCCGGCTCGGCTATAGCGATCCGGCGCATTTTACCCGCGCCTTCGAGCAATGGAGCGGCCTCGCGCCCAGCCGCTGGCGCGAATTGGCGAGAGCGGCGGATCGATAGGCGAGCGACGAAAAAGGCGGCCGCTGGGGCCGCCTTTCTCATTTTCTGCGAAAAAAGCTCATTCCGTGAAGGCGAGCGCCCCGCCCGGCAGCTGCTGCTCCACGCCCTTGTAGCGGTTGGAGCGCTGGCCCATCATCGCCTCGAAAGCCTGGTGAACCTCGCTCACCGACTTCGGCTTCATTTTCTTGCCCTCGCGGGCGAAAAAAATCGGCTTATTGGCGCGGGCGGGCCGCGGCAGCAGCTTGGCGGCCGGGGTGTTGGGCGCCTCCTCCACCTTCGCCATGAAGCGGGCGGCGTCGTCCGGCCCCAGGAAGTGGATGAGATAGGTCTCGCCCACGGTCAGCGGCCGGCCGATACGCTCGGCGATGCGCTCGCCGTCATGCTTCAGCATCTCGGCGGCGAAGACCGCGGAGAGATAGGGGTCGTTGCGCATGGCCAGAATCTCGGAGCGCTTCTGCGGCGCGACGCGATAGTCGCCATCGATCGCCTGCGCCGCCGCCTCCTGGCCATAGCTGCGGCCGAACATGCGCACGGCCTTCAGCCAGGTCGAATCGATGAACTGGAACAGCCCGCTCGCCGAGGAGGTGCTGGCCTTGGCCTTGGGCGCGAAGCTCGACTCCTTGTCGGCGATCGCCATCAGCATGGCCGGATCGGAGCCGGTGGTCTTGGCCGCCTGCACCACATGCTCGACAATGGCGCGGGCGACGCGCACGGGGCCGAACTGCAGCACGGCGGGCGCCGCGCCGGAGAGGCGCGCCTGCGCCTCATTGGCGACGTCGGCGGCGCCGGACCAGGCCTTCACCGCCTCGCCCATCGCTTCCGCGGCGTCGGCGTCGAGCGGCTGATCGGTGAGGCCGCGATTGGTCAGAAAGAACAAGGGCGGCGGCGCTCGGCGGCTCTGCGCCCCGGCGCGCGAGGCCTCGGACAGTCTGAACCGACCCCAGCCGTCCGGCATGGACAGCAGCGCGGCCACCATAGCGAAGGCGAGAGCCGTCGCTATGGCGAATGCGCGAAGGAGCATGTGAACGGATCCGTCGGCCCCCGCGAGGGGGCGGTCCGCGTCTGCGCGGTCGAACACGGGCAGAAAGCGCGACCATTTCGGCGCCGACGCTTCGCCGCGAACGGCAGGAGCTATCGCTTCGAAAGACACTCTGTTTCATTCCTCGCTGTTGTTTGGACGAGACAGAGGCTAGCAACCGCGAGGGGCGAAAAATCGACTGCGCGCGTCACCCGCGCGTCACAATTCGGCGAGGCTCCGTATTTCCCACAAGCCCTTAAAAATGAAGCGATCGGCTACGTACGGAGCCGGCCGGCCGATTCGCCCGCCACATTTGCGCCGAATCGACACAGCCATGCTTATGATTGAAAAAGCTAGGATTTTTCTCGAATCGTCAGAAGCTGGTCAGCTTCGACAGCATGTTGCGCACGAAATTGAACTCGGCCCCGGCCGTGGGCGTCGTGCGGGTGACGAAATCGACGACCTTGCCGTCCTTCAGCCCATAGTCGGCGATGCGCTGGACCTTTCTCGACTTGTCGAAATAGACGGAGAGAATGTGCTGGTCGGCGACCTCGGGCGGTAGGAAGGCCAGCTCGCGCTCGATGCGCTGGCTGAAATAGTACCAGGCGTCGCCGCCGATCGTCGATGTCGTCGAGGGCGTGCCGAGCAGCGCCAGCACTTGCGGGGCCGGCATGCCGACCTTCACCTGCGCGGACTTGCGCTCGTCGATGACGGCGCCGCGATTGATGACGCCGTCATAGCCGAGGCAGCCGGCGAGCGGCGCCGCCAGCAGAGCGAGGGCGGCGAGGCGGCGGGCCTGCCGCGAGACGACGACGAGCGAAACCCGAGACCGCATTTTTCTCTCCGCGCTGCGCCTCTCCCGAGGCCGACCTCTATCGCGACAATGTTCGAGCTTGCCTAACTCTCGCTCTTCACGAAAGCAAGCAGCGACGCCTCCGGCGCGACCCACGGGCTGGCGTCGGCGCCTCTTCGACCGTATCAATGGCCGGAAAATGGCGAAGCTTCGACCAATGGGCGCGGCGCCCATCTATATTTCATATTGTCGGCCGAGGCGGCGACGCCGGAGGAGAAGGAGCGGCGAATGAGCGACGATCTGCAATTGCCCGAAACCCCGTTCTCACGCCCGCTCGCCGCCACGGACGTGCCCGAGGACGGGCTGGAGCTGACCGTCTCCGCCGACGCCCGCGAGCGCGCGGCCCTCGCCGAGGCGGACGATCTCGTCGCGCTGAGTCGCCTCGAGGCGAAGCTGAAAGTGACGCGCGCGGGCCGCGGCGGCCTGCGCGTCGCCGGCGAGCTCGCCGCCGACATTCGCCAAACCTGCGTGGTGACGCTCGAGGAATTCGACGCCCGCGTCGTGGAGCCCATAGACGTGTCCTTCGCCCCGGAGGCCGCCCCCGCCGCCCCGCCCCCGACCGAACGCATGTCGCGTCGCCGACGCGAGGCGGAGCCGGAGGAGCAGAAGGAGCCGAGAGCGAGCCGGCACATCGCCGATCTCGATGAGGATGCGCCCGATCCGCTCGTCGATGGGCGAATCGATCTCGGCGCCATTGTCGCGGAATTTCTGGCGCTGGCGCTCGATCCCTATCCGCGCAAGCCCGGCGCGCTCTTCTCTCCGCCCGAAGAGAAGGTGGAGGAAGAGAAGCCGCCGGCGAAAGTCTCGCCCTTCGCCGGCCTGCGCGACGCGCTCGGCAAGGGACGTCGAAACTGAAGCCGGCTTTGCAAAAGCGTGATGGAGCGCCTGTAGTCTCGGCGACATGCGACGACGTATCGCGACCGGCTCGATCCCGGGAAGCTGGAGCGGCGGCAGGAATTGCTCTTGCGCTGGCGCGGCGCAAATGGCAATTCGTCACCCGCTGGCGCCTTGGGCCGGCGGCGAGCCCGGTCCGTGACGAGAAATCGCGAGGAACCGAGGGCAAAAGCGGGCCATAGCGGCTCCGCTTCGCCGCACTTTCGCGCGTCCGGCGGCCCCGTGGGGCGGAGCGTTGCGGGCCGCGCGGACATTCGCAATTCGTAAGTCAGGTCGGGAGACGAGGCAGAATGGCGCAGCCCATTCGCATAGCGTTGGACGCCATGGGCGGCGATCATGGTCCGAAAGTCACCATAGCCGGCGCCGCCATCGCTCACGATCGTCACCCCGACAGCAGCTTCCTGCTGTTCGGCGACGAAGGGCAGATTCGCGCCGAGCTGGCCGCGCATCCGCGCCTCGCCCATGTCGCGACCGTCCGTCACTGCGAGATCGCCGTGCGCATGGACGACAAGCCGAGCCAGGCGCTGCGCTCCGGCCGGCGCGTCTCCTCCATGTGGCAGGCGATCGAGGCGGTAAAGAAGGGCGAGGCCGATGTCGCCGTCTCCGCCGGCAACACGGGCGCGCTGATGGCGATGGCCAAGGTCTGCCTGCGCACAATGGCCAAGATCGAGCGTCCGGCGCTCGCCTGCCTGTGGCCGGCCCCGACGGCGCGCGGCTATTCCATCGTGCTCGACGTCGGCGCCTCCATCGGCGCGGACGCCCGCCATCTCGTCGATCTCGCCGTCATGGGCGCGGCGATGGCGCGCTCGCTCTTCGATATAGAGCGGCCGAGCGTCGGCCTGCTCAATGTCGGCGTCGAGGAGATCAAGGGCGTCGAGGAGGTCAAAACCGCCTCACGCCTGCTGAAGGAGGCCGAGCTTCCCGATCTCGACTATCACGGCTTCGTCGAGGGCGACGAGATCGGCAAGGGCGTCGTCGACGTCGTGGTGGTGGAGGGTTTCTCCGGCAATATCGCGCTGAAGACCGCCGAAGGCACGGCCACCCAGATCACCAATTATCTGCGCGAGGCCATCGGCCGCAGCTGGCTCGCCAAGATCGGCTATCTCTTGGCGCGCGGCGCCTTTCGCGAGCTGCGCGAAAAGATCGACGTTCGCAACATCAACGGCGGCGTGTTTCTCGGCCTCGAGGGGATCGTCATCAAGAGCCATGGCGGCGCCGATGCGCTGGCCTTCGCCCGCGCGGTCGAGATCGGCTATGAGATGGCGCATCAAGGCCTGCTCTCCAAGATCCGCGACATGCTGGCCTCGAGCCGCCGCGACGACCAGGAAGCCGCTCAGTGACTCTCATCCAGCGCCCTCTGCGCTCTGTCGTCGTCGGCCTCGGCAGCTATCTGCCGAGCCGCATCCTCACCAATGAGGAGCTCGCCGCCAAAGTCGACACCAGCGACGAATGGATCACGCAGCGCACCGGCATCAAGGAGCGTCACATCGCTGCGCCCGGCGAGACCACCTCCATGCTCGGCGAGAAAGCGGCGCGCGCCGCGCTGGCCGACGCCGGTCTCGGCCCAGCGGATATCGATCTCGTCATCGTCGGCACATCGACGCCCGACTATACTTTTCCCTCGACGGCGACACAGATTCAGGCCGCGCTCGGCATGACGCGCGGAGCCGCCTTCGATCTTCAGGCGGTGTGCTCGGGCTTCGTCTACGCGCTGACGACGGCGGAGAAATTTCTCCGCTCCGGCTCGCATAAGCGCGCGCTGGTGATCGGCGCGGAGACATTCTCGCGCATTCTCGACTGGAACGATCGCACGACCTGCGTGCTGTTCGGCGACGGCGCCGGCGCCATTGTGCTCGAAGCGCGCGAGAGCGAAGGCTCGCTCGCCGAGCGCGGCATATTGACGACGCATTTGCGCTCGGACGGACGCCATCGTGCGAAATTGCATGTCGACGGCGGCCCCTCCTCGACCGGAACGGTCGGGCATTTGCGCATGGAAGGCAAGGAAGTGTTCCGCTTCGCCGTCGGCATGGTAACGGACGTCGTTACAGACGCCTTTGCGGCGACCGGCTTCACAGCGGCGGATCTCTCCTGGTTCGTGCCGCATCAGGCCAATCGCCGCATTATCGACATGTCGGCGACCAAGCTCGGAATCGCGCCGGAAAAGGTCGTCGCAACAGTGCATTTGCACGGCAACACCTCGGCCGCCTCCATTCCGCTCGCATTGTCGGTGGCGCGCGACGACGGACGCATCAAGCGTGACGATCTCGTGATGCTCGAAGCGGTCGGCGGCGGCTTCACATGGGGCTCGGCGCTCATCCGCTGGTGAGGCGCCACGAAATCCCGATCGTGAAACTGCAACCTGCGCTTGATTTTCGCCGTAGTTTCTGAAAAATAATCAAATTGAGTTTTTCGCTCCTCGCGATCAGGGCCAGCGGCGACCTGTTGCGATCGTCCGCCACGAGCCCTTCTCGCGCGAGAGTTGTCACAAACCAGAAAAAGAAGTCGAGCTCGACGATGTTAGTTTCGTTTTGAATCGATAAGGCCGATCATGTCGCAAAATGTTTCAGAAAAAGCCCCGCCGGCAGTGGAAGACCTTTCCCGGGACGAAAACGTCATTTCCGAGACGCCAACCTCACATACACATCACACGGTGACGCGCGCCGATCTCGCGGACGCCGTACATCGCCGCATCGGCCTCTCGCGCGCCGAGTCCGGCGAGTTCGTCGAGGCCGTGCTGTCGGAGATTTTCAACGCCATCGTCTCCGGCGAGGATGTGAAGCTCTCCTCCTTCGGCTCCTTTCATATTCGCTCCAAAGGCGAGCGCGTCGGACGCAATCCAAAGACGGGCGCCTCGGCGCCGATCACCGCGCGCCGCGTCGTGATGTTCAAAGCGTCCAATGTGCTGCGTGGACGCATCAATGGGCGTCACGACGCAGAGGATTAGCGCTTCTCATCGAGCGTCCCCGGATCGTTTCGCTTGCCGAGCCATCGATCCGCGACGTAGAAGCGCGCCATGAGCGAGCGAGCCAGAGACTCGGCACAGCGGTTCGGACCAGCGACCATGCCCACCGCTGTCTGGGCGCTGGGCGTCACCTCGCTGTTCATGGATTTCTCCTCCGAGATGATCCATGCGCTGCTGCCGGTCTATCTCGCCGGAACGCTCGGCGTCGCCATCGCCGAGATCGGCTGGATCGAGGGCGCGGCGGAAGCGACGGCGCTCGCCGTGAAGGTCGTCTCCGGCCGCATCTCGGATATGATCGGCCGGCGCAAAGGACTGGCGCTCTTCGGCTACGGCCTCGCCGCGGCGGTGAAGCCGATTTTTCCGCTCGCCGGCGGCGCGGCGGAGGTGATCGCCGCGCGCGTTCTCGACCGCGTGGGCAAAGGATTGCGCGGCGCGCCGCGCGATGCGCTGATCGCCGACGTCACCACGCCGGAGCAGCGCGGCGCCGCCTTTGGCCTGCGCCAGACGCTCGATACGGTTGGCGCGGTCATCGGCCCGCTGGCGGCGATCGGATTGATGCTGGCGACGCATGACGACACGCGCTTCGTCTTTTGGATCGCCTGCCTGCCGGCGCTGATCTGCGTGCTGGTTCTCGCAGTCTTCGTTCACGAGCCGGAGGAGACGCGCCCGCCCGCCACGGGCCGCAAGGCGCTGCTCGCCGGATTTTCCGAGCTGCCGCGCGCCTTCTGGCTGCTGCTCGCCTTCGGCGCCCTGCTCGCCGCGGCCCGAGTGGGCGAAGCCTTTCTCGTGCTGCGGGCGACGGGCGCCGGCTTGCGCATCGCCTTCGCGCCGCTGACGCTGGTCGCGATGTCCTTCGTCGCCATGCTGGCCGCCTATCCGGCCGGCAAGCTCGTCGATCGCTGGAGCGAGCGCCGGCTGCTCATCGCCGCGAGCGTGACGCTGGCGATCTCCGAGGCCGCGCTCGCGGCCTCGCAGGAGCTTTCTTTCGTCTTTGTCGGGATCGCGCTCTGGGGCCTGCATATCGCCCTGGCGCAAGTGGCCTTCTCGGCGCTGGTCGCCCGCGCCGCGCCGGCGCATTTGCGCGCCACCGGCTTCGGCGTTTTCGGCCTCGCCAACGCCGTGGCGGTGATCGCCGGCAATGTCGCCTTCGGCGCTCTGGCCGAGGCGAGCGGCCAGGGCTTCGCCTATGGCTGCGCCGCCGCCGCCGCTCTGGCGCCGCTGGCGCTTCTGCCGGCCATGTCGGGAGAGGGCGAATCGCGCCATGGCTAAAGCCCGCCAGAGCTTCGTCTGCCAGAGCTGCGGGGCGGTGACCAACCGCTGGCAGGGCCGCTGCGAATCCTGCAACGAGTGGAACACGATCGTCGAGGAGAATGGCGGCGCCGGCGGCGGCTTCGGTCCGACAGCGCGCGTCGGGCGCGGCCGGCCTTTCGCGCTCGAGGCGCTGGCCGGCGACGCGCGTCCCGCCCCGCGCATCGCCACCGGAATAGAAGAATTCGACCGCGTGACCGGCGGCGGCTTCGTGCCCGGCTCGGTGGCGCTGCTCGGCGGCGAGCCGGGCATCGGCAAATCGACGCTGCTGATCCAGGCCTGCGCGGCGCTGGCGCGGCGGGGCGAGCGCGTCATCTATATTTCCGGCGAGGAGGCTGCGGCGCAGGTGCGGCTGCGCGCCGAGCGGCTCGGCCTTTCCGACGCGCCGGTCGAGCTCGCCGGCGCCACGCAGGTCGAGGATATTCTCGCCACCTGCTCCGCCGGCAAGCGCGCGGCGCTGATCGTCATCGATTCGATACAGACCATGCACACGGAGGCGGCCGATTCGGCGCCCGGCACGGTGACGCAGGTGCGCGCCAGCGCCCAGGCGCTGCTGCGCCACGCCAAGCTCAGCGGCTCCACCGTGATCCTCGTCGGCCATGTCACCAAGGACGGCCAGGTCGCCGGCCCGCGCGTCGTCGAGCATATGGTCGACGCCGTGCTCTCCTTCGAGGGCGACAGCGCGCATCACTTCCGCATGCTGCGCGCCTCCAAGAACCGATTCGGCGCGACCGGCGAGATCGGCGTCTTCGAGATGACCGGCGCCGGCCTCGCCGAGGTCGCCAACCCCTCCGCCCTGTTTCTCGCCGGCCGCGACGCCGCGGCTCCGGGCGCCGCCGTGCTCGCCGGCATGGAAGGCCAGCGCCCCATGCTGGTGGAGATTCAGGCGCTGGTCGCGCCCACCTCGCTCGGCACGCCGCGCCGCGCCGTCGTCGGCTTCGATTCGAATCGGCTGTCGATGATTCTCGCCGTGCTCGAGGCCCATGCCGGGCTCAAGCTCGGCATGCATGACGTCTATTTGAATGTCGCCGGCGGGCTGCGCGCCGATGAGCCGGCCGCCGATCTCGCCGCAGCGGCGGCGCTCGTCTCCTCGCTGACCGGCGCCACTTTGCCCGCCGAGCTGCTGTTTTTCGGGGAGATCGCGCTCTCCGGCGCGGTGCGGCCGGTCATTCACGCCGGCGCGCGTCTCAAAGAGGCGGGCAAGCTCGGCTTCCGCCGCGCCGTGCTGCCGCAGGCGCAGCAGACGAGCGAAGACGACAAAGCGTCGGGAGTCGCTTTGTCGCATTGCGGCCATGTCGCTTCGCTGGTCGCCGACATTGCGAAAGATTCGGTCGGCGCGCGCGAGCGCGGACGCCCACAGCGGCAGAGCTGAAGCCGCCCCGAGAGGTTTTTTCGCGCGCTCGAACGACCGCGCGGCCGCGCGAACCTCTTTCCCCTCCTCTCAGAATACGTAGTCACGGCCCTGACGAATAGGTGTTTTTACTTGTCTACCTCAACAAACATCACAGGAATGACGACGTAGACGCAGAATAATCGGTGCAGCGCCCGGCGGGGATGGTTGCAGAAAATTAACCACGCGCAATAATGATTTCATTCAGCGAATCACGCGTTTTTCAAGTTTCCACGAGGCCGACCAATGCAATCTCGGGAATTTGCGGAGACGAGCAGAGAAATCGCCCGCTGGAGTGAGCCATTAGTCGCGGATCGAATATTCAGTGTCTACGAGGCCTGGTTTCGAGGACGTCGACAGATGTGGGACGCTCTGGGACGGCAGCATTGCCGCATGTGGCGCAGCCTGCTCGAGGGCGAGCCGCTCATGGCGCGCGACGCCCGCAACGATCTCGTTCTGCTCGCCCGCCGCGCCAATATAGAAGAGCGCTCGCTCGAGGCCATAGACGAGACGGTGATGGACGAGCTCTTCCGCGTTATCTTGCGCCGCTGGCAGGGCCGCGACGAGGCCCGCCTGCACGGCATGGCGCTGATGATCGCCGCCTCCACTCTTGGGGAGATACGCCGCGCCGCCTGAGCGCGCGCGGCCGCCCCGCTTTCTCCGCACGCCTACCGCGCCACCCTTCTCGCAAATGCCGCAATCGCGGGGTTTGTAGCGCGCATCGCGCGCGCTTGTGGACAAACGGCGCCGCCCGCGCCGGGACGTGACGAATTTGGGCCGCTCCCTTATACTCTGCGCCGAGATTCCGACGGCGACGACGAACGCGCCGGCCTCGAGCTTCGGCGGCGGCGCTCGCGAGCGCCGCCCGAGGCCGAGCGCGACCCAAGGGATTCACGTATAGGGCGCGCGACCGCGCTCTAGAAAAGACGAAACACGAGAGGCCTTGCACATGCCGTCCTATCTCGATCTCGCCGTCACCATAGTGGTGCTGGTCTCGGGCCTGCTCGCGCTGCTGCGCGGCTTCACGCGCGAGGTGCTGGCCATTTTGTCCTGGGTGGCGGCTGCCGCCGCGGCATATTATTTGTATCACTTCGTTTCGCCATATCTGGCGACCTATCTGCCGAAGGAAAACATCCGAAACCTCGCGGCGGCCGCGGTCGTGTTCTTCGCAACGCTGGTGGTCGTGTCCTTGTTCACTGTGAAGCTCTCGGACGTCATTCTCGACTCCAAGATCGGCGCGCTGGACCGCACGCTGGGCTTCCTCTTCGGCGCGGCGCGCGGCTTGCTGCTCGCCGTGGTGGCCTTTCTGTTCTATGCTTGGCTCGTCCCGGACGCGAGCCAGCCGGAGTGGATCAAGAACGCCCGCACCAAGCCGGTGCTGCAGGCCTCCGGCGACAAGCTGCGGGAATATCTGCCGGACGACATCGAGGGGCTGGTCGCCAAGATCAAGACGAAGAAGGGCGTCGGCGCGGAAGAGCCGCCGGCCGAGTCCGACGGCGACGCCGGCAAGAGCGACGCCGAGACCGCGCCCGAAAAGCGCGGCGATCTTACAAATCGGCCGTCCGTCGCCACATATGGCTCGAACGACCAGCAAAAGCTCGACGCCCTGGTCTCGGGGCGAAAAGCGCGGTGAGCGTAACGCGTCGACATGACGACGCCTGAGGAGAAGCGACGAATGAACGGTTCTGACCTGGGCGGCGGCGGCGAACGTCCTTCCATGTCGACCATGTCCGACGATGATCTCGACGGCGACCGGCTCCGCGAATATTGCGGCGTCTTCGGCATATTCGATCATCCAGAGGCGACGGTTCTGACCGCGCTCGGGCTGCACGCCCTGCAGCATCGCGGACAGGAAGCGGCGGGCATCGTCGCCTTCGACGGCAAGCGCTTCAACTCGGAGCGCCGCCTCGGCCTCGTCGGCGATCATTTCTCGCATGAGAGCACGATCAAGCGCCTGCCCGGCAATTCGGCGATCGGCCATGTCCGCTACGCCACCACCGGCGAGACGATCCTGCGCAATGTGCAGCCGCTGTTCGCCGAGCTCAACACGGGCGGCTTCGCCATCGGCCACAATGGCAATCTGACCAACGCCCATACGCTGCGCCGCGATCTGATCGAGGAAGGCGCGATCTTCCAATCGACCTCCGACACGGAGGTGATTCTCCATCTCGTGGCGCGCAGCCGCAAGACGCGGCTGGTCGAGCGCTTCATCGAGGCGCTGCGCTCCATAGAGGGCGCCTATGCGCTCGTCGTGCTCTCCAACAAGAAGCTGATCGGCGCGCGCGATCCGCTCGGCATTCGTCCGCTCGTCATCGGCGAGCTGGACGGCAAATATATTCTCGCCTCGGAGACCTGCGCGCTGGACATCATCGGCGCCCGCTTCGTCCGCGACGTCGAGAATGGCGAGGTCGTCGTCATCTCGGAGGAAGGACTGGAGAGCGTCAAGCCTTTCCCGCCGCAGGCGATGCGTCCCTGCATCTTCGAATATATCTATTTCGCGCGTCCCGACTCCATCGTCCACGGCCGGCCCGTCTATGAGGTGCGCAAGGCCATGGGCGTGGAGCTCGCCCGCGAGCGGAGGATCGAGGCGGACGTTGTCGTGCCCGTGCCCGATTCCGGCGTGCCGGCGGCGCTCGGCTATGCGCGCGAGTCGGGCATTCCCTTCGAGCTCGGCATCATCCGCAATCATTATGTCGGCCGCACCTTCATCCAGCCGACTCAGTCCGTGCGCGAGATCGGCGTGCGCTTGAAGCACAGCGCCAATCGCTCCGTCGTCGCCGGCAAGCGCGTGATCCTCATCGACGATTCGATCGTGCGCGGCACCACCTCGGTGAAGATCGTGCAGATGATGCGCGACGCCGGCGCGCGCGAGGTGCATTTCCTCATCTCCTCGCCGCCGATCACCAATCCCGATTATTACGGGATCGACACGCCGCAGAAGGAGAAGCTGCTCGCCGCGACACATACGCTCGAGGAGATGCGGCAATATATCGGCTCGGACAGCCTCGCCTTTCTGTCGATCAACGGCATCTACCGCGCCATGGGCGAGGAGAAGCGAGATCCCGTGCGGCCGCAATTCACCGATCATTGCTTCACGGGCGACTATCCGACGACTCTCACCGATGTCACCGAAGAGCGCGTGCGCACGCAGCTGTCGCTGCTGGCGGAGGCGAGCTGAGCGGAATGAATTGACGCCTGTGTGGGCCGCGCTATGATATCATTGATATCGTCTGGACGTTCCGCATGGCTCAGCTGCTCGTACGCAATCTCGCCGACGACGTGAAGCAAAAGCTTCGGCGCCGAGCGTCGGAGCATGGGCGCAGCATGGAGGAAGAGGCGCGCCGCATCATAGAGGCGGCAGTCGGCGGCCAAGGGGCCGAAGACTATGGATGGGCCTCTCGCCTCTCTGCGCAATTCTCCGAATTCGGCTTCTCCGATGACGAGGCGAGCGTTTTTGAGCTCCGCGAAGCGGCGCGGCCGGCCGAATTCGATTGATTCTGCTCGACACGAATGTCGTCTCGGAACTCGTGAAAGCGAGACCGCATCCATTGGTCCTGGCGTGGCTCGATCGCCATCCTTTCTCTTCGGTCTGGATATCAACTATTTCCGTGATGGAGCTGCGCTTTGGCTTGGAGCTTCTCGACCCGAGCCGCAGGAAGGCGGAACTCGCCGCTGCGCTCGCCCGGCTGACGGAATCGACATTCGGCGACCGCATAGCGCCTTTCGACTTGAAGGCCGCCGAGGCGGCCGGCCGGCTCGCGGCCGCACGCCGCCGCAATGGAACGACCGTCGACCACCGCGACACACAGATCGCCGGCATTGCTCTCGCCCATCGCGCGCGGCTCGTGACACGCAATCTGCGCGATTTCGCCGATCTCGATGTCGAGGTGACGAATCCTTGGAATGAGTGAGCTGCTGGCGAACAAATCGCCGCTCCCGACAAACTCGGGAGCGGCACCCTCGCCTCACCAGCTATATTTCAGCCCGCCCTTGCCGCCATAGCTACGCGTCAGATCCGAGAACTCGCCCTGGAAATCGACGAAGAGCGCCAGCCTATCCTCGAGATAGAGCTGCGCGCCGGCCTTGATCTGCGCGAGATTATAGGCTTCCCGCGGGCCGAAGACCGAGAAGCTCGCTCCCGGCAACGCGACCAGCGTATTGGTCATGCGCCGCTGCGGGAAGAACTCGTGCACCCAAGCGACGCTGCCCGTGGGCGTGACGCGCCAGCCATTGTCGAGGCGGAAGCTGTCGGAGAAGCGCAGGCCGAGGAAGGTCGGCAGCGAGGTCGTCGACTGGCCTCTGTTCGTCAGCGCCAGCGGGCTCGCGGGATTGAGGCCCTTCTCGGTGAAGGCGTCGGATTCGTAGAAGGCGACCTCCGCCGCGGCGAAGGGCGTCAGCTTCACGCGGCCGATGTCATAGCCATGGCCGATCTCGCCGCGCGTGCGATATTCGCGCGAGGAGAAATCCGCCGTGAGCTTGTCATAGGGCAGAAAGCCGAAGCCGCCGGCCGTGCGCGTCGTCGAATTCTGGAAGACGCTGAACGTCTCGCTCAATTCGACATAGGAGCGGCCGAAGAGGCGGCTCGTATAGACGCCGCCGTGGAAAGCGGTGATTTCGCCGCTGCTCTGCTGCGATGCGACGGAGAAATTCGATGAGCTGCCGCCCGCCGCGACGCCGAGGAGCCAATCGGGATCGATCTGATAATCGAGGCCGATGATTCCGCCATAATAATTGGCCTTGGCGGAAGGCGCGCCGAGGCCGGCGTCCGCCGAGGTGTCCACCGCGCCGCCGAAGAAGGAGCCCCAGGCGCGCCAGGTGCGGGTGAAGACCGGAGGGCTCTTCACGACGATCGGGCCTTTGCGCGATTCGAGCTTCGTATAGTTGAGCGCGCCGGCGACGCTCTCGCGCGAGGTGATTCCGGTGACGTCGCTCATCTCGCCGGAGCGCCAGAAGGCGGCCTGATCGGCGATCGCCGAGCTCGCCAGCGCGCCGACATGGATCGCCGTCGATTGCGCGCCTGCGAGGCCAGCGCCGCTCAGCGTGTCGAAGCTCGCTTGCGCGCCCTGCGCCGTCTGCAGATAGAGCGTGTTGAACAGGCTCGCGCCCGCCGCGCCATAAGGCCCGACGCTCGCCGCCGTCAAGGCATTGCCCACGGCGCGCTGATTAGCGGTCGCCGCCACCGCGCCGAAGGCGAGATCATTGCGGTTCAAGCTCAGATAGACATTATTGGCGTCATAGCCGAGCCGCGGCGTCAGAAAGGCGAGATTGGTTCCGACGCTGGAGAAGCTCCCCGACACGCCGCCCTGGGCGCTGAGGATGGTGTAGGACGTGCTCGGCAGATAGAGGCCGGAGCCGGCGAGAACATTCACCGAGCCGTTGAGCGCGGCCGTCCCCGTGACATTGGTCCGATCCGCGAGCAGAGGCGTCGCGCGCACCGAATAGATCGAGCCCGGCTGGAAGGCGAGTGCCCCCTTCACTGTCAGCGTTCCGATGGCGTCGACGGCGCCCGGCGCAAGCGTTCCGCCCGAATTCACCGTGACATTGCCGACCGTTCCGGCGCCGGCCAGCGTTCCGCCCGCATTCACCGCGCTCGCCGAGACGATGGAGCCGGCGATCTCCAGCGTGCCGCCATTGACGATGGTGGGACCGGCGTAAGTGTCGGCTCCGGTGAGCTTCAGACGGCCGGTTCCGTTCAATGTGAGGCCGCCGGCGCCGGAAATGTCATTGTTCCAGGAATCGCTCGCGTTGAAGCCGCCGAGCGCCGCATTCATCGTCACTGAGACTTGCGAGCCGAAGGAGCCATAGCCATCCGCCGCGGCGAAGAGATTGAGCCGCGCATAGCCGGAGCCGTCGTCGAGCGGCTGGCCGGAGGCGAGCTCCGTCGTCGCCAGCACATCGCGCAGCTGCGCGGTGGTGAGATAGGGAAAGCGGCTGGCGATCAGCACTTCCGCGCCGACGGGAACCACCGGCGCGAGATTGGTCGCGCCGACCGGCGAGAGTCCATAGGTCAGCCAATAGGTGTAATTGGCCTTGTCCGTCGAAATGCTGCTGAAGCGGTCGGTCGCCGATGTCGTCGCGCAAGCGGCGATCCCTCCGGAGCATGTGCCCAGCAGCGCGCGAAGATCGCTCTGCGCGGCGGCAAAGAGCGCCGGGAAGTCACTGGTCGTGGTGATGGTTCCGCCGAGCAGGCCCGGAACCGTCCGATTGGCGTAATCGGGATTGCCGTTCAATATCTGCACCAGATCATAATAGGTCTGGATGCGCGCGCCGATCACATCCAGCGGATAATGCGCGCCGAGCACGATGCGGCTGTTGCCGAATTCGGCGCCGCGCGTAATGAGCTGCTGATAGCGCTCGGGAACCATGATCGCGAGCAGCAGGCTCGAGGTGAAGCCGTAGGTCGAATGGCCGCTCGGGAAGGAGGCGTTGCTCTTGAGCGTCGGCAGGATCGCCGTGGCGGAATTGGTGCTGACGCCGAAATAGTCATTGGCGACGAAGGTCTGAATCTGCGTCGGCGCCACCTGCGCCGGACGGCTGTCGCCCACCGTATTGGCGTTGGCGGGCAGCGGATTATAGGCCTTGTCATAGACATTGAACTGGCCGCCCGCCGGCAGCGAGACGCCGACCGCCTGATGCGCCGGATTGCCATCCGTGCTGCCATTGGCGAAATAATTCTTGGTGAAGGCGGAGTCGCCCGCTGTGATGAGCGTGTTGATCTGGGTGAAGAGGCTGGAGAAATTCGCCGAGAGGGTGGTCGCCGTGTAATTCGGCGCGACGGAATTCTTCGTCGCAAAGGTCGCGAAGAGATTGGAGCCGAGGCCGTCCGCCACCGACATGCCGTTCTGCATGGAGCCGACGAGCGCGGCGATCGTATTGTCGGAAATCGCCTGCGCCCGCACCGCCGCGGAAGAATTATTGTTGATGCCGATCGCCGTGGCGAGATTTTGATCGAGCACAGTGACGCCGGCCGGCGTGTTGCCGAGCAGGCTGAAGCCGGAGAGGAGATTGGCGTTGGCGATATTGGTCGCCGATTGCGCCATGGCGGCATGAGGCGCAATGCCGAAAGCGCCGGCGAAAGCCGCCGAGGCCAAGAGACGTCTCTTCATTTTTGTTGCTCTCCTCATGAGCTTAGCTCGAACTTTGCTGTTTGTTTGCCCCTATTGCTCCTTCGTGTATGCCTGATGACATCGGGGCCGCGACGGCGCGGCCCCGCTCTTGCTTCGTCGCGATCAGAAAGGCCCCCGATGACGCCGGAAGCAGACGACAAGCGCCTCTACGCCCCCGCCGCCGCGCGCAATCGCGGGCCGATCCTCGACGTGCTGCGCGAGGAGCTGCCGGCGGAAGGGCTCGTGCTAGAGATCGCCAGCGGCACGGGCGAGCATTCCGCGCATTTTGCGATGCAACTGCCGGGACTCGTCTTCCAGCCCACGGATCGCGACGAGAGAGCGCGGGAGAGCGTCGCCGCCTGGGTTGCAGCGATGGGGCTTCCCAATCTCCGCGCGCCGCTCGCGCTGGATGCGACGCAGCAGCCCTGGCCTATCACAAAGGCCGACGCGATCGTCTGCATCAACATGATCCATATCTCGCCTTGGGAGTCGACGGAGAGCCTCTTCGCCACGGCGGCGGCGATGCTGCCGGAGGGCGCGCCGGTGTGCCTCTACGGCCCCTATAAGCGCGGCGGCGCCCATACGGCGCCGAGCAATGAGGAGTTCGACGCGAGCCTGCGCGCGAGCAATCCCGCCTGGGGCGTGCGCGACATTGAGACGGTGATCGCCTGCGCGCAGAAAAACGGGTTTTCCGAGCCGCGCATCGTGGAAATGCCGGCCAATAATCTGACCCTCGTGTTTCGCCTGCTCCGTGCTAGATAGGCGCTCATGACAGCGCCCGCCCGCGAGCCGATGACGATAGCGGACTTCCTCGCCTGGACGGAACGGCATGAGGAAGGCCGTTATGAGCTCGTCGATGGCGAGATCATTCCTCTGCCGCGCGAGCCGTCCGAGCATGTGGCGGCCAAGGGTAAGATCTGGCGCGTGATCGCGCAGGCTCTGGTCCGCGCCGGGGCGCCCTGCGAGGCCTATGCCGGCGGCCTGGGCGTCGCAGTGGACGCCCATAACGTCTATGAGCCGGACATTCTGGTGAATTGCGGCGCTCCCGTCGCCACGGAAGACATGCTCGCCCCCGCCCCTATCGTCGTCGTCACCGTTCTCGGACTCTCGTCCGACACGAGCGACGAGCGCGTGAAACGGAAGGGCTATTTCCGTGTGGCGAGCCTCGCCCATTATCTCATCGTCGATCTCGCCCGCCGCGCCGTGACGCATTGCCACCGTGACGGCGCGGCGGCGATGCGGGAAGAGACCGTGACCGAAGGGTCGATTAGGCTCGATCCGCCGGGCCTCGACCTCGCGCTGAAGGATATTTTCGCATGACACTGGAAGGCCGCGTCGCCCTCGTCACCGGCGCCTCGCGCGGCATTGGCCGCGCGCTCGCCGTCGCTCTCGCACGCGAGGGCGCGCATGTCGTCGCGCTGGCGCGCGGGCAAGGCGCGCTGGAATTCCTCTATGACGAGATCACCGGCTTCGGCGGCCAGGCGACCATCGTCCCGCTCGACGTCACCGAATTCGACAATCTCGACCGGCTCGGCGCCTGCATTCACGAGCGCTGGAAGAAGCTCGACATTCTGGTCGGCAACGCCGGCCTGCTCGGCCCGGTGACGCCGCTGCCGCATGTCGATCCGCCGCAATGGAGCCGTCTCTTCGACGTGAATGTCACCGCCAATTGGCGCCTCATTCGCGCGATGGACGTTCTCTTACGCTCGTCGGACGCCGGACGCGCGGTGTTCGTCACCTCCGGCGCGGCGCATCGCATCAAGCCCTATTGGGGGCCTTACGCCGTCACCAAAGCGGCGCTGAACGCGCTCGGCCGCACTTACGCCGCCGAGACGCAGAACACCTCACAAGTGAAGGTGATGCTCGCCAATCCCGGCCCGCTGCGCACGCAGATGCGCGCCGCCGCAATGCCGGGCGAAGATCCGATGACGCTGCGCACGCCGGAAGATCTCGCGCCCAAGCTCGTCGCTCTGTGCCGCCCGGATTGGAGCGAGACCGGCAAGCTCTACGACTTTCCGACCGACAGCATCATCGATTTCGCGTGAGCGCCCGAAAGGCGCCCACGCCGCTCCGTCTCACCCTCAGTGGTGATGATGGTGATGGTGGTGGTGGTGGTGGTGGTGGTGGTGGTGATGATGACGGTGGCAGAAACGGCCGTGAGGGCGGCCGTGGCGACCGGCCGGCTCCGGCGCGTAGCGCAGGCTGAGATGGCCGACGCCGGCCGAAAGAATGAGGCCCGTATTCGCCTCGACCGAAATCGGCTGCAGCGTCACAGTGTCATTGGAGCCGCCGACGAGAACCGAGCCGCCGCCGCCGACGCCCAGCGCGAAAGAGCCATGCGCGCCGACATAATCGCCGGCGAGAGCGCCCGGCCCCGTCGCGCCGCTGGCCGCCACAACGCCCCAAGCGAGCTCGCCCGGACCGCCGACGCCGATCACCGCGCCGACATTGGTGACGCTGCCGACATAATGGACCGGCGGCGCGCCGCTCTCATCCTCGAAGAGGCAATCAACCGTCCGTTCCTCGACGACGATGGCGACCTTGTCGCCGGAGAGCTTGCATTCCAGCACGCCGGCGCGGCCATGCGCCGAGGCGGAGACCGGCGCGAGCGTCGCCAACAGAGCCGCGACGCCGACCGGCGCGGCCGCCACGCGAAAGAGAGTCTTCAGATAATTCGTCATAGCCACCTCCCCTTTGTCGCCGCGCCCCCGCCCTCTGCGGGAAAACATGCGCGGCGCTTTCGAAAGCCCGTCTTGTGCTTCGCCGTCACATAAGGACGGTGCGGGCCTTCTGAAAGTGCGTCCCCGCACAGGGCCGCGCTCGCCCTTGCAGCACGGGCTTTTTCATCCGATCTTAGCGGCCGGGGCGGGTGCGATCGGAGAGGAAAAGCAAGCGTGTCGCAGGCACTTCCCGTCGTGATCGAGCGGCCGATGACGGAGGCCGACCGCGCCGCTCTGCGAGCGGCGGTCGAGATTCTGGAGCGCGAGAGCTTCGCCGAGCGGCTCACCGCGCTGGCCGGACGGCAGATCGGCTTCGCCGGCCGCATCATTCCTACAGCCTTGCAGGAAGTGGCCGCGAGCGCGACCCGCCGCGGCATCAAATCGGCCCTGCGCGTCGCCATCTCGAGCCTCGATCCCGCCGCCCCGGCGCGCGACGCCTCGCGGCTGCATCTGCGCCTCGCCGCGGCGAGCGGCGCGATCGGCGGCGCGATCGGCCTCGCCAGCCTGCCGATCGAGCTGCCGGTCTCCACCGTCATCATGCTGCGCTCGATCGCCCACATCGCCCGCAACGAGGGCGAGGACCTCGCCGATCCAGAGGCGACGATCGCCTGTCTGCAGGTCTTCGCGCTCGGCGGCCATGCGGAGGAAGGCAACATCCTCGAGGGCGGCTATCTCGCCATTCGCGGCCTGCTCGCCAAAACGGTGAGCGACGCCGCGCATTATGTCGCCGCGACCGCGGTCGCCGACGAGACGGCGCCGGTGCTGGCGCGGCTCATCGCGCAAATTTCGACGCGCTTCGGCGTCGTCGTCTCGCAAAAAGCCGCGGCGCAGGCGGCGCCCGTGCTCGGCGCTCTGGGCGGGGCGGCGGTCAATATCGCCTTCACACGGCATTTCCAGTCGCTGGCGCGCGGCCATTTCACCGTGCGGCGCTTGGAGCGCGCCTATGGCCGCGAGATCGTCTTCGGCGAATATGCGCGCATGGCGGGACGCGCGGCGGCCTCTTGATCGGCGAGCAGCGAGTAGAGCTTCTTACTATTCGCTACTTCGCCACTTCCGCCGGATGCAGCGCGCGCCAGAGATTTTCCACCTGGCTCAGCGTGCCGATATTGGCCTCGTTCTCCTCGAGCAGAATGGCGTCGGCCTCTTCCGCGCTGGCGCGCAATTCAGCGAGATCGGCCGGTCGCCGCTCGCCATTGCCGGTCTCGCCGGGCGCGGTGTGATAACGGACGAGATCGAAATCGTCATTGGCGAGCCGCATGGAGAACCAATAATCGATCTGCGGCGGACACGGCGCCGCGGCGAGCGAGACGATGATCTCGCGCACGAAGCTGCCGCCGAGCGCGAGCAGCTTCGGAGGGCGCGCGCATTGGGTTTCGGCGGCGGGCGCGCGCAAAATGGTCGCGACGGGATAATGCGGATCGGGCCAGAGAAGATTGAGCAGATCGAGCAGATCGCGATCCGTTCCCAAAGCGACATCGCTGCGACGCCAATCGAAATCGAAATCGAAGAGGCCGAGGCCTGCGTCCGCGCCGATGAGGCGTGTCGCCTCGCGCGTCGCCAACGCGGCGCCGAGCAGATTCCAATGCGTGCCGCCGCGCGGAAAGAAGTCGATGTCGAAATCTTTTTTTCGCGCCTCGAGCAGCGCCGGCGAATCCACGAAGCGAAGGCCGCGCGCTTCTAGCGCCGCGCGATAGGGCCCGAGCTTGTCGATGGTTCCGCGCGCCTGCGCCGGGCATTTCATACCGGCGGGAAAATATTGCGGATATTGCGAGGCCTTGGACGGCGAAATCACATAGGCGAAACCTTTTCCGCGCGCATGGGCGGCGGCCTCGTTCTCGACGACGCGCTGCGCCCAGCGCGTCAGCGTCGGCTCGCTCGGCGGCGCATCGCGGCGGCAGAATTCATCGATATAGAAACGCTCGAACAATTGCGCGTCGCGCCCAATGACGAGGCCACTCGCTCCCGAGGCCCCGAACAGCGAATAGAGCAGCTGATTGCGCGCGCGCACGGCGAAAGGAAACACCGGCAGCGATTGCGCGAGATTGTCGGAGAAGCTCTTCTGCATCTCGCCGGAGAGGATTTTCTCGAGCGAAACCTCTGTCGGCGCCGGCTTGGCGACGCCGGCGAGCGGATTTGCGCTGCGCAGCCGCAATTTTGGATAGTCGCGCTCGACCGCGTAATTCCAAAGGCTCGCGAGAAAGAAGAACAGGACGGCGCCGGCGGCGGCGTAGATGGGCGAGCGATGCAGAAGCGAGCGGCGCATCGTCAGAACCGGAAATAGATGAAGGGCTTGAACGGATCGGCGAGGCCCTTGCCGACCGCGCAGACGAAGAGCAGCGCGAGAAAAGCGTTGAGCGCGAAGGCGTGACGCTGCGCCAGCAGGCTCGCGGAGAGCCTGTCGCCGAAGGAGAGATAGAGCCGCTGCGAAAGACAGATCGCGGCTGCAATGGCGAGCGCGACGAAGTGATAGGCGGGGATGACGACCGGCTCGGCGCCGCCCGCGAAAGGCCGCGCCATCGCGGCGTAAAAGGCGCCCGCCTGCTCGAGGGAATAAGCGCGAAACACGGTCCAGCCGATCGTCACGACGATGAAAGTGAGGAGATTGGCGAGGAAGACCGGGCGGCGCTTCAGCCAATCGAGCAGGAACAGCCGATCGAGCACCAGGAAGAGGCCGTTATAGGCGCCCCAGGCGACATAGGTCCAAGCCGCGCCGTGCCACAGGCCCGAGGCGAGAAAGCAGAGCCAGAGATTGACCTGCGTGCGCGCTTCGCCGCGCCGATTGCCGCCGAGCGGAATGTAGAGATAGTCGCGAATCCAGGAGGTGAGCGACATGTGCCAGCGGCGCCAGAATTCACTGACGCTCGCCGCCACATAGGGCATGTCGAAATTCTCCTGCAGTCGAAAGCCGAACATGCGCGCGAGGCCGATCGCCATGTCGGAATAGCCGGAGAAATCGAAATAGATCTGGAAGGTGAAGAACAGCACGCCCGCCCATGCGTCGAGAAAGCCGATGCGCGACGCGTCTTGCGAGAAGACGAGATCGGCGCCGCCGGCGAGCGTGTCGGCGATGAGCAGCTTCTTGCCGACGCCGAGCATGAAGCGCGCGAAACCCTCCGTGAAATCCTCGCTGGTCGCATGGCGAAAGCGCGCCAATTGCTCGGCGATATCGTGATATTTCACGATCGGCCCGGCGAGGAGCTTCGGAAAGAAGAACACATAGAAAGCGTAGAGCGAAAGGCTCTGCGCCGGCTTTGTCACCCCGCGATGCACATCGACGAGAAAGGTGATCTTCTCGAAGACGATGAAGGAGACGCCGATCGGCAGCGCGACCGACGCGAAGGCGAGCCCCGGCATGGTGAGCGCGCGCAAGATCACATCGAGATTGGCGACGAGGAAGCCCGCATATTTGAAATAGACGAGCAGTCCGAGATTGGCGGAGACGCCGAGCGCGAGCCAGAGCTTGCGCGTTTTTTCCTCCAGCGGAAGCGCGGCTATGCGGCGCGCGATGAAGACGTCGGCGAAAGCGGAGCCGAGCACGACGAAGACGAAGAGCGGCTCGCTCCAGGCGTAGAAGAAAAGGCTCGCCGCGAGCAGAATGGCGAGACGCGCGCCGCGATCGCCGCCGACGAGCAGATAGAGGCCATAGACCGCGGGCGCGAAGAGAAACAGGAACAGCGGTTCGTAAAAGAGCATCCTCTCGTCCGCGGCCCTTTCCCTCGTGGAGGTCTGCGTCTTAGCAGAGTGGCGGGGCGCGAACAATCGGCGGCGCAGGCTTCGGCTCGCGAGCGAGAGCGCGGCAGGAGCGCCTGCTGGCGCATCGCCCCCCGCGCGCTATCTGCCTCCGCGACGCTCGCCCGCCCGCCGGAGGCCGGGATGGATCTCGACTATCTCGTCTCGGCCTTTGTGACGCTGCTCGTCGTCGTGGAGCCGCTCGGCCTCGCGCCGGTCTTCGTCGCCGCGACATCGGGGCTCGAGGCGCGGACGAAGCGCATCATCGCCTTTCGCGCCAGCGTCTATGCGCTCGCAATTCTGGCGGGATCGGCGCTGATCGGCCAGCGGCTGCTCGCGGCGATGGGCATCTCCATCCCGGCGTTCCGCATCGCCGGGGGATTTCTGCTGTTCTCGATCGCCTCGGAAATGGTGTTCGGCGTGCGCATTCAGCGCGACTCCAAGGCGGCGGAAAAGGCCCTCGCCGAGCATGTGCACAATATCGCCGCCTATCCGCTGGCCATACCGCTGATGGCCGGCCCCGGCGCCATCACCGCGACCGTGCTGCTCGCCGGCGACGCGCATGGCGACGTGCCGCTCATCGCGAGCCTGATCGCGGTGATCGCCGCGATAATGGCGATTTGTCTGATCTTCTGCCTGATCGCGGGAGAGGTGGCGCAATTCTTCGGCACGGCGGCCAATGTCGTGCTGACGCGATTGCTGGGCGTTCTGCTCGCCGCCCTCGCCGTGCAATTCGTGGCCGATGGCGTGCGGGCGTTTCTGCAAGGGTGAGCGGCGACGCGGTCTCTTTGGATCGCGTCGCCGTGTCGCGTCAATGGTGGACGTTCGCCCAGATCTTGCGCTTGGTGAAATACACCAGGAAGGACAGAACGATCAGGAAGCCGACCACCTTCAGGCCGATCGACTTGCGCTCCTCGAGATGCGGCTCGGCGGCCCACATCAGGAAAGCGCTCACATCCTTCGCATATTGGGCCGTCGTCTGCGGCGTTCCGTCATCATAGGTCACGGCGCCGTCCGAGAGCGGCGGCGGCATGCCGGTGCGGCGGCCGGGCATGTAGAGGTTGTAATATTGGCCAGGCGCCAGCTCGACGCCCTGCGGCGCATCCACATAGCCGGTGAGCAGAGCGACGATATAATCGACGCCATGCTCCTGATAGGAGAAGCCGGGCAAAGCGTCGGCGAGGAACAGCGGGAAGCCGCGCGAATAGCCGCGCGCCTTGGCGAGAACCGACATGTCCGGCGGATAGGCGCCGTTGAGCGCCGCCCGCGCCGCCTGCTCATTGGGGAAGGGCGGCGGCACGCGGTCGCTGAGCCGGCCGGGACGCTCGAAATAATCGCCGGCGTCGTTGGGGCCGTCCTTGATCTTATAGCTCTCGGCCAGCGCCTTGGCCTCCGCCTCGGAGATCTCCGGCCCGCCCTTCTCGGCGAAATTGCGGAAGGCGAGGCGCGAGATCGAGTGGCAGCTCGAGCAGACCTCCCTATAGACCTTGTAGCCGCGGCGCAGCTGCGCATTTTCGTAATGGCCGAAGGCGCCGGCGAAGCTCCATTCCTGCCGCGGCGGCTTGGGCTGCGAATGCGCGCCGCCCTCCTCGGCCACAGCGACGCCCGCCGCGCTGGCCAGGGCCGCCGCCATAATGATCGATTTCATGATCGATGCTCTCTGTCGCGCGTCATGCATGGGGCTTCTCCTCCGTGGCGGCCTCGCCGAGAGAAGCGGCGATCGACCGCGGCTCCGGCAGGGTCTGCTCATATTTGCCGAGCAGCGGCAGCACGACGAGGAAGTGCAGGAAGTAATAGGCCATCAATATGCGGGCGGCGATGAGATAGACGCCCTCCGCCGGCTGCGCGCCGAGATAGCCGAGGCCGACCGACACGAAGACGAAGACCCAGTAGAACTTCTTGAAGGTCGGACGATAGACGCCCGAGCGCACCTTCGACGTGTCGAGCCAGGGCAGCGCCGCCACGATGAGGATGGAGGAAAACAGCGCGATGACGCCGACGAGCTTGTTGGGGATGGCGCGCAGGATCGCGTAGAAGGGCAGGAAATACCATTCCGGCACGATATGCGGCGGCGTCACCAGCGGATTGGCCTCGATGTAATTGTCGGGATGGCCGGTGTAGTTGGGCACGAAGAAGGTGAGCCAGGCGAAGAGCCCGACGAAGACGACGAGGCCGACAGCGTCCTTCAGCGTCGCATAGGGCGTGAAGGGCACGGTCTCCTTCTTTATGTCCTTCACCTCGACGCCGGTCGGATTGTTCTGCCCCGTCACATGCAGCGCCCAGACATGCAGGCCGACGATGGCCACGATGACGAAGGGCAGGAGATAATGCAGCGCGAAGAAGCGGTTGAGCGTGGCGTTGTCGACCGAATAGCCGCCGAGCAGCCAGGTGGTGATGGAATTGCCCACATAGGGAATAGCGGTGAAGAGGTTGGTGATGACCGTCGCCGCCCAGAAGGACATTTGCCCCCAGGGGAGCACATAGCCCAGGAAGCCGGTCGCCATCATCAGCATGAAGATCACGACGCCGAGAATCCACAGCACCTCGCGCGGCTCCTTGTAGGAGCCGTAATACATGCCGCGGAAGATGTGGATATAGACGGCGAGGAAGAACATGGAGGCGCCATTGGCGTGCGCATAGCGCAGCGCCCAGCCCCAATTCACATCGCGCATGATGTGCTCGATCGAATCGAAGGCGAGCGTCGTCTCCGGCGTGTAATGCATCGCCAGAACGATGCCGGTCACGATCTGCGCAACCAGCATGAAGGAGAGGATCGCGCCGAAGGTCCAAAGATAGTTGAGATTCTTCGGAACGGGATAGGCGACGAAGGATTCGTGGATGAAGCCGAGGATCGGCAGGCGCCGCTCGAGCCAGCGCGCAAAGCCGCTCTTCGGCGTGTAAGTCGAATGTCCGGTCATGAATGTCGTCTCGGAGGTTGGGACGGCGACGGGGGCCGCGATCAGCCGATCTTGATCTTGGTGTCGCTCAGGAAGGCGTAATCGGGCACTTCGAGATTGCTCGGAGCCGGACCGCTGCGAATGCGGCCGGAGGTGTCGTAGGTGGAGCCGTGGCAGGGGCAGAACCAGCCGTGGAACTCGCCCTCATGGCCGGTGGGAATGCAGCCCAAATGCGTGCAGACGCCGACGACGACCAGCCACTCCGGCTTCTGCACGCGCGCCGAATCGGCCTGCGGATCGGGGAGCTCGGCGAGCGGGACGTTCTGCGCGGCCTCGATCTCCTGCTTGGTGCGGTGCCGCACGAAGACCGGCTTGCCGCGCCATTTGACGGTGACGATCTGCCCCTCGGGAATGGCCGAGATGTCGAGCTCCGTCGAGGCCAGAGCCAGCGTCGAAGCGTCTGGATTCATCTGCGCGATCAAGGGCCATACGGCGGCGCCCGCTGCGACCGTCGCCGCCGCCCCCGTGGCGAGGAACAAAATATCCCGGCGGCTCGGCTCCGCCTTTGTCGCATTGCTCACTTTCTGGAACCTCTCTCGCGAGTTCGACCCTGACCCCTGCCTCGGCAACGCGAATGGAAACAAATCCATCCGCGATGGGCGCGCCTGTTTTGAGCAGTTTGGCGTGAGACCGCAAGCGGCCTTCGCGTCGCTGCGACAAATCGCGCGCTTGCCGGCGCCTCGATCAGTGGCGCAGCAGCCCGCTCCTGTCCACAAACGGCCCTTGGGAAATTTTGTCAACCGCCAGCGGCGTCGCGGCTTGACGTCGGAGCCCGCGGCGAGGCTCATGCGGGTCGCTCCGGGAGGCGTGCGAGGATATGAGCGGCCGTTATCTCTTTTTCGTGGCGACGGTGGTCAGCCTCATCGCGGTTCCGGGGCCGGACATGCTCTATGTGCTCGGCCGGTCTCTGGCTTCCGGCGCGCGAGCAGGCTGCTTCTCCGCCGCCGGCATAGCATTCGGCTATACGTTGCTCACCCTGCTGTTGGCCGCCGGCTTTCAGCTCGTCCTCGCGGCTTTTCCGGCGCTGTTCCTCGGCCTCAAATATATCGGCGTCGCCTATCTCTCCTGGCTGGCCTTTCGGCTCATACGCTCGGACGGCGGCTTCGAGACGCTGAGCCGCGGCCCCGGCCGCACGGATTGGGCGGCCTTCTCGGCCGGCGTCGGCACCAGCCTGCTCAATCCCAAGGGGCTTCTGTTCTATTTCGCGATACTGCCGCAGTTTTTCGACGCCGCAGCCGGGCCGTTCTGGCGGCATGCGCTCGTCTATGGCTGGACCACGAGCTTCTTGTGCCTGACGCTCTACTCGGCGCTCGGCTGCGCAGCGAGCTATGGCGCGCGGCGCTGGACGCCGGAGCCGACGGCCAGCCGCAATCTCTCGCGTCTCGCGGGCCTTTTGCTGCTCGTTTCGGTAATGGCCATGCTGGGCGCCGAATGGAGCGGCGCGACGGCGGCTCATTGAGGCGCCCGCGGCCGCAAAGAGGCCGCGGACTCGGTGAGGATCCGGCCTATTTTGTCACGATCGGCGCGGCCGTGGCAGCGGCCGGCGTCGTGAAATGATAATTGACGCCGCCGCGCATGATATGGCCGGCGCTCTTCACATTGATCGGCGCGGCGCCGAAATTAGTGGAATAGCTGACGCCCGAGTCGGCGAGCTGCGTGTAGAGATATTCGCCCTTCACCGAGATCTTGTCCGACCAAGCGTATTCGAAGCCGGCGCCCGCGGTCCAGCCGGCGCGCACCGTCGTTCCCGTGCTCAGCTGGCCGACGGTGAGCGGAAGGACCGAGGTGAAGCTGGTCGGCGCGAAATCCGTTCCATAGGCGAAGCCCGCCGTTCCATAGACGAGCCATTTCGGCGCGAAGGCGTAGCCGGCACGGCCGCGGAATGTGCCGAACACGCCGGTCTCCGTGGCGCTCGGCGTGTTCCAGCCGACCGTCTCCGCATTTTGCGACCCGCGATAGCCGAAATCGGCTTCGAGGCCGAGGACGATCGTCGGCGTCCATTGCCAATTATAGCCGAGCGTTCCGCCGCCGAGGAAGCCCGCGCCGCGAATGGGTGTGTCGCGCAAATAGGCGAAGGTCCCCTCGCCGAGCAGCGCGCCGGCATAGGCGCCGACATAGAACCCCTGCCAGCTGAACGCGGGAGCCGGGGCCGCCAGCGGAGCGGGCGGCGCCTTGGCGGAAGGAAGATCGGCGGCGATGGCGGAGCCCGCCGCGAGCGCGCCGACAAGGGCGCCAACAAGGGCGCCGATCAGCCCAATCCTGTCATTCATATTTCGCATATTTGCACTCCTCGAACGCGCGCCGCTCCACGCGAGCGCAGCGAAAGCAGCCAAAACTTCAATAGAGCTTGACGGTCAGCGTGCCGCCGAAGGTTCGCGGCTGCGCCGGCAGCGTCGCGGTCGCCGCGGTGGTGACTGTTCCCGGGTTCCAAGTGGTGACATAGCGCTGGTCGAAGAGATTCTTCGTCCAGATCATCAGCTGCCAGCTCTCGTCATCCGCGCGCAGGCCCAGGCCCGCATTCACCAGCGCATAGGCCGGCTGCCAATATTGGAAGACGGAATACGGATTGGTGAGCCGCTGCTTGTCGCGCCAGGACAGATTCGCATAGAGGATTCCGGTGACGGGACGGTTGGCCCAGCCGCCGACATCGGCGAAGAGTTTGCCGAGCGGATGCTCGTAGTTGGCGCCGGCGTTGAACGACCACAGCGGGAAATTCTCGAAACGCGAATTGTCGCGATTGAGCGACGCCGGCGCGGCCGGCTGCCCCGCCGCCGTCGGCCAGAGCCAATCGGCCGGCGGCGGCGATTTGTCGAAATTGACGTAGCGCGCTTCCGCATAGGCGCCGTTGAGCGTGAGCCACAGCCGCTCGACCGGGCTCCAGCGCGCGTCAAGCTCTATGCCGCGCAAACGCACATGACCGATGTTGCCGAGATAGTTGCGACGCAGGACCTGGCCGGTGCTGTCGCGATAGTCGGTGTTCACGAGCTGCGCCTGATAATTGAAAATATCGTTCCAATAGACATTGGCGTTGACGATGAGCTTATTGTCGAGCCAATTGGTCTTGACGCCGAGCTCATAGTCCCAGGACACCTCCGGCTTGGTGATGACGGGCTGAAACTGCTTGAAGTTGCCCTTGTCGTCGAGGATCGGTTGCGCATCCGTATTGGTCGCGCCGGATTTTTCGCCGCGCGCCACCGAGCCATAGACGAGGATATTCTCATTGTAGCGATAGGACGGATTGAAGAGGCCGGAGAGCGAGTTGAAATATTTCTTCACCGCGCCGGTGTCGTAGAAGCCGACGCCGCCGCCGCCGCGGATCGCGGCGTCCACCACAGCAGGATCGAGGCCGACGCCCCAAGCCTCTTCCCAGGCGAACACCGAGCCTTCGCGAATCTCATAGGTGTCGCGCAGGCCGAAGGTCAGCGCCCATTGCTCGTCGATGTGGTAGGTCCCCTGCCCGAAAGCCGCGACGCTGAAGGTCGTCGCCTTGCCGTCGCGATGATTCTTGAAACCGTTGAGCAGCGAATTGCGCCGCGCGATCGCCGTCGCCGTATTGCCCGGATTGAACCAGCCTCCCGCGTCGGAGCCGAAATCGAAATGATTGAGCGACCAAACGCGCTCATAGAGCGAGTAGAGGCCGGTCTGCCATTCGAAGCTCTGCTCTTTCGGCGAGGCGAGGCGAATCTCCTGCGAGAATTGATCGACGGTGACGTCATAGGCGTTGGAAGTGATCTCGGTGAGCTGCTCGCCGAGCGAATTGCGCGGATGCAGGCGGAACTCGCGCCAGGCGGAAATCGAGGTGAGCGTGTTCTCGCCTATGTTCCAATTGAATGTGTCGGAGACGCCGATCGTCCGCTGATCGAGCGTGCCGACGCGCGTCTGGAAGCGCGCGTAGGGATCATAGGTGAGGATCGGCTTGCCGAGACGATTGGCCAGCGTCGTCGCGTAAGAAGCGCCGAGCGTTCCATTGGCGAAGAGCGGAACCGAATCGCCGACCACGCCGCTGCCGGAATTATTATATTCATGCGCGGTGGAGCGGTCGAAGATGAGCCGGTTGGTGATCTCGTCGCCGACATAATAGAGCTGGCCGCGCACGCCCCAGCGATCATTGTTGAGATAGCTCGCGCCGGTGACGGCGTCGCGAATCCAGCCGTCGCCCTTGTCGAGATAGAAAGTGACGCGATAAGCGAGCTTGTCGTCGATGATCGGGCCGGTGACGTTGAGCTTCTCGATGAAGCGATTGTAATTGGCGAAAGACGACTCGATCGTCGCCGAGCGCGTGAAGGCTGGCAATTGCGTGCGGATGACGACCGCGCCGACCGTCGTGTTCTTGCCGAGCAGCGTGCCCTGCGGGCCGCGCGCCACCTCGAAGGATTGCAGATCGACGAAGTCCTGCCACTGAAAGCCGACATGGGTGTAGAAAACATCGTCGACGATATAGCCGACCGACGCCTCCGAGCCGTCGGCGCCGCCCGATGACGCGCCCGTGCCGCCGGCGACGCCTCGGATCGCAGTGCCGGAGGTGCGCGGGTTGGAGATGTTCGGACGATAATTGGGGACCTTTTCAGCAAAATCGGACAGACGCTCGAGACGCTCGCGCTCGGCCGCCTTGGGGCCGACGACGCTGACGGGCAGAGGAACGTCCTGGGCCTTTTCCTCGCGGTTGCGCGCCGTGACGGTGACGTCGTCGACCTGCGCGCTCACCGCGGCGCCGCCGGACTGGCCGATCGTTGGATCGGGGATCGGCGCCGATTGCGCGGCCGCAGGGACCGCTCCAAAGACCAGAACGCCCCCCGCCGCCAATGAAGCGAAGCCGACGCTGCGCAACAAATTCGCACGCGACTCTCTCTTTTCTCCGCTCGCTCTCGACATCGCCACTGTTTCCCCATGTCCCGTCGCCGCGGCTCCTCGCGGGGCCGCAGCGACGGTCTACACAGCGCCCCCCGATGGCGCGCTTACTTACAATATCTATAGACTACGTAGTTTTTATAGGGCACGTCAACAGCTACGCTCGCCCTCGCCGGCGAGCGGCGGACTTTCGGGCGTCGCCTGCGGTGCTGGAGCGACAGGCGTGGCGCGCGAGCGCAAAAAAAAGCCCCGCCTCCTCACGGAGACGGGGCATTTTCTCTTATCCCTAGGATGAAAATAGAGAGCTCCGGCCGGAGCCTTCGCCCGTCAGGCGGTTTGCGCGGCGCGCCTCGGGCGCCTTTCGCCGCTCGCGGCCTGGGGAACGGGGAGGGAGCGCCGTAGGCGCCGCCACGCCAGCACAACGGCGCTGGCGCTGAGCGCGACGCCGAAGGAGACCCATACGCCCATCCAGCCCCACCACAGCCAATGATTGCGGAACCAGCCGAAATCCCAATGATGGACGGCCGAATAGACCCAGCGATAGACGCGCCGGCTCGTGTCGAATTTCGCGAGCAGGCGGCCGTCTGTCGGATCGACATAGAGAGACGTATGCTCGGCGTCGACGAAATCGACGCGCAGCACGGGCAAGGGCTTGTCCAGCGCCGTCTGCCGATGATTGGCGAAATAATAGGAATCATAGTCGGCGAGCGTCTCGGCGCCGGCGATGGCGACGCCCTCCTTCAGCCGAGTCGCGGCGGCGAGAATCGATTGCTCGCCGAGGCCGGCGACGGCGCCCGGAACGGCGAGGGCGCGGCGCGCGCCGTCACGCGATTGCGCGAGCAGCAGCGCCTCCTCGCCGAGACAGCTCCAGGCGAGCTCGACGACGTCAGCGGCGAGGCCGAGCGCGTCCGAGGGCCGCCAGTCGACGAAAGCCTGTGGAAGCGCGGCGCCGCGATAGCGCGCCAGCTCCTCGCGGCTCGCTGTGGCCTGCGAGAAGATCTGCCCCGGATTGGTGGAGAGAAAGCCGCTCGCCGCCCAGAAGAAGGCGAAAGTGCCACCGATGAGTCCGGCCCAGAAATGATATTTCAGCCAGGTCTCGCGATAGGGCTGCGTGCGCCCGCGCGCATAGGTCGGACGGCCGAAAAACCCCGGCTTCCATTTGATCCAGCCGATGACGATGCCGGTAAAGGCCCCGATGGCGGCGAAAAATCCGACATAGGTCAGCGCGTCGCGACGATACTCGCCGGCGCCGAGCACATCCAGCCAGCGGAAGAGATGCAGCCAATTGCCGGCGTAGATGAAAGCGCGCTCGACCCGCGTCGAGACTTGCGCGACCTCGCCCGTGCGCGCCGAGACGATGATCTGCGTGCCCGCGCCGTCGCCCGTCGCGAATCGATGAAACGGCTTCAGCGTCTCGGCGTTGCGCACGCCGATGGCCGCATCCACCGTGTCGAGATAGAGCAGCGAGGATGCGCCGAGCCAGTCGCGGGCGATTCGCTCCGCCGCTCGCGGATCGAAATCGACGAGCGCGCCATTGGTCGCAGAAAGGGCGAAGCGCCGGCCGGCGTCGTCCTCGACCAGCCAGATCGGCTCGTCGCCCACGCGCTGCAGCCGGGCATCGGCGAGGCCGCGCTCCGCCTTGGCGCCGCCATGCGCATGATGGCCGCCGCCGCCCATTCCCCCGCCATGTCCCATGCCGCCGCCGGCGGCCTCGCCCCTCGCCTTTACGGCCTGCGCGCGCGCTGCGGCGCTGGCGCTCAGCGCCTCGCCCAGCGAGAGCCAGCCGTCCTGCGGCAGAAGCGCCGGCGCATGCGCCAGCCTCTGCGCACGGTCGATCGTCGGCGAGCCGATGAAGGCGATGGATAATCCGGTGGAGAACCAGACGAGCATGAATAGCGCCAATATGACGCCCACCCATCTGTGAAGAAAGAGCAATTTCGACATTCGTGACGCTCCGCATCGCGCTGAATGGCCACGGCGGCGGCTCCGCCGACGGCAAGAAAAATCGCCACGAAATTTAATTGATGAATATGACTAGGTAAATAGGAATATATCGGCCTTTCCCGGCCGTCGCAATGCGATGGACGCGGCCGCCGCCCGGCCCGCGGCTCCCCTCCCCGCGCGGGATTGCGTGGTGGCCACAAGCGGATTCTCCACAATCGCGAAGCCGTCGTCTTCGGCGCTAGCGTTTCTCCTGCGCCTCGGACACTCGCGACATTTCAGCGGATCGCGATCGATGGGCCGGGCGCTCTGCGGAGGAGCGGCGTGGGCACTTATATCGCGCATACGCGACGCAAGACGAAGCCGAGCAAGGCGGAGACGTCGACGATCGATGCGGAGGCGATGGCGGCGCGCGAGCAAGCGCTCGCCGAGCTGCGCGAGCAGCAGCGCGTGGAGGCCGAGCGCCAGCGCGCCGAGAAGGCCGCGCGCGCGCTGCGTCGCGCCGTCAGCAAGCGCATGGCCCCTGCCGATCCCGATACGTCGGGACGCCGCCGCACGGCGACGCGCGCCGCCGGCATCATGCTGATCTCGGCGACCGGCGGATTGCGCACTCAGAGCGTGTCGCTGTTTCGCGGCTCTGGCCGCGCCGGCTCCGATCTCTGGCTCGCCGATGTCCAATTCGAGCAAGAGAAGGGCGTCACCCACTTCATCAATGATCTCGCGACGCCGGCCGACAAGGACGCGCTGCATGCGATGCGCGCGCTGGCGCCGAGAATCGCCGAGCATATTTTCCTCGGCGCGCCGCCGCAGGACGGAATCGACGACCGCAATATGAGCACCGCCTTTCGTCTGGCGCAGTCCTTCATGCACAAGACGCAATACACGGCCTCTCTCTCCGAGGAGGAGAAGCAGCGGCGAAGCTGCTCCATCTTCGAGGAGCTGCAATCGGTCACGGCGATGCGCCTGCGGCATTTGCAGAAGGAGCAGGAGCGCATCGTCGAGATGCTCATGCACAAGACGAAATTGTATCGCTCGGAATGCAACGGCCTGCTCGCGCCCATCTATGAGGGATACGAGGAATTCCGCCGCGCCGAGCAGGAAGGCCGGCCGCGGCGCACGCCGCAGCATGAGGCGCCGGCGCCGATCGCGCCGCTCGAGGAAGACCTCCCCGCGACGGGCACGCATGGTCGGTGAACCGGTCACAGAGAGCGGGATCGTCGCGTCGCGTCAGCCGATCGCGAGATAGACGACGAATCCGGAGCCGAGCAGCAGCAGCGCGGCGAGAACGACGAGCTCGAACACGCCAGCGTCGAAACCATGCTGCGCCTCGTCGGCGATGAGACGCCGCGTGCGGATGAAACGTACGGTTGCGACGATGATCAGCGCAACGCCCCCGAGCACCAGAAGGCCGCCGCCTCCACCGCTCGTCAATGGTCCCGACAATTTTTCGAACCGCCGCAAGATCGGACCACGCTCTACCTCCGGTAGTGTGATGCTGATCGTATGCACGAAAAGATCGAATTTCTCGATCACGAAGCCGAGCGCCATGATCGCAATGCCGGTGCGAACCCATGCGAGAAACGTCCGCTCATTGGCGGCATGGCTGACGTAATCGCGAATCATGACGTCTCCTCTCGCATGGTCGGGGAACGCGATTCGCGCGGGCGCGGGCGCGACGAGTCGACGCGTATTGAACCCCTTCGGCGACGCGATAGATAGCCCGATGTCGATCCGCCGACATCTTCGGAGCATCCGTCATGATCTATCCGATGAGGAGCCTCACGGCCGCCATTGTGATCGCCGCGAGCGCCGCCGCCGCCCAGGATTGTCGATCGACGAGCGACTCGGGCGCCACGCGATGCGTCGCGGGCGTGCTCTACCGATGCACATGCACGCGCGGAATCGGCGCGACCACATGCACATGGGACAATGCCGCGGCGCTGTGCTCGGCGCTCTCCGCGCATGACGCGCCGAGGGGCGACATAGAAGCGAAGGAGGAGCCTGCGCCGAGCGCCGCCGCGCTGACGCCGTGACGCTCAGATGCCGGCGCCGAAGGTGAAGGATTCGCTCAGCGGCTTCGCCTGCGTGACATTGCTGCCCGCCGGCACACTGTGCGTCAGCCAGACATTGCCGCCGATGACGGAGCCGCGACCGATGGTGATGCGGCCGAGCACTGTGGCGCCTGCGTAGATCACCACATCGTCCTCGATGATCGGATGACGCGCGCCGCCCTTCACCAGCGCGCCGTCCGCATCGACCTCGAATCGCTTGGCGCCCAGCGTCACCGCTTGATAGAGCCGCACATTCTTGCCGATGACGGCGGTCTCGCCGATGACGACGCCGGTGCCGTGATCGATGAAGAAGCCTTCGCCGATCTCCGCTCCCGGATGAATGTCGATTCCCGTCGCCGAATGCGCGATCTCCGAGACGAGCCGCGCGAGCATGGGCGCGCCGAGCAGATAGAGACGATGCGCGAGCCTGTGGCGAATGATCGCCGAAAGGCCGGGATAGGAGAACACCACCTCGTCGAGGCTCTTGGCCGCGGGATCGCCCTCATAGGCGGCGCGAATATCTGTGTCGAGCAGCGCCCGTATCAGCGGCAACGCCTGCGCGAAAGCGTCGACGATCTCATGCGCGCGCGAGCGATGGTCGATCGTTCCGTCGTCCGAGCCGTTGGCCAGCAATTGCAGCTCGCGCCGCACCTGCTCGCGCAAGGCGCGCAGGCTCTTGTCCAGCGTGTAGAGCACAAAGCCGTCGGCGCCGTCGGTGGTCAGCTCCGGCGGACCGAAATGGCGCGGATAGAGGCTCGCCGCGAGCGCGTCGATGATCTCTGTCGTCGCCTCGCGCGAGGGCAGCTCGGGCAGGCGCCCATCACGATAACGGCGCTTCTGCGCGGCGCGGCGCAATTCGCCGAGTTCCGCGACGATACGGCCGAGTTGCGGAAAGCCGCTGAGCTCGGACCCATTTCCCGCATGCGGCCCCTGCTTTGCTTGCGTCACCGCGCCGCTCCTTCGACAGGCGGCGGAAACCGTCGCCTCATTATATTCAGTCTATAAATCTACTACACTAATAAGGGATCGCCGACAACCGCCGAGTCGGCTGGCGCGGCGGCGTCCGAGCCCTTAAATCTGCCTGCGAAGTCCGAGGGATCCGATGACGACCGAAAATCCGCTGCTCTTTGCCTCGACCAGAGCTTTCGGCCTGCCGGCCTTCGGCGCGCTGAAGGCCGAGCACTACCGTCCCGCCTTCGAGGCGGCCATGGCGGAAAATCTGGCCGAGATCGCGCGCATCGCCGACGATCCCGCGCCGCCCGATTTCGAGAACACGATCGCCGCTCTCGAGCGCTCCGGCCGCCTTCTGGCGCGCATCGGCGGCGTCTTCTGGAATCTCGCTGCGACCGACGCCACGCCCGAGCTGCAGGAGATCGAGCGCGACATTTCCGGCGAATTGGCGCGACACGAGAATGAGATATTGCTGAGCGCGGCGCTGTTCTCGCGCGTCGATGCGCTCTACGCCCGCCGCGACGCGCTGGCGCTGACCGACGAGCAGGCGCGCGTGCTGGAGCTGACGCACAAGCGCTTCCTGCGCGCCGGCGCGAAGCTCGACGAGACGGCGAAGCGCCGCATGGCCGAAATATCCGAGCGCCTCGCCAATCTCACCACCGATTTCGCGCAGAATGTCCTCGCCGACGAGGCCGATTATCTGCTGCTGCTCGACGAGAGCGATCTCGACGGACTCTCCGAAGATTTTCGCGCCGCCGCGGCCAATGTCGCGCAAGAGCGCGGCGCGCCGGACAAATATGGCGTCACGCTGGCGCGCTCGAGCGTCGAGGTTTTTCTGCAGAGCTCGACGCGCCGCGATCTGCGCGAGACCGCCTTCCGCGCCTGGGCCAGCCGCGGCGAGACTGGCGGCGCGACCGATAATCGCGCGCTGATCGCCGAGATTTTGCGCCTGCGCGAGGAGCGCGCGCGGCTCAATGGCTTTGCGAATTTCGCCGCCTATAAGCTCGACGACACGATGGCGAAGACGCCGGCAGCGGTGCGCGAGCTCTTGGATCGCGTCTGGGCGCCGGCGCTCGCGGCGGCGAAGACGGAGCGCGACGATCTGCAGGCGCTCGCCGAACGCGACGGCGCCAATGTCGCGATCGGCGCCTCCGACTGGCGCCATTACGCCGAGCGCGTGCGCAAGGAGCGCTATGATCTCGACCAGGCGGAGCTGCGTCCCTATTTCCAGCTGGATCAGATGATCGCCGCCGCCTTCCATGTCGCGACACGTTTGTTCGGCCTCTCCTTCGTCGAGGTGGAAGGGCTCGATCTCTATCACCCGAGCGTGCGCGCATTCGATGTCCGTGATACGAAGGGCGAGCATGTCGCGCTCTTCCTCGGCGATTATTTCGCGCGCCCCTCCAAGCGCGGCGGCGCCTGGATGTCAGAATTCCGCAGCCAGGAAAACCTCAGCGGACGCATTCGTCCCATCGTCGTCAATGTGCTGAATTTCTCGCGTGCGCCCGATGGCGCGCCGACTCTGCTCAGCCTCGACGACGCGCACACTTTGTTTCACGAATTCGGCCATGCGCTGCATGGCATGTTGTCGGACGTCACCTATCCGCTCGTCGCGGGAACCAATGTCGCGCGCGATTTCGTCGAGCTGCCCTCGCAGCTCTATGAGCATTGGCTGCTGGAGCCCGAAATTCTCCGCGGCTTCGCGCGCCACGCCGAGACCGGCGCGCCAATGCCGGAGGAATTGCTCGAGCGCATCCAAAAGTCGCGGCACTTCAATCAGGGCTTCGCCAGCGTCGAATTCTGCGCCTCCGCCTATGTCGATCTCGATCTGCACGAAAGCGCCATAGACGAGAGCTTCGATGCGCTTGCCTTCGAGCGCGAGAGCCTCGCGCGCATATCGATGCCGGAAGAGATCGTGATGCGGCACAGGACGCCGCATTTCACCCATGTCTTCGCCGGCGACGGCTATTCGGCCGGCTATTACTCCTATCTCTGGGCGGAGACGCTGGACGCCGACGCCTATGAGGCTTTCCTCGAGGCCGGCGATCCTTTCGCGCCCGACATTGCCGAACGCTTGCGCCGTCACATCTACGCCGCCGGCGGAACGCAGGACCCGGCCGACGCCTATGTGGCCTTTCGCGGCCGCATGCCGAATGTCGATGCGCTGCTGCGCCAGCGCGGCTTCGCGCGTTAGCCGAACGAGAGCGCAGCGGCGCGCCCCACGAATGTCACATTCATCGCCGCTATGCTGATCGCATGACGACGCCTCCCTCCCCTTCCAAGCGCAGCGCCATCGCGCCCTTCATCGCGATGGATGTGCTGAGCGAAACACGCGCGCTCGAGCGGCAGGGCCGCCGCATCGTCCATATGGAGCTGGGCGAGCCCGGCGCTCCGGCGCCGCTCGCCGTGCGCGAGGCCGCGGCGCGCGCGCTGGCCGAAGGCGCCATCGGCTATGCCGAGGCGCTCGGCCGCCCGGCGCTGCGTCAGCGCATCGCGCGCCATTATGGCGAGGCCTATGGCGTCGAAGTCTCGCCGGAGCGCGTCATCGTCACCACCGGATCGTCGGGCGCTTTTCTGCTGGCTTTTCTCGCCGGTTTCGATCCGGGCGCGCGCATCGCGATGACGGCGCCGGGCTATCCGGCCTACGCGAATATTCTCGCCTCGCTCGGCCTCGAACCCGTGCTGATCGATGTGGGCGCCGACACGCGCTATTCGCCGACCGCCGCTCTGCTCGAGGCGGCGCATCGCGCAAAACGCCTCGACGGCGCGCTGCTGGCGAGCCCGGCCAATCCCACCGGCGCGATGATTCCGAGCGACGAATTTCAAAAAATCTGCGCCTTCTGCGCGGACGCCGGAATTCTCTTCGTCTCCGACGAGATTTATCACGGGCTCTCTTACGAGCGGCCTTGCGAGACCGCGCTGGCGCATTCACGCGGCGCCATCGTCGTGAACAGCTTTTCCAAATATTATGCGATGACCGGCTGGCGGCTCGGCTGGCTGATCGCGCCAGAGCCCCTAGTGCGGCCGATGGAGCGGCTGCAGCAATCGCTCGCCATTTCGGCGCCGACTCTGGCGCAGATCGCCGCGCTCGAGGCCTTCGAGGCGAAGGCGGAGCTCGAGGCGGTGAAGGCGGGCTATGCGCGCAGCCGCGCGCTCTTGCTGGAACGGCTGCCGCGCTTGGGCTTCGCCGATTTCGCGCCGCCGGACGGCGCCTTTTACATCTACGCCGATATCTCGCGCTTTTCCGCGGATTCGGTCGCCTTCTGCAAGCGCATGCTCGAGGAGGCCGGCGTCGCCGTCACGCCCGGAATCGATTTCGATCGCGCGCGCGGCAAGCGCACGCTGCGCTTCTCCTACGCCGGGCCGGAGAGTGAAGTGCGGCTCGGCCTCGATCGTCTCGCGGCCTGGCTCGGAAAGTGAACCGACCTTTTTTAAAACAAAGGCAGCGTAACGGCGACGCGCGCGCCGCCTTTCACAGCGCGGTCGATCGTCACCTCGCCGCCATGCGCCTCGACGAGCGCGCGCACAATGGCGAGGCCGAGGCCGGCGCCGCCCGCTCCGCGACTGCGCGATGTCTCCAGCCGGCTGAACGGCTCCAGCATCAGCGCGCGCTGCGCCTCTGGAATTCCCGGCCCTTCATCCTCCACGGCAATCTCGATGCAAGCGCCGCGCGATGCGAGAGAAACATGCGCAGCATGGCCATATTTCAGCGCATTGTCGATGAGATTGGCGAAGACGCGACGCAGCGCCAATCGATCTCCGAGAACCATCGCATTCGCGACGCCGCCCAAATCTATATCGACAGAAGCGCTCTGCGCGCGATCCTCGACCTCGGCGCGAAGCAGCGCCGCGACGTCGATCATCTCACGCGCGAGGTCTCCGGCGCCGGCGCGACTCGAGAGAAGCGCATCGTCGAGCAGCCGGATCATATCGTCTATGTCCGCAATGGCGCGGCTCCGCTCGCCATCGTCGGCGATCGCTTCGACACGCAGCCGCAGGCGCGTCGCGAATGTGCGCACATCATGCGAAATGCCGCCGATCAGCGCCATGCGCGCGCGTAGGAGTCCGAAGAGCCGCGCCTGCAATCGCTCGAAAGCGGCGACGAGCGCGCGCACTTCCGGCGCATTGCCGCGCTGGCGCGGCAGCAACGCCGGCTCGCCGGAAAGATCGATCGCGTCGACCGCGGCGGCGAGACGCGCGATCGGCTTCGTCTCGCGATGCATGACGAGCAGAGCGGCGAGCGCCACGAGCGTGCCGAAAAGGCCAGCGAGCAGCCCGACCGGAACGCCCGAGCGCGCCACCATCATCGCGCCGCGCGTGTCGATGAGCAGAGTCTCGCCGCCCCGCAATGAAATGCGGAACTCGAGCGCATTGGAGAGCGCGCCCGCGAGACGTGGAAATCGGCGGCCGATCGGCAAAGTGGGGCGCCATTCCAAAATCAGCGCGCGGCCGTCCAGCGCGGCGGCATAGTCGCGGTGGATGTCGTCCGCCACGAGCGGACCGGACGGCGCCGCGACCACGCCGGCCGGCAGTAGCCGCGGCGCGAATAGCGGCGACGCCACCGCCTCCAGCGCCAGCGCGCGCATTTGCGGCGGCGTGCGCTCGATCAGCTCGACGACGGCGGCGACATGCTCGGGGGTCGGCCGCGCGCGCGCGCTCTCGTCCGCGGTGAAGCGATAGAGCGCAGCGATGGCGGCGACCCAAACAGCGGTCAGGCTCACGATGACGATGAGCGTGAGGCGCGCGGCTATGGTCCAGCGCGACATCATGAGAGGCGCCTAACCTCGGCTTTGAACAAATAGCCGCCGTTGCGCACAGTGGCGATGAGATCGCCGCTCGCGCCCGCCGCATCGAGCTTCTTGCGCAGGCGCGAGACCAGCATGTCGATCGCGCGATCGAAAGGATCGGCGTTGCGGCCATGCGTCCAATCGAGCAATTGATCGCGCGTCAGCACGCGGCGCGGATGCTGGACGAAACAGGCGAGCAAATCGAATTCCGCGCTGGTCAGCGCGATCGGCGCGCCGGCGGATTCGAAGTTGCGCGCGTCGAGATCGAGCACGAAGCGATCGAAAGCATAGCGCCGGCTCGCCGGCCGGATCGGCTCCGCCTGGGCGCGACGCAGCAGCGCGCGCACGCGGGCGAGCAATTCGCGCGGCCCGAATGGCTTCGTCAGATAATCATCGGCGCCCATTTCGAGGCCGACGACGCGATCGATCTCGTCGCTTTTCGCCGTCAGCATCAGGATCGGCAGAGAATCGCTCGCGCGCAAGCGCCGGCAGATGGAGAGGCCGTCCTCGCCCGGCAGCATCAGATCGAGGATGAGCAGATCCGGCCGCGCGCGAGAGAGCGATTCGTCCATCGCGCGCGCATCCTGAGCGAGAATGAGCTCGAAGCCCTCACGGCGTAAAAAATCGCCGACCAGCCGGCCGATCTCGGGATCGTCCTCCACCATCAGAATTCGGGCTGCAGGCGCGCTCATGAGGCGAATGTCGATCCACAGCGCCCTTCACGCAAGAGCGCGGGAGGCGCTGTTACACGATGTTACGAAAGCGCGACAAAAGGAGACGAAAAGTCGCGCGATGGTGATCGGCGCAGGACGAAGCGCGCGCATCCTCATCCGCACGTCGAAGCATCGACGGCAAGAGGAAGAGGAGATTTCACATGTTTCGATCCATCGCCGCTCCGGCTCTGGCCGCGCTGACGATATTCGCCGCCGTCTCCGAGGCCGACGCCTGGACGCGCAGCGGCTCCTTCACCGGCCCGCGCGGGACGAGCAATTGGAACGCTTCGAGAAGCTGTGGCGGCGGCTCTTGCTCCTGGGGGCGCGGCGCCTCCGGTCCGCACGGCGCCTGGAGCCGCTCCGGCGCCGCGAGCTGCGCCGGCGGCGTCTGCAATGTCAGCGGCCAAGGCTCGGGACGAGGCGGTCGATCCTATAGCTATTCCCGCTCCGTCTCGCGTTGAGCGGCCAGCCCGCGTCGAGCCGCCAGGACAATCGCATCATGCCGCAACTCATGAACTCTCCGATCGACCTCCATGCGAGGCTGATCATTCTCGCCGCCGCCATCGGCTTCATGGCGCTCGAATATGCGTTCGCGCGTTTTACCGCGCACGAGCGTCACGATCTGCGCGAGAGCGCCGCCTCGCTGGGCGTCGCGCTCGGCCGCTCGCTGCTGCGCGGGGCCGAGGCGCTGATCATGGCCGGGCCTTACGCCTTCGCCTATGAGCATCGCCTCCTCGATTTCGATCCGACCGGCGCGCTCGCTCTCGTCGCGCTCTTCGTCGGCGTCGAATTCTTCTATTATTGGGACCATCGCGCCTCGCATCGCGTGCGCTGGCTGTGGGCGACGCATAGCGTTCATCATTCGCCGACGCGCATGAATTATACGGCGGCGGTGCGGCTCGGATGGACGGCGGGGCTCTCGGGCAATTTCCTGTTCTTCCTGCCGCTCGCTTTCATCGGCTTCCACCCCATCGCCATAGCGCTGATGCTGACCGGCAATCTGCTCTACCAGTTCTTCATCCATACAGAACTCTGTCCGCGCCTGGGCGTGCTGGAATATGCGCTCAACACGCCGGCGCATCATCGCGTGCATCACGCCTCCAACTCATCCTGTCTCGACAGGAATTACGGCGGCGTGCTGATCGTCTTCGATCGCCTATTCGGCACATTCGCCGAGGCGCCGAAGCAGGAAGCGCTGCGCTACGGGCTCGTCGGCGGAACGCCGAGCTTCAATCCGCTGAAGATCGCGCTCGGCGAATGGGCCGCAATGTTCCGCGACGCCGCCTCCGCCGCCGATTGGCGCGCTGCGCTGCGGACATTGCTCGCGCCGCCCGGCGCATCCGAGGAAACGCCCCGCCCCGGCGAGGCGAAGGCCATCCCGGCCTGAGCTTTTCAAAAAGAGGAGAATGACAATGAATAAGACGACGCTTTACGCCCTCGCCGCAGTCGCGCTCGCCCTGGCCGCGGGTCCGGCCGCAGCGCAGACTGCGCCCGCCGGCGCCAAGGCCGATGCGATGAAAAAAGCCTGCAAGCAGGATTATCAGCGCTTCTGCAGCGGCGTCATGCCGGGCGGCGGCCGCATCATCGCCTGCCTGCAGAACCACGCGTCGGAACTCGGGCCGGACTGCGCGAAGGCGCTCGGCAAGTAGCTCGGCAAGTAGCTCGGCAAGTAGGCTCCGACGGAAAAGAAAGGCGCGACGGCCTGCTCGAGGCCGTCGCCCTTTTTTCGTCACTCGCCGCCGAGCGAGGCCTTGGCCCGCTGCCACCAGCCGCCCTTCTTGGGACGATTGGGGTCGGCCTCGGTGATGATCGTCTCGGTCGGCTTGCGCGGCGGAGCCGCGGCCTCATGCACGATCGGAGACGGCGGAGCCGCGGGCTCCGGCGCAGGGGCCGCGGGAGCGGAAGCCTCCGCAGGCGCCGGAAGAGCCTCGGGCGCAGGCGTGCTCGGGGCGGCGGCTTCGACCGGCGGAGCCGAAGCGGCCGGAGCTTCCGAGGCCGCGGCTTCCAGGGCCGGAGCCTCCGGGACCGACGCCTCGACAATCAGGGCGGGCTCCGTCACGGGAGCCAGAGGCGCCTCGGCCGCCTCATACGGCGGGATATGCGCCTCGGCCGGGGAAACGGCCGCCTCGGCGACGCCCTCGTCGAGCGGGAAGGCGCCCTGCTCGCGAAATTCGGGCGGCAGCGGCGAGGAGCGCGTCCAACGGCCGGCGCGACGACCACGACCGCCGCGGCTGCCGCGCTCGGCGGGACGCGGAACTTCATTGGAGGGCGCGGTGGGAACGCCGTCTATCTCCGCGACAATGGCGAGGCCTTCATCCGACGGCTGCTCGGCGCCCGGCGCCGGCGCTTCCCCGCCGGAAAGTCCGCCGCCGCGTCCACGACGACGGCGCCGACGACGCGCCCGCGGCTGGTCCTCGCCCTCGCCCTCTTCCTCGACGAAGGGCGGACGCGCGCCTCGTTCCTCGCGTCGCGCGCCCTCGGGCCGGCGCTCGACGATCTCGTCCTCCTCGGCGCCCGCCTCGGCCTCCACCTCGATCTCATCCTCGAGATCGGCGAGCGAATCGATGCGCAGCGCATTCGGGGCCGGAATCTCGCGGACGCCGGTGGCCGGCTCGCCGCGCTCCAGCGCATGATAGGAGGTGCCGGTCAAAGTGTCGTCGGCCGAAACGGTGATGGCGACGCCGAAGCGGCGCTCCAAGGCCTGCAGATGGCCGCGCTTCTGATTGAGAATATAGAGCGCCACCACAGTGCGCGTGCGCAGGATGATGTCATGCGCCGCGCTCTTGATGAGAGCATCCTCGAGCACGCGCAGCACATGCAGCGCGATGGAGGCGGTGGAGCGCACCGTGCCGGCGCCGGCGCAATGCGGACACGGCACGGTCGAGCCCTCGAGCACGCCGGCGCGAATGCGCTGGCGCGACATTTCCAGAAGGCCGAAATGCGAGATGCGGCCGACCTGAATGCGTGCGCGGTCGTTCTTCAGCGCATCCTTCAAGCGGCGCTCGACCGAGCGATTGTTGCGGCTCTCCTCCATGTCGATGAAATCGACGACAATGAGGCCGGCGAGATCGCGCAGGCGCAGCTGGCGAGCGACCTCATCGGCCGCCTCCAGATTGGTGCGCAGCGCCGTGTCCTCGATATTATGCTCGCGGGTGGAGCGTCCCGAGTTCACGTCTATGGCGACCAGCGCCTCGGTCTGATTGATGACGAGATAGCCGCCCGACTTCAGCGTCACCTGATTGGAGAACAGCGCGTCGAGCTGCGCCTCCGCGCCGGCCGAGGCGAAGATCGGATTGGGATCGCGATAGAGGCGGACGTTCTTGGCGTGGCTCGGAATGAGCATGCGCATGAAGTCCTTCGCCTCGCGATAGGACTCCTCGCCGGAAACGATCACTTCCTCGACGTCGCGGCCATAGAGATCGCGAATGGCGCGCTTGATGAGCGAGCCTTCCTCATAGACGAGGGTCGGCGCGCTGGAGCGCAGGGTCAATTCGCGCACGCTCTCCCACATGCGCAGCAGATATTCGAAGTCGCGCTTGACCTCGGCCTTGGTGCGCGTCGCGCCGGCGGTGCGCAGAATGACGCCCATGCCCTCCGGCACCTCCAGCTCCTGCACGATCTCCTTCAGGCGCTTGCGATCGGCGCCGTCGGTGATCTTGCGGGAGATGCCGCCGCCGCGCGCGGTGTTGGGCATCAGCACGGAATAACGGCCGGCGAGCGAGAGATAGGTGGTCAGCGCCGCGCCCTTGTTGCCGCGCTCCTCCTTGACGACCTGCACGAGCAGAACCTGGCGGCGCTTGATGACCTCCTGGATCTTGTACTGACGGCGCGAGCGCGAGGGCCGGTGCGGCACCTCTTCCATCGCGTCGCCGCCGATATGCTCGACGTGCTCTTCCTCGTCCTCGTGCTCTTCCTCGTCGTCATGGTCGTCGTCGCGGCGGCGGGCCTCGGCCTCCTCGCGCTCGGCCTCATGCTCTTCATCACGCTCGTCCTGGCGACGGGCCTTGACCTCGTGATCGGCCTCGGCCGGCTCGGCCGGCGCTTCCTCGGCATGGCCGGCCTCGACGACGCCGAAACCCTGCGGATCGATGGAGATCGGCGCGGCCTCGACGGCCTCCTGCGGGCGCGACTCGGCCGCAAAGCTCTCGGCTGCGGCGGATTCGGATTCCGCGTTCTCGGCGCGGCTCTCCTCCGCGGCCGGCGACGCCTGCTCGGCGGCGTCGGTCTGCTCGTTCTCGGGAGCGCTTTCGGAGATCACCTCATCGGAATTGGCCCGCTTCTCGGCGCCGTCGGAATGGCGGCGGCGCGAGCGACGACGGCCTCCGCCGCCACCACCGCCATGGGAGCGCGGCTCCTCGTCATCCTGCTGATGGACGCGGCTCTCCTCCTCGAGCAGAGCGATCCGGTCGGCGACGGGAATCTGATAATAATCGGGATGAATTTCGGCGAAGGCCAGAAAGCCGTGGCGATTGCCGCCGTAATCCACGAAGGCGGCCTGGAGCGAAGGCTCCACACGCGTGACCTTGGCGAGATAGATATTGCCGCGCAGAGGCCTTTTGTCGGCGGCTTCGAAGTCGAATTCCTGAACGCGATTTCCACGTAGCACGACTACGCGGGTTTCCTCCGGGTGGGAGGCGTCGATGAGCATTTTGTTGGCCATGAGAAACTCTTTGCGGCGCGACGCGAGGCGACGCCGGCGGTCTCGAGCGAACGTCCGGTGAGGGACGATGCGACCGCGGTCCGGCGAAGCGTCGGAGCGTCGACGCGTGTCTTCTGGGAGTTGGTGTCGATCGCGAAACATCGGATACGCGAACCGGCGCGACCGCCGGCGAACTGGGCGAGAGGCCCGACCGGCCGCCGAAGCGGGACCGACCCGGAGCCGAAGTGACGACGGCTCGGCGCGACAGCGCGAATCGATTCGCCCCCCGGCGCGCGATACTCTCGCGCGGAGCGGGGCCTCGATTGGCGGCATGTCATGGACTTCGCCATGAGCTCGTCACAAAAACCTTATGTCACAGCGCCTTACGGCGGCGCCCGCCCGTCCGGAACCCGCGCGCGAGGCGTGCATTCGAACGTAATTCGTTCCGCGGAAAAAACGCCGCCCGTCCCGAGACGGTTCCCGGCGCCGTAAAACGCCGAAATTGCGCGAGGCGCATTTCGAACCCTTCCACGGAACGTTTCCATACATAATGTCTCGAAGGCGACACCGCAAGTTGGCCGGAGGCTCCGCCCACAGGCTGTCGATCCCCTCCGCACAAAAATGCGCGGCTGCCTTTTCCAAATGATTTCCGATCGATCGCGTAATGCAACCGCGATCGGGACGGGCGCTAACGTCGCGTTAACCAGATATCCTCAGAAAGATTCCGGGCTCGCGCGCATGCACGAGCCACGCCATATTATTATCGGGCGAACGCGTGAGCGGGGCGATTCAGAACATGGACGAGATGCGACCGACGGGGGCCGGGCCTTCGCGGAGAGGCGGGCGACGTGCGCCTGCGCTGCGCTTTGCGGCGGCGGCCCTCTGTCTCGCCCTCTCCGGCGCGCCCGCAGTGGCCGGGCCCGCCACGCCCGAGCCTGTCTCTGCCATCGCCGTCCGCTTGGAGCAGCAGAAGGATCGCGCCCGTCTCGTCTTCGAGACGACGGCGGAGGTGAAGCCGGGCGTCTTTCCCGTCGCCGACCCTTATCGAATCGTCGTCGATCTCCCAGAAATGGCCTTTCGTCTCGACCCGGAGGTCGGCCGCCCGGCCAAGGACAAGCGCGGCGGCGACGATCTCGTGACCTCCTTCCGATTCGGCCATTTCGCACCCGGACGCTCGCGAATCGTCATCGATCTCGCGCGGCCGGCCAAGATCATTCGCGCCGCGAGCGATTCGAAGCTCGACACCCCGCGCCTCGTCATCGAGCTCGAGCCCACGGATGCGGCGAGCTTCGCCGCCGAGGCGGCCCGGCTCGCCCCTGCCCCCGCCGCCAGAACCGCGGCCGAGGCGCCGCCCCCCGTGGCCGACGCCAAGCCGCTGCTGGTCATCGATCCCGGCCATGGCGGCGTCGATGTCGGCGCCGCCGGCCCGCATGGCGAGCAGGAGAAGACCATCGTCCTCGAATTCGCCCGCACGCTGAAGGGCAAGCTCGAGGCCGACGGCAAGCTGCGCGTGCTGCTCACCCGCAATGAGGACGCGTTCATGGCGCTCGACGAGCGCGTGCGCGTCGCGCGCCAGGCTGGAGCGGAGCTGTTCCTTTCGATCCACGCCGATACGCTGGGCGAGACCAGCGTCGAGGGGGCGACGGTCTATACCGTCTCCGCCCGCGCCTCCGACGCCGAGGCGGCCAAGATCGCCGAAAAGGAAAATTTCGCCGATCGCGCCGCCGGGCTCGAGCGCAAATCCGAGGAAGCGGGCGAGGTCGGCGACATTCTCTATGATCTCACCCGCCGCGAGACGCGCGCCTATAGCCATGTCTTCGCCCGCACGCTGATCGCCTATTGGCAGACCGTCGGCCATCTCAACAAGAATCCGAGCCGCTCGGCCGGCTTCGTCGTGCTGAAAGCCTTCGATATTCCGTCCGTTCTGCTGGAGCTCGGCTATTTGTCCAGCAACCGCGATCTCTCGCGACTGCTGTCGCCGGAATGGCGCGAGCGCGCCGCGGACGCCACGGCGCAGGCGATCGAGCGCTATTTCGACGAGCGCCGGGAGCCGGCGCAGCTTCAGGCCAGCGCGCCCTCTCAGGCCGTGGCCACGACGCAACGCCCACAATAAAACATAAAAATTGGGCTAAGGATGGGGGTGGCGGGAGGCCGATTCGGTTTCCGTCACGACAAAATATGCTCTAAACGGGACGCCTTCGGCGCGCAGCGCGCCAGATTTCACAGCAACGCGTCTCCCTCGAGGATCATCCTTCATGCGTCTGCTCGTCCGGTTCTTCGGCTTCCTTTTCGCGACCGGCGCCATCGTCTTCCTGATCGCCGTGACCGCGGCGGCCGGCGTCGTCTACGTTTTCTCGAAGGATCTGCCGGACACGGCGCAATTGCGCAATTACGAGCCGCCGGTCACGACGCGCATCCACGCCAACGACGGCTCCATCCTCGCCGAATATTCGCGCGAGCGCCGGCTGTTCCTGCCGAGCGCGGCCATTCCGCCGCTGGTCAAGCAGGCCTTCATCTCGGCCGAGGACAAGAATTTCTACACGCATAATGGCGTCGATTTCGAAGGCATCGCCCGCGCGGCCTCGATCCTCGCCCAGGGCGGCCGGCATATGCAGGGCGCCTCGACGATCACCCAGCAGGTGGCCAAGAACTTCCTCGTCGGCAATGAGCGCAGCTTCGAGCGCAAGATCAGAGAGGCGCTGATCTCCTTCCGCATAGAGGCGGCCTATCCCAAGGACCGCATCCTCGAGCTCTATCTCAACGAGATCTATCTCGGCCTCGGCAATTACGGCGTCGCCGCCGCAGCGCTGAATTATTTCAACAAATCGGTCTATGAGCTGACGATACCGGAGGCGGCCTATCTCGCCGCCTTGCCCAAGGCGCCGAACAACTATCATCCGTTCCAGCATCGCGACCGCGCGCTCGAGCGCCGCAATTACGTCATCGACCGCATGGTCGCCGACGGCTTCGTCTCGCAGAAGGACGGCGACAAGGCCAAGACCGAGCCGCTCGGCGTCAATCCGCGCGTCACCTCGCCCAACACCTATGTCGCCGGCTATTTCGCCGAGGAGGTGCGCCGCGAGCTGCTCGACAAATATGGGGACAAGAAGCTCTATGAGGGCGGCCTCTCGGTGCGCTCGACGCTCGACCCCAAGATGCAGGCCATCACGCGCAAGGCGCTGGCCGACGGCCTCGTGCGCTTCGACGAGGCGCATGGCTTCCGCGGCCCGATGCGCCATATCGACATCTCCTATGATTGGGGCCTGCCGCTCGCCGATATTCCCGCGCTCGGCGATGTGAAGCCCTGGCGCCTCGCCGTGGTGCTGGAGACGAACGACAGCTTCGCCCGCATCGGCCTGCAGCCCGGGCGCGAGAAATCCGGCGAGGTGGCGCGCGAGCGCGAGACCGGCCAGCTCTCACAAGAAGGCATGCGCTGGGCCGGCCGCAGCATTCGCGCCGCAGTGACGCCGGGCGACGTCATTTATGTCGAGCCGCTCGCCGGCCGGCCGGGGCAGTATCGGCTGCGCCAAATCCCGGAAATCTCCGGCGCCATGGTGGCGATGGACCCCTATACGGGCCGCGTCTTCGCCATGGTCGGCGGCTTCTCCTACGATCAATCGGAGTTCAACCGCGCGACGCAGGCGCTGCGCCAGCCGGGCTCCTCCTTCAAGCCCTTCGTCTACGCCACGGCGCTGGACAATGGCTACACGCCCTCCTCCTCCATTCTCGACGAGCCGATCACCATCGTGCAGGCCAATGGCGAGAGCTGGACGCCGGAGAATTTCGAGGGCGCCCACGGCACTGGCGCGCATCCGCTGCGCTATGGCGTCGAGCACTCCAAGAATATGATGACGGTGCGCCTCGCCAAGGACGTCGGCATGCCGCTCATCGCCGAATACGCCAAGCGCTTCGGCATTTACGACGACATGCCGCTCTATCTGCCCATGTCGCTCGGCGCTGGCGAGACGACGGTGATGCGCATGGTGACGGCCTATTCCATGCTGTGCAATGGCGGCAAGCGCGTGAAGGCGACGCTGATCGACCGCATTCAGGACCGCTGGGGCAAGACGATCTATCGTCACGACGAGCGCCAGTGCCTGGGCTGCGACGCTCCCAAATGGGAGAGCCAGAACGAGCCCAAGCTGATCGACAAGCGCGAGCAGGTGCTCGATCCGCTGACCGCCTATCAGATCACCTCCATCATGGAAGGCGTCATCGAGCGCGGCACCGGCCAGTCGATCAAGGCGGTGGGCAAGCATCTCGCCGGCAAGACCGGCACGACCAACGAGGCCAAGGACCTCTGGTTCGTCGGCTTCTCGCCCGATCTCGCCGTCGGCGTCTACATCGGCTACGACCGTCCCCGCCCGGTCGGCGAGGGCAAAAGCGCCCAGGCGGCGACCTATGCCGCGCCGATCTTCCGCGACTTCATGACGGTGGCGCTGAAGGACAAGCCGGACGTGCCCTTCCGCGTGCCACCGGGCATCAAGCTGATCTCGGTCGATCCGCATTCGGGCCTGCGCTCCAAGGGCACCGGCTCCATCCTCGAGGCCTTCAAGCCCGGCACCGCGCCGCCGGACTCCTATTCCCCGGCCGGCAGCGACGGCGGGCTCCAGTCCGGCGCCGCGCAGGATGTGGACAAGCAGGTGGGCAGCGGAACGGGCGGGTTGTACTGAAGCGGGGCGGGGAAGCGATTTCGGCCGATGACGAAAGCGATCGATCCGATCATGAGCCGCTTCCGCGCCGCGCTCGACGGGGCTTACGGCCCGCGGCTCGAACGAGTCGTGCTATTCGGCTCGAGGGCGCGCGGCGACGCGCGGCCCGATTCCGATTATGACGTGGCGATCTTTCTGACAGATATGGAGAGCCTCGGCCGCGAGGTGGAAACGATCGCCGAGATCGAGACTGACATTCTCTACGACACCGGGGCCGTCATCAACGCCCTGCCCTTCATCGCGGCAGCCTATCGCGAGCCGACGGCGCTGAGGGCAATACTTCGTAACGAAGGTATCACCCTTTAATTAGGGCATTTATTTATTTATCAAACCACGCGAATCGGCTAAATTGGCTTAGCCTCTACCCCATTCGCTGACGTGAGCCAATTTATGGACGTGGCCATCAATATTCCAGCCTATTGCCCAACCTGCCATTCGATTTTCCCTTCCGGCATTTGCGCGGGAGGCGGCACAAGAATAACAATTGAGAATTGCGGAGCTGGGCCATGTCCAAACGGCCACATGGGCGTGATAATGGACGGGACATTCGACATCGCCGATGGCGCGATGCGTATTTTACGTTCTGGCCGCGTCACTCAAGAGGTTATAGATCGCCTACGCAAGCTTGCCGAAGAGGCGAAATCAGGTAGTATAGCTCCTGAAAAGGCGCTTATTGAAGCCATAGATATTCTACCGTCAGAGGCCGCCGCAGTCGTAAAGAAGCTTGGCGCGAATAATCCGCTGGCTACTCTTCTGATCCTTATTTTCATTCTCACTTCCTTGAGCACGATCGGGAACAACGTCGCCTCCGCCTTTAAAGCGTCCCGTCCAAGTGACCCAACTCCCCCGGCCGTCATCAACAATAACATCACCGTCCAGAACCACGTTGCACCCGGAGACCGAGGCAGCGATGCTGTTGATAAGCCGGTCAGCCGGCAGCAAGTCAGACGGTTGGAACAGATGCGCAAAAAGCACGAGAAGAGAGCTAAATCCGGCAAGACAAAATCCCGCGAAAAATGCGGTCCAATGGGTTAAGCGGATCATCATTCAATTCCTATCTCGGTTTGGATTCCCGGGATGGCGACCTTCTTCAGCTCTTCGTCGAAGAGCGCCGGTCTTCGACGCCGCCGAGTTCTCGCACAGCCTCGACGAATTTTTTGCTCTGTGAGGGCGATTTGTCCTTACGTTGCGGAGACACGTTTTGCGACCTTATCCATCACTTCGCGAGCGTGGCCATCCCATGCGGCCAGATGAAGTTCGCTAATTAGGGCTTTTGCCTTTGGTTTGACCACTGAGCGAGTTCAAGACGTTTCAAGTGACGACTAATGAGCCAGCCAAATAATACTACCGAGAGCGGGGTAAGGACAGCGGCCCGCAGCTTGGTAATTTCTAGACAGCTCCACAAAACCTGTGTCCGTACCGACATTAGAAATCTTCAACAGACTATTTATCTCCTCCATTCCGGGGGCCTTGGCGCCGTCTGGACAAAGTCTTACTCCCCCGCGCTCCGCAACGCCGCCGCCGCGGCGAAGGGGCAGAGCGCCAGCGCGCCGAGGCTGATCGCGCATAGAATCGCGAAAGGCGCGAAGAAGGACACCGTTCCGCCCGTCGCCGCCTCCGCCGCCGAGACGCCGAAAATCAGCACCGGAATCGTCAACGGCAGCACCAGCAGCGCCATCAGCAGGCCGCCGCGGCGCAGCGTCACCGTCGCCGCCGCGCCTATGGCGCCGATCAGCGTCAGCGCCGGCGTGCCGGCCAGCAGCGTCAGCGTCACGGCGGCGAGCGCCGTCTCCTCCTGCTGGAGCATCAGGCCGAGGAAGGGCGCGGCGAGCGTCAGCGGCAGGCCGGTCGTCACCCAATGGGCGGCGCATTTCACCAGAACCGCCAGCTCGAGCGGCGCGCGGCCGAGGTGGAAGAGATCGAGCGAGCCGTCCTCGAGATCGGCCTGAAACAGCCGATCGAGGCAGAGAAGGCTCGCCAGCAGCGCCGCGATCCACAAGATCGCCGGACCGATGCGGGCGAGGAGATTGGGGTCCGGGCCGATGGCGAAGGGTGCGATCGACACCATCACCAGAAAAAACACCACCCCCATGGTCGCGGAGCCGCCGATGCGACGGGCGACGCGCAAATCGCGCAGGAAGAGAGCGAGAAGCGGAGAATTCACGAATTCGCTCCCAGCGCCAGCTCGCGCGCATCCTCGAGGCCGAGCGGCTCGTGCGTGGCCGCGACGATCATTCCGCCGAGCGCGCGATGCTCGGTCATCAGCCGGGCGAGCCGCGTCCGCGAGGCGGCGTCGAGCGCGCTGGTCGGCTCGTCCAGCAGCCAGAGCGGCCGGAAAACGACGAGCAGCCGGGCGAGCGCGATGCGGCGCTTCTGCCCAGCGGAGAGCATGGCGACCGGCGTCTCCGAAAGATGCGCGAGCCCGACCCGCTGCAGCGCCTCCGCCGGGGCGAGGCTGCGCCGATCCGGTTCCTCCCCCAGAAATTGCGCCCAGAACTCCAGATTTTCGCGGGCAGTGAGCGGCGCCTTCAGCCCATCGGCATGGGCGAGATAATGGAGCAGCGTCGCCGGCTCCTCCGCCTCTACGGCGCCCTCGATCGCAATATGGCCGGAAAGGCGCGGCAAAAGGCCCGCGAGCGCGCGCAAAAGCGTCGATTTGCCGGCGCCGTTGCGGCCGGTGACGATCAGCGCCTCGCCGCTCGCGAGCGTGAAGCCGAGTCCCGCGAGCACGCGCCGCCCGCCGCGGGCGATGGCGAGATCCTCCACCCGCAGACGCAGGGCGGAGGCGCGCTCGGCATGGGGACGGGAGGGAGGATGCGGAATGTCGGTCATCGGCAGAGCCAATAGAGCAACTCCGCCGCAGGGGAAATCCCCGCCTCCCGCACGCCGGCGGAGGAGGACTTCCCCCGCGCCACGATGCTTTCGCTGGCGCTCTGGCGCCGAAGGGTGCTAAGCCTGCGGGCCGACCGCGGACGTTCCGAGGAATCGGGCGTCCTCTTCCAATGCGGCGCCGCGAGACGCGCGCGCGGCTGCAGACTCGAGGGATGACGCACTAAGTGGCGAAGCATAACAGCCTTTCGGATTACGCATCGAGACGATTTCGTTTCGCCGGCAATGCGCTCCTCCAATATCACGATCCCTTCTTCGCGCAGATCGATCGGCTTCGCGCCGATTTCGAGGCGAAGGGGACGCATTTCGTCAGCTTCGCCAATTACGACTATCTCGGCCTCGCCAATCACCCCAAGATTCTGGAGGAGGCCGATCACGAGCTGCATCGGCTCGGCGTCGGCGCGCTGGCCTCGCGCCTCGTCGGCGGCGAGCGCTCGACTCACAAGCCCTTCGAGGCGGAGATCGCCGAATTTCTCGGCATGGAGGCGACGCTGACGCTGGTCTCCGGCTATCTCGCCAATGTGACGACCATCTCCTGGCTGCTCGGCAAGCGCGACGCTCTGTTCATCGACGAGCTCGCCCACAACAGCATCGTCGCCGGCTGCGAGGCCTCCTCGGCCGAGGTCATCAAGTTCCGCCACAACGACTTCGAGCATCTGGACCATCTCCTCGCCAAGAAGCGCCAGGACTTCCGCCATGTGCTCATCGTCGTCGAGGGCATATACAGCATGGACGGCGACACCGCCGATCTGCCGCGCCTCGTGGAGCTGAAAGAGCGCCATGACGCCTGGCTGATGGTCGATGAGGCGCATTCGCTCGGCGTGCTGGGCGAGACGGGCCGCGGCCTCGCCGAGCTGCAGGGCGTCGATCCCGGCCGGCTCGATCTCGTCGTCGGCACAATGTCGAAGACGCTCGCCTCCTGCGGCGGCTTCGTCTGCGCGAAAAAGCCGGTCATCGACTGGTTCCGCTACACTCTGCCGGGCTTCGTCTACAGCGTCGGCCTGTCGCCTGTGATCCTCGCCGCCGCACGCACCGCCCTGCGGCTGATGCAGGAGGAGAGCTGGCGCGTCGGCAAGCTCGCGCGCAATGCGGAGCTCTTCCGCGATTACGCCCACGCCAATGGGCTGAGCACAGGGCCGGCGATCGGCCGCGGCGTGGTGCCGATTCTGTTCCAGGACAGCGTCGAGACCATGTGGGCCTCGCAGCATCTGCTCGGCCTCGGCTTCTATGTGCCGCCGATCGTGCAGATCGGCGTGCCCAAGGACCAACCGCGTCTGCGTTTCTTCCTCTCCGCCAATCATTCCGAGGATGAGATTCGCGCCGTGCTCGACGCGCTGCGCGATCTGCCGCCGGTGGCCGCAGAGGCGCATGAATTGGTGAAAAAGGCGATGGCGGGCGCGAGCCTGTGAGGGCGCGGCCACGGCCGCTCCCCGCGCATTTTTCTCCCGCGTCGATATGCCAGCTTTCGCTCGCTTCTCTAGCTCGATAGGTGTTCGCTATGGCCGGCATCGAGATTGTTCCTGTCGATAATCTTTTGCGCTTCCTGACCTTCTGCAAGCTGCCGCGTCTCATCTATAAGGGCCAGAAGGGCTTCGCCCCGTCGCTCGACGCCGAGCGCTGGAATCTCTACAGCCACAAGCTCAATCCGCATTTCCAGCATGTCGAGGCGCAGGAGTTTCTGGCGCGCAAGGACGGCAAATGGGTCGGCCGCATCGGCGCGCAGGTCTATAAGACGATTCAGCCCGTCTCCACCTCGCGCTGGCAATTCGGCTCGCTCGACGCCATCGACGACATAGAGGTGGTGCGCGCATTGACGCAGGCCGCGGAAGAATGGCTGCGCGCGCGGGGCGCGGAGACCATCGTCGGCCCCTTCTCGCCGGACATCAATGGCGAAAGCGGCATGCTGATCGACGGTTTCGAAGCGACGCCGATGTTTCTGATGCCCTGGCATCCTCCCTATCTGTCGCGGCTCGTCGAGGCGCTGGGCTATGACAAGGCGAAGGATCTGATCTCCTACCGGCATCTCTCCGCGGAGCAGGATCTCAGCAAGGAACGCCGCATCGCCGACCGCCCGGAATGGCGCGACCGCTTGAAGATTCGCCAGCTCGATCGCGATCATCTGAAGCAGGGCGAAACCGCGCTGATGTCCGATCTCTTCAACGACGCCTGGCGCGGCAATTGGGGCTATGTGCCGCTCGGCAAGGACGAGCTCGACGGCTTCGCGGACCTCATGAAATATGTGATGCCGCCGGAATTCGGCATTGTGCTCGAATTCGACGGCGCGCCGGTCTCCTTCGCGGTGGCGCTGCCCAATCTGCACGAGATCACCGCCGATTTCGATGGCAAGCTCTTGCCCTTCAATTGGCTCAAGCTGATCTCGCGCATCCGCAAGCACAAATTCTCGACTGCGCGCCTGCTGCTGCTCGGCACGCGCAAGACGCTGCAGAACAGCGCGACGGGCGGCGCGATCCTGCTGTCGCTGATCGAGGACATGCGCCGGCGCAGCTGCGTCGACGCCAGCATCGTCGCCCTCGAGGCCGGCTGGGTGCTCGAGGACAATATGGGCATGCGCAAGCCGATCGAAATGTTCGGCGGCAAGATCGACAAGATTCACCGCGTCTATGAAAAGCGCGTGGCGGGCGCTCCGTCCGCCGCAACCGAGGCTGTGAGAGAAGAGGCGACGCCATGAATGTCATCTCGATTTCTTCGACGTCCTCCGCCGATCGCTCGCATGTCGAGCGTCGCCGCCTCATTCTCGAGGCGCATCCAGAGGTGAGGACGCTGTTCGGCAAGGACGATCTCACTTTCAAGATCACCGCTGGCATATTCGCCGGCCAGCTGACGATCGCCGCCATTCTCGGCTGGCTCGGCCTCTCCTATTGGCCGCTGACCCTGCTGCTGGCCATTTGCGTCGGCGCCTTCGCCAATCACGCGGCTTTCGTCGCCATTCACGACGCGATCCATAATTGCGTGTTCGAGAACACGCTCTACAACAAGCTCACCGCTCTGCTCGCCGATCTGCCCAACGCCTTTCCGACGGCGATGGGCTTTCGCTGCTATCACATCAAGCATCACTCACATCTGTCGGCCTATGATTACGACGCCGACATTCCGAGCCATTGGGAGGTGGAGTGGGTGGGCGACAGCACATGGCGCAAGGCGCTGTGGCTGTTCTTCTTCCCGGCGATCCAGCTGGCGCGCCTGTCGCGGCTGAAGGGCACTGTGCCGATCATGGGCCTGTGGACCTATATCAACACGGCCGTCATCCTGGTCTTCGACATCTTCGTGCTATGGGCCTTTGGCCCCAATGCGCTGCTCTATCTCGTGCTCTCCTTCTGGTTCTCGGTCGGCGGGCTGCATCCGCTGAGCGCGCGCTGGGTGCAGGAGCATTTCGCCTTTGGCCCCAATCAGGGCACGTTCGACTATTACGGCCCGCTCAACAAAGTCGCGCTCAACATCGGCTATCACAACGAGCATCACGACTTTCACGAGATTCCCTGGCGGCGCCTGCCCGAGCTCACCGAAATGGCGCCCGAGTTCTACAAGCCGCTCGGCGCCCATTATTCGTGGTTCGCCCTGCTCGTCACCTTTGTCTTCGACCCGCGCTATTCGCTGCGGACGCGCTCCGCCAATGTGGAGACCGCCAGCGCCGCGCAGCTCGTTCCCGTCCCGGCGGAGTAGAGTTTCCCATGACTGCCACTGAACACGAGACGCTCGACGCCTCGCCGCGCCTCTTCGAGAGCGACCTTCTCGACAAATATTCGCGCGTCCATCATCTGACCCCGCCGCTCGTCTATGGGCCGATCATTCTCTGGCTCATCGCCTATGCGAGCAATTATGCGAGCGCGGGCTATATCCTCCTCGCCTTCGTCGCCGGCTATGTGGCCTGGACGCTGACCGAATATTTCGGCCATCGCTTCCTGTTCCATACGGTGTTTCCGCTTCCCTTCGGGCTCGGGCCGCGCTTCCAGTTCCTCATTCATGGCGTGCATCACATCTATCCGAGCGATCCGCTGCGGCTGGTCATGCCGCCGCTGCTGTCGACGCCGATCATGCTGATCGCGCTCTCGCTCATCCGCCTCGTCTTCGGCGGCGATTTCGCCTGGCCCATGCTGGCGGGCTTCATCGCCGGCTATGTGCTCTATGATTGCGTGCATTACTGGACGCATCACGGCCAGCCCAAATCCAAGCTCGGCCATCTGGTGCGCCGGCTGCACATGCTGCATCATTTCCGCGATCCCGAGCGCGGCTTCGGCGTCCATGCGATCTGGTGGGACTACGTCTTCGGCACCAATTACGAGCAGGGCCAAACACCCGGAAACCGCGCGGTGTGAGGCGCTTATCGTCGCAGGACCTTCCATGCGCCGCTTTCGGTCATAAATGAGCCGAAGAGCGCGCGCATAGGGCGCGAAGGCCCGGCGCCCGCCGCGTCTCGAGCGAGCCGAACCATGTCGAGCCTCAAAGCTCCGCCTTCGCCTGCGGCGAGTTCCGATCTGCCTCACGCCGAGCATGGCCGCATCCGCACGATCTTCGCCACGCTCGCGCCGCAGCTCGTGCGCTGGTATCGCTCCCCGCTGTCCTGGCGCATCGCCATCGGCGTGCTCGCCGCGGCTGCGGGCGTCGTCTGGCGGCTGCTGATCGCCGGCGAGAGCGGCGGCCATACCTATGTCACCTTCTATCTTCCCGTCCTCGTCGCTTCCTTCACCGGCGGCGCGGTCTCCGGCGCGCTGACGCTGCTCATCAGCGCCGCCGTCGCCCAGCTCTGGCTCGCGCGGATCGAGGGCCTCGAAGATGCGCTCGCCTTCGCGACATTCCTCACGACCAACAGCCTCATCATCGTCGTCGGCGAAGCCTTCCAGCGCACGCTGACGCATGTCGACAATCTGGAGACGCGCCATGCGATGGAGCGGCTCGCGGCGCAGAATGCGCGGCTCGTCGAGCAGTTCGGCAATGTCGCGCTGGCGGCGCCCGGCGTCGTCTTCTCCTTCCGGCTCGACACCGGCGGCTTCAGCTCCTGCCCTTATCTCGCGGAAAATGTGCGCAATGTCTTCGGCGTCGCGCCGGAGGAGATTTGCGACAACGCCGCGCCAATGCTCCGCCGCATCGACGGCGCCGACAATGAGCGCATGCGCGCGAGCTTCGCGCGCTCGGCGGCGCAGATGACGCTGCTGCGCGAGCAGTTCCGCTACGACCATCCCTCCAAGGGGACGATCTGGCTGGAGACGCAGGCGCAACCGGTGCGACAGGCCGACGGCTCCACCATCTGGCACGGCTATGCGCAGGATGTGACCGAGCGCCGGCGCGAGGAAGCCGCCCGGCTCACGGCCGAGCGCGCGCTGGAGCAGCGCATCGTCGAGCTCGAGCGCGTCAATGAGCGGCTCGCCCGCTTCGCCTATGTCGCCTCGCATGATCTGCAGGAGCCGCTGCGCAAGATCGTCGCCTTCTCGCAAATGCTCGACGCCGCCGTCGCCTCCTCCGATCAGAAGGACATCTCCTATGCGAGCGAGGTGATGCGCGGATCGGCGCTGCGCGCGCGCGAGCTGGTCGAGGATCTGCTGGTCTATTCGCGCGTCGTCGAGGCGCCGCTCAAAGTGCAGCGGCGCGATCTGCGCGTCGAGATCCAATCCGCGCTGACCGATCTCTCCGAGCTGATCGAGGAATCGGGCGCGGATGTCAGCCTCGACGCGCCCTGCGTGGAATTCGAGGCGGACCCGCCGCAATTCGCACGGCTCATGCATAATCTCGTCAGCAATGCGATAAAATTCCGCCGCCAGGGCGAGACGCCGCGCATCGCCATCCACGGCCATGTCGAGGATTCTCTGCTGCGCCTCTCGGTCTCCGATGACGGCGTCGGCTTCGAGGCGAAATATGCGAGCGCCATTTTCGAGCCGTTCAAGCGTCTGCACAGCAAGGCCGAATATCCGGGCACCGGAATCGGGCTCGCCATTTGCAAAACGATCGCCGATCGCCACGGCTGGACGCTGACCGCACGGTCGCAGCCGCTACAGGGCGCTACATTCGAATTGACGATGCGGCTGCCGAGCTGACGGCCGCGCTCACGAATGAGACGAGCATCCATGCATGACCTTTTCGCGCTGGCCGCGCGCTCGCGGGCTCTGCCCATTTGGGCGCGCTTTCTCGGAGCGTCCGGCCTCTCCCTGGGCGCGTTCGCGCTGCAGACATTGCTGCATGAGAGATTGCCGCCGGGACAGCTGCTCCTTTTCATTCCCGCCGTGATGTTCTCGGCGCTTTTCTTCGGCGGCGAGGCGGGCGGCTGGTCGACGGCCCTCAGCGCGGCGCTCGCCGCTTATTTTTCGTTTCCGGGCGAAGGCTTCGCCGTCTCTGATCCAGCGGAAGCTCTCGCTCTCGTGCTGTTCATCGCCGTCGCTCTCGCCATCGTCTTCGTGATGCAGGAGCTCTCGGGCGTGATCGATCGCAGCGACAGCGAGGCCGCCGCCGCCCAGACGCTGGCGACCAAGACCGAGCGATTGAAGAACCTCTATCTCCAGGAGATGGCGCATCGCACGAAGAACGATCTGCAATTCGTCTGCTCGATGCTGCAGACCGAGGCGCGCGCGCTCGACGACGACAATGCGCGCGCCTCATTGCTCGCGGCGTCGAGCCGCGTCGCCGTGGTGAGCCGCGTCTATGCGCTGCTCCAGCATGACGGGGGGCGCGACGTGTGGATGCGGCCGCTCCTCGACGATCTCTGCGCCAATCTTCGGCTGGCGCTCATCGACGAGCGGCCGATCGCGCTGCGGACCGAGGTCGCCGATTGCGCGCTCGAGGTGGACGAGGCCCGCGCGGTCGCGCTGATCGTCAACGAGCTCGTCGTCAATGCGCTGAAATACGCCTTTCCCGATGAGCGCGCGGGCACGGTGAAGGTGCGGCTGAGGCGCGACGGCGACGATCTCGCCCTCAGCGTGGAAGACGATGGCGTCGGCCCCGCCTCGATGGAAGCGATGGGCCTCGGCTCGGGGCAGAAGCTGGTGCGCTCGCTCGGCCAGCAACTGGGCGGCGCCGCCATCATAGAGCCCGGCGCCGAAAAGGGCCTGCGCTGCGAGCTGCGCTTCCCGGCCCCGCCGGACTGAGCTTTCACCCCGCCTTTTGCTCTATCTCCTCCATATCCTCGTCGGAGAGGCCGAAGTGGTGGCCGATCTCATGCACGAGGACATGGGTGATGATCTCTTGCAGCGTGTCCTCGCCATCCGCCCAATAATCGATGATCGGACGGCGATAGAGCCAGATCATATTGGGCGGCTCGCCGGTTTGCGCCGCAGCCTCGCGCTGGGCGAGACCCTGGCCGCGGAACAGCCCCAGAAGATCGAACTCGGTCTCGCATTCCATCTCCTCGAGGATTTCCTCGTCCGGGAAATCCTCGACATGGATCACGAGACCTTCGCAGAGCCGCGTGAAGCGCGACGGCAGCGAGGCGAAAGCCGCATCGGCCAGCACCTCGAGGTCCTCGAGCGAAGGGGCGCGGAGCTGGGCGAGAGCGCTGTCGTCGAGCGGCGAGGCCATGCGAGATTTACCTCCAGCTGCGAACGTCCACGAAATGGCCGGCGATGGCAGCCGCCGCCGCCATTGCCGGCGACACGAGATGCGTGCGGCCCTTGAAGCCCTGGCGGCCCTCGAAATTGCGGTTCGAGGTGGAGGCGCAGCGCTCGCCCGGCGCAAGACGATCCGGATTCATCGCGAGGCACATGGAACAGCCCGGCTCGCGCCATTCGAAGCCGGCGGCGGTGAACACTTTGTCCAGCCCCTCCGCCTCGGCCTGCGCCTTCACGAGGCCGGAGCCCGGCACGACGATGGCGTTGACCTTGGCGTTGATCTGCTTGCCGGCGATGACCGCCGCGGCGGCGCGAAGATCCTCGATGCGGCCATTGGTGCAGGAGCCGATGAAGACGCGATCGATGGCGATGTCGATGGCCTTCTCGCCGCCCTCGAGCCCCATATACTCGAGCGCGCGGGCGATGGCCTGACGCTTGGCTGGATTGGCGACGCTGTCCGGCGTCGGCACCAGGCCGGTGATCGGCATCACATCCTCGGGCGAGGTGCCCCAGGTGAGGGTCGGCGGGAGAGCGGCGGCGTCGAGCACGATCACGCGGTCGTAATGCGCGCCCTCGTCGGAGCGCAGCGTCTCCCAATAGCGGACGGCGGCGTCGAAGGCCTCGCCCTGAGGGGCCTTGGGCCGGCCGCGGAGATATTCATAGGTTTTCTCATCCGGCGCGACGAGGCCGGCGCGGGCGCCGCCTTCGATCGACATGTTGCAGACGGTCATGCGGCCCTCGATCGAGAGGTCGCGGATCGCCTCGCCCGCATATTCGATCACATGGCCAGTGCCGCCGGCGGTGCCGATCTCGCCGATGATGGCGAGAATTATGTCCTTGGCGGTCGCGCCCTCGGCCAGCTTGCCGTCGACGCGCACCAGCATGTTGGCGGCCTTTTTCTGGATCAGCGTCTGCGTCGCCAGAACATGCTCGACCTCGGAGGTGCCGATGCCATGGGCGAGCGCGCCGAAGGCGCCATGGGTGGAGGTGTGGCTGTCGCCGCAGACGATCGTCGTGCCGGGCAGAGTGAAGCCCTGCTCCGGGCCGACGATATGCACGACGCCCTGCCGCGAATCATGCTCATTGTAATATTCGACGCCGAATTCCGCGGCGTTGATGGCAAGCTGCTCGACCTGCGCCTTGCTCTCGGGATCGGTGATCGGCAGAGAGCGGTCGGTCGTCGGCACATTATGGTCGACGACGGCCAGCGTCTTGCCCGGCGCGCGGACCTTGCGGCCGGAGGTGCGCAGCCCCTCGAAAGCCTGCGGGCTCGTCACCTCATGAATCAAATGGCGGTCGATGTAGATGAGGGACGCGCCGTCCTCCTGCTCGTGAACCACATGATCGTCCCAGATCTTGTCGTAGAGCGTGCGCGGGCGTCCTGCCATTTGTCTCGTTCCTGCTCCGAGCCGTAAAAAGAACCGTAATTCGGCCTCGACCGAACCGGGTAGGCTGTTCTACTCGCAACATGGGCGGCTTGGAAGCATGTAATCTCGCCGACGCCCCAGCGGGAGGTCCCTTCGACGTGACGCGAATATCGACGGCGCCGCCACAGGAGCTTACGGCGGCGCTGGAGCGCCTGCTGGACGAGCGCTCGCGCCGGGCTCTGGCGGAGCGGGCGGCGCGCATTTCCGCCCTCTATCGCTCCGGCGGGACGACGGCGCAGGCGATCCTCTGCGAGGACGACGCTCTCGCCTACGCCCTCTATCGGCTCCCGGCGACCTATGCGGCGACCATCCATGTTCTCGGCCGGCTGGCCGAACGGGCGCCGGATTTTTCGCCGCGGCGCATGCTGGACCTCGGCGCGGGGCTCGGGACCGCGAGCCTCGCCGCGCGCGCGCTCTGGCCGCAGATCGACGAGCAAATCGACGAGAATGTGCTGCTCGACCGCAGCGAGCCCTTTCTCGCGCTCGCCCGCCGGCTCGGCGGCGCGGCCTCGGAGAAGGCGAGAATCATCGCCGGCGATCTGTCCGCGCCGCCCGAGTTCGGCGCGCCTTTCGATCTCGTCGTCGCCAGCTATGCGCTGACCGAGATCGCGGAAAACAGCCTCGACCGCGCCATCGACTCCGCCTGGGCGAATTGCGCCGGCGCTCTGATCCTCGTCGAGCCCGGCACGCCGCGCGATCATGCGCGGCTGATGCGGATGCGGGCGCGGCTAATCGCCTCGGGCGCGCGCGTCTCCCTGCCCTGCCCGCATTCGGCGCCCTGCCCGCTGGAGCCGCCGGACTGGTGCCATTTCTCGGTGCGGCTCGCCCGCTCGCGCGACCATAAGCTGCTCAAAGGAGCCGACGCGCCCTTCGAGGACGAGAAATTCGCCTATCTGGTCGCCACGCGGCCGGAAGCCTCCATTGCGCCAGCCCCGGCTCGGATGATGGCGCGGCCGGAGGTCCTAAAGCATGGATTAAGGATAGAGCTTTGCTCTGTGGCGGGAATCGAAGAAGTTACGGTGGCGAAGCGCGATAAAGCGGCTTACGCGCCTATAAAAAAGAAAGACTGGGGCGACGAGATCGTCCCCGAGGAAACACCGGCGAGGGAATGACATGCAGCGCCCGAGGGTCGCGCCCTATCTCACCGTCTCGCCGGCCGCCGGCGCGATCGCTTTCTACAGCGCGGCTTTCGGCGCGCAGCAAAGGGCGCTGATGCCTTCCGTGGATGGAATGCGCATCGCCCATTGCGAGCTCGCCATCAATGGCGGCTCGGTCATGCTCGCCGACGTCTTTCCAGAATTGGGCCACGCCCGCATGCCGCTGCCCGGCGAGCAGGTCACCGCCTCGGTGAGCCTGGAATATGACAAAGCGCAGGAGGTGGACGAGATCGTCACCCGCGCGAGCCAGCTCGGCGCGAAGATCGAGACGCAGCCGACCAATACTTTCTGGGGCACGCGCTACGCGGCGCTGCGCGATCCCTTCGGCCACAGATGGATTTTGAACGCGCCGCTCGATTCGCGGAACGGCGCCTGAGCGCTCAGGGCTCGACGAAGAAAGAGCGCCGCATCGACGTCCAAGTGTCCAGCGCCAGCTCGATCTCCGACGGCGATTCGCAGCAGAATTGCGCCAGCGGCGAGGCGTCGCCGACCAGAATGGACGGAACCACAGCTGCGCGCGCCGGCAGCACGGCGCCGGCCACGCTGGCGGCGATGACGAAAGCCTGATCGAACGGCCGCGCGGCCTCTATCGCCCGCGCCAGCGGCTCCGCGCCCTCTGCGGCGTCATGGAGCGCGGCGAATCTGCCGGCGAGGCCGAGCCCTTCCGCCACAGCGGCGAGATCCTGCGTCCCAGCGGCGAATGCGACATGGGTCCAGCCCTTGGCGGCCAGCGCCTCCAGCGTCTCCGCCGCGCCCTCCGTCAGCCGCCAGTCCGGCACGCGGCGCGCGACGACGCCCTCGAAATCCCAGAACAGGATTTTGCTCATCGATATTCTCACATAGAGACGACGAAGCGATCCTGCGGCCATCGCCGCACAGGATCGCTCCGCCACGCTTCGCAATATCGGGAAAGGCTCCGCGAGAACCTTACTCGGCCGCGGGGGCCGGCTTGGCCTTGGCCTTGGCCTTATTGTCGATGCGCTCGGCGATGCGGGCGGATTTGCCGCGACGGTCGCGCAGATAATAGAGCTTGGCGCGGCGGACCTTGCCGCGGCGGACCAGCTTGATCGAGTCGATGAGCGGCGAATGGAGGGGGAACACGCGCTCAACGCCCTCGCCATAGGAAATCTTGCGGACGGTGAAGGCCTCGTTGAGGCCGCCGCCCTGGCGGGAGATCACCACGCCCTCATAGGCCTGGATGCGGGAGCGCTCGCCTTCCTTCACCTTCACATTGACGATGACGGTGTCGCCGGGGCGGAATTCCGGGATCGACTTGCCTTCGAGAAGGCGGGCCGATTGCTCGGCGTCGAGTTGCTCGATGATGGAGGGCATGAAAAAAACTCCTGCCGTTTCGCCTTGCGCCGGACGGCGTGGCGAGCGTTTCGGGACGCTGTTTTGATTTGGACGCGTCGCCATACACGAGGCGGCGCCGATTGTCGAGAGCGGGCGCCGAACACGGAGCGCGCGCTCACGCGCCCTCGAGGGGGAGGTAGAACCGCCTCTTCCGTCGGCTCGTCTCGTTCGGCCGGTTGGCCCCGTCTTCGCATGGCGCGGCCGGAGCGGCGCCGAGGGCGCCTTTTAAGAGCGCGAGACCGAACAATGGCGCAAGATTTTCGCAGGATCGACGTCGCCGCCGCGCGCGACGTGATGAGCCGCGGCGAGACGCTCGTCCTCGACGTGCGCGATCCGCAATCCTTCGCGCGCGGCCATATAGAGGGCGCGGAGAACGCCTCTCAGGACGATATGACCTATTATCTCTTCGAGACGCCGAAGGACAGGCCGGTCATCGTCTGCTGCTATCACGGCAATTCCAGCCAGTCCTACGCCCGCATCTTCGCCGATATGGGCTTTGCCGAGGTCTACAGCCTCGACGGCGGCTATGAGGCCTGGGCGGCGGCCGAGCGGGGCTGAGGCGGGATAGTTGCGCTCGGGTTCTTGCGCTCGGGCGCCCGCATTGTCATAAGGGCCGCCGGCCTCAACCACTCGGCGCTCCTCATGACCAGCTTTCCGCAGCGCGTCTTCTCCGGCGTGCAGTCCACCGGCAATCTGCATCTCGGCAATTATCTCGGCGCGATCGTCAAATTCGTCGAGCTGCAGCAGAGCTTCGACTGCCTCTATTGCGTCGTGGACCTGCACGCCATCACCGTGCCGCAGGACCCGGTCGCGCTGCGCAACAACACGCGCGAGATCGCGGCCGCCTTCATCGCCTGCGGAATCGATCCGAAGAAGAACATCGTTTTCAATCAGAGTCAGGTGGCCGAGCACGCCGAGCTGGCGTGGGTCTTGAATTGCGTCGCCCGCATCGGCTGGCTGAACCGCATGACGCAGTTCAAGGACAAGGCCGGCAAGGATCGCGAGAACGCCTCCATGGGCCTCTTGGACTATCCGGTGCTGATGGCCGCCGACATTCTTCTCTATCGCGCCACCCATGTGCCGGTCGGCGAGGATCAGAAGCAGCATTTGGAGCTGGCCCGCGACATTGCACAGAAGTTCAACAACGACTTCGCCGAATCGATCGCGCGCAACGGCTTCAACGACGCTTTCTTCCCGCTGCCGGAGCCGCTGATCTCCGGCCCGGCGACGCGCGTGATGAGCCTGCGCGACGGCACGAAGAAAATGTCGAAATCGGACGCGTCCGACTATTCGCGCATAAATCTCTCCGACGACGCCGACCAGATCGCGCAGAAGGTGCGCAAGGCCAAGACCGACCCAGACGCGCTTCCTTCGGAAGAAAAGGGCCTCGAGGGACGCGCCGAAGCGGATAATCTCGTCGGCATTTTCGCGGCGCTGTCGCAGCGCACGAAAGCCGATGTCCTCGGCGAATTTGGCGGCTCCAATTTCTCGACTTTCAAAGTCGCCCTCGTCGACCTCGCCGTGGCGAAGCTCTCGCCGATCACCGCCGAAATGCGCAAGCTGATGGCCGATACGGACTATATAGACGCGGTGCTGCGCGACGGCTCCGTGCGGGCGCGCGAATTGGCGCGCGCCAATATGGACGCGGTGAAGGATATCGTCGGCTTCTTGCGCTGACCGATCTGCTCTAGGCGAGCGGCTTCGGGCCGCCGCTCGCCCAGTCCAGCAATTGCACCGTATGGACGACGGGAATGGCCGTCCCCTGCCCGATCTGAATCATGCAGCCGAGATTGCCGGCGGCGATCGCCTGCGGCGCCACCAATCGGATATTAGCGACTTTGCGATCACGCAGCGCGCTCGCGAGTTCGCCCTGCAAGAGATTATAGGTCCCCGCCGAACCGCAGCAGATGTGGCTCTCGGGCACGGGAACCACGTCGAAGCCGGCGCGACGCAGCAGCTCCATCGGCAGATCGGCGATCTTCTGCCCATGCTGCAATGAGCAGGCGGAATGATAGGCGACGCGCAGCCGTCCGACATCGACCGACGGCGCGAAATCGAGAGCGGCGATCACTTCCGTCACATCGCGCGCCATTGCGGCGATGCGCGCAGCATTTTCCGCGAGCGCAGGATCGTCGCGGAACATATGACCATAGTCTTTGACCGTCGTTCCGCAGCCGGATGTGTCGATGACGATATGATCGAGCCCGCCGCGTTCGATCTCGCGCGTCCAGGCCTCGATATTGCGGCGCGCGAGCGCATGTGCGTCCACGCTCTTGCCGAGATGATGCGGGAGCGCGCCGCAGCAGCCGGCGCCCTCCGCCACCACGATTTCCGCGCCGAGCCGCGTCAGCAGCCGCGCGGTCGCCTCATGAATTTTCGTGTCGAGCACGGTCTGCGCGCAGCCGCTCAGCAGAGCGACGCGCATTTTGCGCACGCCCTGCGCGGCGACGATTTGCGGGCGATCGATCGGCGAAGGCGCAAGCAAATGCGCCGGCGCCATTGCGATCATGTCTCGCAAACGCCGCGGCAGCAGGCCCGCGAAAGGACGCGCCAACGCCGCGGCGCGCATGGACTGCCGGAACAGCCCCGGCCGCGTCAGCACAAAGGCGAGCGTCGCGCGCAGCAAGCGATCGAGGAGCGGACGCCGATAGGTTTTCTCTATATGCGCGCGCGCATGATCGACGAGATGCATGTAATGCACGCTCGACGGACATGTCGTCATGCAGGAGAGGCAGGAGAGGCAGCGATCGACATGACGCACGGTGCGCTCGTCTGCGGCGCGGCCGTTCTCCAGCATCTCCTTCATGAGATAGATGCGCCCGCGCGGCGAATCGAGCTCGTCGCCAGTCAGCAGATAGGTCGGGCATGTCGCCGTGCAGAAGCCGCAATGCACGCAGGCGCGCAGAATCTTCTCAGACTGCGACATGTCGGAATCGGCGAGAAGCTCAGGAGAGAATTGCGTCAGCATCGTCGCGTTCAGAACTCCGCGCGCAAGCGGCCGCGCTCCAGAATGAAGCGCGGATCGAAGGCCTCCTTCACGCGCCGTGTGAGCGACGCCAACGCAGAAGGCTGCGGATGGAACACATCGACGCGCGCGCGAATATCGGCGGCGGCGCGAATGAGCGTCGCATGGCCTCCGAGCGCATCGACGATGGCGCGTATGGCCGTCGCATGCGCGTCGGCCACCGTCTCGAGGCGCAGCCAGACGAGGCCGCCGGCCCAATCATAGACATGCGCGACGATCGGCGCGCCGGCGCCGCGCAGCCGCTCGACGAATGCAAAACCGTCCGTCGGCGCGAGCGAGACGCGCCATATGACGCCCTCCCCGGCGATCGGCTCGGCGTCGCGAATGCGCGTCCAGAATGCGCGGCTTTCGTCTGCTGCGAGAATGCTCGTCGCGCCGTCGAAATCGGCGAGAAAGCGCGTGAGATCGTCGCGGCGCGTCGTGACGGAAATCTGAGGCCCTTCGAGCCGCAGCGCGGCGGCGTCGCCCTGCGGATCATAGGCGAGGCTCGACACTTCATAAGGCGAGCCCGACGCCTTGCGCAGCGCTGCGAGGCCCTTCTCCGCGCCGAGATCGGAGAGCAGCAATGTCTCTTCCGTCTCCGCCTTGGGCAGCACCTTCAGCGTCAGCTCGGTGAGCGCGGCGAGCGTGCCATAGGAGCCGGCGACGAGCTTGGAGAGATCATAGCCGGTGACATTCTTCATCACGCGGCCGCCGGATTTGACGATCTCGCCGCGGCCGGTGACGCTGCGAAAGCCGAGCAGATGATCGCGCGCCGCGCCCGCCTTTATGCGCCTCGGGCCGGAGGCGTTGACGGCGATGACGCCGCCAATGGTGGCGTCGCCACGCGCGCCGCCGAGCAGCGCCGCATGATCCATCGGCTCGAAGGCCAATTGCTGATTTTGCGCATCGAGCAGAGCGACGATCTCGCGCAAGGGCGTTCCCGCGCGCGCCGTCAGCACCAGCTCCTGCGGCTCATAGAGCGTGACGCCCGTGAGCGCGGCGAGCGAGAGCACGCGCTCGCGCCGAGTTGCGCGGCCGAGCGCGGATTTCGAGCCATGGCCTTCGATCGACAAAGGCGCATCCTCCGCGAGCGCGGCGCGGATGGCCTCGGTGACGTCGGCTTCGTCTCTCGGAGTCAGCGGCATATGACGCTGCTCCCGAGTCGCGGCGCGCGACTCCTTCTCCCGCCTGCGGGAGAAGGTGGCCCCGCAAAGCGGGGTCGGATGAGGGTCCTCGCCCGTTTACGAAAAAACATCGTCTTCTCATTTGAGCCCGCGAATTTTGCCCGGCCCCTCATCCGACCCGGCTGTCCCACGAGTGGGAGAAGGGACGCGCGCGAAGTCGGCTGGAAATCGGCCGGCGTCATCAAAACCTCGGCAGCTCTGGGAACGGCAGCTTGCCGCTCTGCACATGCATAATGCCGAGCTCGGCGCAGCGATGCAGAGTCGGAAACACTTTTCCCGGATTGAGCCTGTGCTGCGGATCGAAGGCGCATTTGACGCGCTGCTGCTGCGCGAGATCGGTCTCGTCGAACATCTCGCCCATCAGATCGCGCTTCTCGACGCCGACGCCATGCTCGCCGGTCAGCACGCCGCCGACTTCGACGCAAAGGCGGAGAATATCGGCGCCGAGCTTCTCGGCGCGTTCGATATCGCCCTCCTTGGAGGCGTCATAGAGAATGAGCGGATGCAGATTGCCGTCGCCGGCGTGAAACACATTGGCGACGCGAAGCCCGTGCAGCTTCGCCAGCCCATCCATGCGCGTCAGCACTTCCGGCAGTCGGCCGCGCGGGATCGTGCCGTCCATGCAGAGATAATCCGGGCCGATGCAACTCACCGCCGGAAAAGCGTTCTTGCGCCCGGCCCAGAAGCGCAGCCGCTCGGCCTCGCTCTGCGAGACGCGCGTCTCCGTCGCGCCCTCGGCGCGGGCGATCTCCTCCACCACGGCGACGAGATGATCGACCTCGGCCGGCGTGCCGTCCAGCTCCACGATGACAATGGCGCCGGCGTCGAGCGGATAGCCGCAGGGCTGAAAATTCTCGACCGCGCCAATGGTGGCGGCATCCATCATCTCGAGCCCGCCCGGAATAATACCGCGCGCGATAATGGCGCCGACGCAGCGCGCGCCGGCCTCCACTGTGGGAAAAGCGAGCAGCAGGCCGCGCGCGGAGACGGGCTTTTGCAGCAGCCGCACCGTCACCTCCGTCACCACGCCGAGCAGCCCTTCCGAGCCCGTCATCAGCCCCATGAGATCATAGAGCTCGCTATCCAGATGCTTGCCGCCGAGGCGCAGCACCTCGCCGCCCATCAGCACCATCTCGAGTCCGAGTATGTTGTTGGTGGTCAGCCCATATTTCAGGCAATGCACGCCGCCGGCGTTCTCGCCGACATTGCCGCCGATGGTGCAAGCGATCTGCGAGGAGGGATCGGGCGCATAATAGAAGCCCGCATATTCGACGGCTTTCGAGATGGCGAGATTTTGCACGCCGGGCTGCACGCGCGCGCAGCGATTCTCGAAATCCACCTCCAATATGCGGTTGAACTTGGCCATTCCGAGCAGAATGCCGTCCTCGAGCGGCAGCGCGCCGCCGGAGAGCGAGGTGCCGGCGCCGCGCGGCACAACTTTCACATTCATCTCCTGCGCCAGCGCCATGATCGCGCTGACCTGCGCCACCGTCTCCGGCAGCGCCACGACCAGCGGCAGAGCGCGATACATGACCAGCGCGTCGCATTCATAGGCGCGGCGCGCGGTCTCGTCCGCAATGACATTGCCAGCAGGCAGAATGGCGCGCAGGCGCGCGAGCAGCTCCTCGCGGCGCGCCATTATCGCCTGCTCGGGTAGCGGCATGAGGAGGGACATGCGGTCTCACTGACAATGCCGAAACTGTGGCTCGGCGCTGCAGCCGGCTTGCGCGCGCCGGCCGTTTCGTGCTCGTAACCTCCCTATTCGAGCGGGCGCCGGCGCGCAAGCCCGCCGCTCGCCGCGGCCGCGAAGGTGAGGACCCATTGCGATGAAAACCAGATTTGCGCTCACTCTCGCCGACGCTCGGCGCGTCGCCGCCGCGGCGGAGGCCGAAGCGGTGAAGAATGACTGGAGCGTCGTCGTCGCCATCGTCGACGAGGGCGGCCATCTCGTGCTTTTGCAGCGTCTGGACGGCGCGCAGACCGCCTCCGCCGAGATCGCGACGCATAAGGCGCGCGCAGCGGCTTTGTTCAAGCGTCCGAGCAAGGCGCTCGAGGATATCGTCGCCGGCGGACGCGTCGCCATGCTCAGCCTGCCCGGGATCACGGCCGTGGAAGGCGGGCTGCCGCTCGTCTATCGCGGCGATATTGTGGGAGCGATCGGCGTCTCCGGCGTGCAATCCTTCCAGGACGGCATCGTCGCCAAAGCGGGGGCCGATAGCCTGGATGACGGGCAATCATGACGAAAAACGGCGATGATTCGGCGCTTCGACTCCGTTGCGCCGCTTTCGCGCCTCAATCCATCGCGGGGCCGGATAGCGCCATCAGCCCGGCGACGACGCTCTCGGGCGAAATATTTTCTCCGCTGGCGAAATCGAGGAGCAGCGGCTCGTCGCCGCAAATATGCGCGAGCAGAGCGATTTGAAAGCCTTCCTCGCCCATCAGCGCGCGAATATCGCCCGGATCGACGCCGGTGAGCGCCAGAAAACGACCCATGCGATCATCATCCGCAGCCAGAAAGACAAGTGATCGCAAGGCCATAGATCGCGCGTCCGATTTCGATGGCGCGGCCGCCCGCTTTTCGCCACCGAGACGGTGTCTAGTCTTTTCGATTTTCATTTCATCAATCTTCATCTGCTAACCCGAAGGCGAGATCGTCTTCGAATGCACCGGCTTTCGATTTCGAGACGAGACGGAACCTTCCGCCGCCGCCTTCGGGAACGAGAGCCAATGGGCGCGAGCCGCGCCGAAACGAGAGCAGAATCGCGAGAGCGGAGCCAATGCCCAAAACCGTCCTCATCGTAGAGGATAACGAGCTCAACATGAAGCTCTTCAACGATCTCCTCGAGGCCAATGGGCATTCGACGCTGCAGACCAAGAGCGGCGTCGAGGCGATCGCGCTGGCGCGCAGCCACTCGCCCGACCTCATATTGATGGATATTCAGCTGCCGGAGATCTCGGGCCTCGAGGTCACGCGCTGGATCAAGGACGATGAGCAGTTGCGCTCCATCCCCATCATCGCGATCACAGCCTTCGCGATGAAGGGCGACGAGGAGAAAATTCGCCAGGGCGGCTGCGAGGCCTATCTCTCGAAGCCGATCTCCGTGGCCCGCTTTCTGGAAACCGTGAACGCATTTTTGGCGGACAGGTGAGAGGCCGAGCGTCATGACCGCACGCATTCTGATCGTCGACGATCTTCTGCCCAATATCAAATTGCTCGAGGCGCGTCTGACAGCCGAATATTTCGACGTCCTCTCGGCGACCAACGGGCCGGAGGCGATCGCGCTCTGCCGCGAGGAACGTTGCGACATCGTGCTGTTGGATGTGATGATGCCGGGCATGGACGGCTTCGAGGTGTGCAGGCGCCTGAAGGCCGACCCCATCACCGCGCATATTCCGGTCGTGATGGTCACGGCGCTCGATCAGCCGGCCGACAGGCTGCGCGGCCTCGAGGCCGGCGCCGACGATTTCCTCACCAAGCCCGTCGATGAGATCGCGCTCATCGCGCGCGTTCGCTCGCTCGCCCGCCTCAAGGTGATGCTCGACGAATTGCGCGCCCGCGCAGACACTTCCGCCAGCCTCGGCCTCGGCGACAAGGGCGCGCGCGCAATGGCCGACGCCGGCAAGAACGGCCGCATTCTCGTGCTCGAGGATCGCGGCAGCTCGGCCGAGCGAATCACCATGGCGCTGCGCGATCAGCATGAGGTGACGATCGTCTCCGACCCGCAGGACGCGCTGTTCCGCGCCGCGGAAGGGAATTTCGATCTCATCGCCGTCAGCCTCGACCTCAAGGGATTCGACGCGCTGCGCTTCTGCAGCCAAATTCGCTCGCTCGAGCGCACGCGCGCGCTGCCCATTCTCGTCATGGCCGATATGGACGACCGCAGCCGCATTTTGCGTGGCCTCGATCTCGGCGTGAACGACTATATCGTGCGGCCGGTCGATCGAAACGAGCTGGTCGCCCGCGTGCGCAGCCAGCTGCGCCGCAAGCGCTACGCCGATAGCCTGCGGTCCGATCTGCAGGCCGCCATCGAGCTCGCCGCCGTCGATTCGCTGACCGGCCTCAACAACAGGCGCTATCTCGAGACGCATCTCGCCGCTCTGCTCGATCAATCCGCGCACAAAGGCCGCGCGCTGACGCTGATGATGCTCGACATCGATCATTTCAAAGCGGTCAACGACACCCATGGCCATGACGCCGGCGACGAGGTGCTGAAGCATTTCGCGCAACGCATGAAGCGCGTGGTGCGCAGCGCCGACCTCATCTGCCGCCTCGGCGGCGAGGAGTTCGTCATCGTGATGCCGGACACGCCGCTGGTCGTCGCCGCCAAAGTGGCGGAGCGCGTGCGCGCCGCCATACAGTCCGAGCCCTTCTGCATCGACCGCAACGGCAGCGCCATTCCCGTGACCACCTCGATCGGCATCGCCGAGCGCGGCAAGGACGCCAACGCCGAGGCGCTGCTGCGGCGCGCCGACAAGGCGCTCTATGAGTCGAAGAGCGGCGGCCGCAATCGCGTCACCGCCGCCGCGGCCTGACTTTCCCCCTCCCCCGCCAAAAAAAAGACCCGCCCGAGACCATCGTCATCGGGCGGGGTTGAAAGTTGGGAGCCCCACTCGGAGGAGAGCTTCCGAGTGAAGAGGAGTGGCGCGCGCGGCGCCGATGGGATCGCCTGATGAGCCTGCGAGCCCACGCATTCGAGACGCGCGATCGCTCGGCGAGACACAGGCGGAAATTCGTCGATTGAAGGACGGGAAAGAGCCGATCGCTCTCCAAACCCGCTTTCAGGCGTCACGATCGGCGGCGAGAGGCGCTTCGATCGTCAGACGCGGCCTGTTCCCGGCTCGGGGACGGCGAAACGCGCCCCCGATGTCACAATGGGATCAGGCGAAGGCGGTGGGTGGCGCGCGTGGCGAGAGGGGCCGCAATTCCGGCGGCGAGGCGACGGCCACAGCCGTCCGATCGCCGAAGACCGGGGGAGAGGCTGCGGGGAAGTCGAAAGCGAGGACGATGACCACGGCGTCGGAGCCATCGACCTCGGCCGCCGCGCTGCAATGGAGCATGCAGCAAGGGCCGACATGCTTCTCGACCGGCGCGGTGTCGGAGGCGGGAGCACCCGATTGAGCGGTGACGCAGACGACGCCGAAAGCGCGGTCCTGAGCCATGGCCCCGGTGGCGAAGCCGACCGCCACGATCTGCAGCAGAAGAACAGCAGCCGTCAGCATGCCGACGACGGCTCTCTCCATTCTGAAGATCTTGCGAGTCTCGACTTGCACGGCCGCCTTCTCCGAGCTGCGAGCCTCAACGCTAGGGGAGTGGCGGCGAAGGGTCAAGGCGCCCGCGGGGACAATCATGCGGCAAGATGTCGCGCGGAAAAGCAAAAGCTCAGCGATAGCCTTCCTCGGCCAGCACCTGCCGCACCGTGGGCCGCGTCTTCATCAGCTCATAATGCGCGCGGCAATTGACCGGCAGCTCCATGCCGATCTTGTCGGCCCAGAACTCCACATAGAACAGGCCGGCGTCAGCGATGGAGAAGGCGCCCGCCGCATAGCTCTTGCCGTCGAGCTCGCCGCTCACTTTCAGCAGCGCCTCGGCGACGATCTCGCGACCCTGCGCCTTCACCGCCTCTATGTCGCCCGCGACGGCGTAGCGCTCCGGCGTGAAGACGCGACGGAAGCCCTCGCCATGAATGTAGCGCGTGGCGAAATTGAGCACTTCCATCGCCCGCTCCTTGCCGGCGAGATCCTCGGGCAAGAGCTTGCGGCGCGGATAGGTCTCGGCGAGCCATGTCGCGATCGAGACAAAATCGCAGAGCGCCGTGCCGTCGTCGCGCACCAGCGTCGGAATCGTGCCATGCGGGTTGATGGCGAGATATTCGGGCTTCAGATGATCGCCCCGCGGCAGATTGAGGATATAGGCCTCGAAGACGAGGCCGATCTCCTCGAGCAGAATGTGAATTCCGGTCGAGCAGGACCCCGGCGTCATATAGAATTTCATCGCGCGCCTCCGGCTCGCGAGAAGCAAGTTGCGCGCCGGTGGGCCCTCATCCGTCGCGCATTGGCGGTCTCCTTCTCCCACGAGTGGGAGAAGGAGACCGCCCTTTTTGAAAGAAGACAAGAAATTAGACGCAGCGGCCCTTCTCCCGCGCAGGGGGAGAAGGTGGCCTCGCGAAGCGAGGTCGGATGAGGGCGCGCGCAGCGCCCCCATCTCCTCTCATCGCTCACGCCGCTTTTTCGGCTCCGAAGCTCCGCCGTCCGATCGGCCGCCCGTCCAAGGTCAGCCCCTGGCTGTCGGTCGAGACCCACACGGTCGAGCCGTCCACTATGTCGCCGCCGAGCAGCGCCTCGGCGAGCGGATCCTGCAGCTCCTTCTGGATAACGCGCTTCAGCGGGCGCGCGCCATAGGCCGGGTCGTAGCCCTTGGCGGCGAGCAGCGCCCGCGCCTTGTCGTCGAGCTTCAGCGTGATCTTGCGATCGTCCAGCAGCTTTTGCAGCCGCAGGATCTGAATATCGACGATCGCGCCCATATCCTCCCGCCGCAGGCGGTGGAACAGCACGATCTCATCGACGCGGTTCAGGAACTCCGGCCTGAAATGCGACCGCACCACTTGCATCACCTCGGCATGCACGGCGGAGGAATCCTCTCCCTCCTGCTGCATCACCAGGAATTCGGAGCCGAGATTCGACGTCATGATGATGAGCGTGTTCTTGAAATCGACGGTGCGGCCCTGGCCGTCGGTGAGGCGCCCATCGTCCAGCACCTGCAGCAGGACGTTGAACACATCGGGATGCGCCTTCTCGATCTCGTCGAACAGCACGACCTGATAGGGCCGACGCCGCACCGCCTCGGTGAGCGCGCCGCCCTCCTCATAGCCGACATAGCCGGGAGGCGCGCCGATGAGCCGCGCCACCGAATGCTTCTCCATATATTCCGACATGTCGAGCCGCACCAAAGCGGTCTCATCGTCGAAGAGGAAATTGGCGAGCGCCTTGGTCAGCTCCGTCTTGCCGACGCCGGTCGGCCCCAGGAAGATGAAAGAGCCGATCGGCCGGTTGGGATCCTGCAATCCTGCGCGGGCGCGGCGCACCGCCGTGGAGACGGCGGCGACGGCCTCCTTCTGCCCGACGACGCGGCGCGCCAGCTCGTCCTCCATATGGAGCAGCTTCTCGCGCTCGCCCTCGAGCATTTTATCGACCGGAATGCCGGTCCAGCGCGAGACGACCTGCGCCACATGCTCGGGAGTGACCTCCTCCTCGAGCATTTTCTGCGCGCCCTCCTTCTCGCTCGACGCGAGCTTGCGCTCGAGATCGGGGATCAGACCATAGGCCAGCTCGCCGGCGCGCTGAAACTCGCCGCGGCGCTGCGCCTGGGCCAGCTCGTTGCGTGCGTTCTCGAGCTGCTCCTTCAGCTTTTGCGCATGGCCGAGCTTGTCCTTCTCGGACTTCCAGCGCTGCGTGAGCGCCGATGATTTCTCGGTCAGCTCGGCGAGCTCGGTCTCCAATTTGGCGAGCCGATCCTTCGAGGCCGGATCGGTCTCCTTGCGCAGCGCCTCCTGCTCTATGCGCAACTGAATGATGCGCCGATCGAGCTCGTCCAATTCCTCGGGCTTGGAATCGATCTGCATGCGCAGGCGCGAGCCCGCCTCATCGACGAGATCGATCGCCTTGTCCGGCAGAAAGCGGTCCGAGATGTAACGATTGGAGAGCGTCGCCGCCGCCACGATCGCGGCGTCGGTGATGCGCACGCCATGGTGCATCTCGTATTTTTCTTTCAGCCCGCGCAGAATGGAGATGGTGTCCTCGACCGTCGGCTCGTCGACGAACACCGGCTGGAAGCGCCGCGCCAGAGCGGCGTCTTTCTCCACATGCTTGCGATATTCGTCGAGCGTGGTGGCGCCGACGCAATGCAATTCGCCGCGCGCCAATGCGGGCTTCAGCAGATTGGAGGCGTCCATCGCGCCATCCGCCTTGCCGGCGCCGACCAGCGTATGCATCTCGTCGATGAACAATATGATCCCGCCCTGCGCGGCGGTGATCTCATTGAGCACGGCTTTCAAGCGCTCCTCGAACTCGCCGCGATATTTCGCGCCGGCGATCAGCGCGCCCATGTCGAGCGCGAGCAGCTTCTTGTCCTGCAGCGATTCCGGCACGTCGCCATTGACGATGCGCAGCGCCAGCCCCTCGATGATCGCCGTCTTGCCGACGCCGGGCTCGCCGATCAGCACGGGATTGTTCTTGGTGCGCCGCGACAGCACCTGAATCGTGCGGCGAATCTCCTCGTCGCGGCCGATCACCGGATCGAGCTTGCCCTCGCGCGCGGCCTCGGTGAGATCGCGCGCATATTTCTTCAGCGAATCATAGGCGCTCTCGGCCGAGGCGGAATCGGCGGTGCGGCCCTTGCGCAAATCCTCTATGGCGGAGTTGAGCGTCTGCGGCGTCACGCCGGCCTCGCTCAAAATGCGCGCCGCGTCGGTTCCCTTCTCGAGCGCGATGGCGAGCAGCAATCGCTCGACGGTGACATAGGAATCGCTGGCCTTTTGCGCGAGCTTCTCCGCATTGTCGAAGAGCCGCGCGGTGGCCTGATTGAGCGAAGGCTGTCCGGCGCCGCCGCCGGAGACTTTCGGCAGCTTGGCGAGCGCGGCTTCCGTCTTGGCGAGCGCCTCTCGCGAGCGGCCGCCGGCGCGATCGATGAGGCCGGCGGAAAGGCCCTGCTCATCGTCGAGCAGCACTTTCAAAACATGCTCGGGCGTGAGCTGCGGATTGCCCTCACGCGTCGCGAGCGACATCGCGGCCTGCACGAAGCCCTGCGCGCGCGTCGTGTATTTGTCGAAATTCATGGAAACCCTCCGGTCTCGAGACGCCACGCTAAGCGGCGCGCCTCGTCCCTATATGGCGTGAAAACGGCCCCTTGCGGCGACCTTCACGGCCGATATGGGAAAGACCCTCGCGCTCGAAAAGAGGGTGCGACGACTGGAGCGCGAGGATTCCCGCTCGAACAGCGAGGGCGAAGCGGCGTTTTTGCGCTCTCGCGATCGTCGCCGACCCGAAGGGGGGACTCGCGGGACGGCGACGGCGCGGCTATGCTCGCATCTATGCCTTACTTGGAAATTGCCATCGTCATCGCCTTGACCATGGTCAATGGCGCGCTCGCGATGGCGGAGCTCGCCGTCGTATCGGCGCGCCCTGCGCGCCTCAGAGCCTCGGCGGAGCGCGGGGTTCCCGGCGCGCGCGCCGCCCTCGACCTCGCTTCCGATCCTGGAAAATTTCTCTCCGCCGTTCAAATCGGCATCACGCTGATCGGCGTGCTGTCCGGCGCCTTCTCCGGCGCAACGCTCGGCGCGCGGCTCTCCGAATGGATCGCGTCTCGAGGCCTGTCTCCAGCCATGTCGGAGACGCTCGGCGTCGGCGTCGTCGTCGCGGCGATCACCTATGTGTCGCTGATCGTCGGGGAGCTCGTGCCTAAGCAGATCGCCCTGCGCGATCCCGAACGGATCGCCGCCGCCGTCGCTCCGGTCATGAGCCTGCTGGCTCGGCTCGCCGCGCCGCTCGTCTTCCTTCTCGATCTCTCTGGACGCGCGCTTCTGCGCGCGCTCGGCCATGGCGCGGCGGGCGCGCATCTCGTTTCGGACGAGGAGATCCGGGCGCTCGTCGCCGAGGCCGAGACCGCCGGCGTTCTGGAGCCGGGCGAGCGCGCGATGATCGCCGGCGTCATGCGTCTCGGCGATCGCCCGGTCCGCGGCGTGATGACGCCGCGCGGCGAGGTCGACATGATCGATCTCGACGATTCGCCGGAGTCGATCCGTGCGGCGATCATCGCCAGCGTCCATTCGCGGCAGCCCGCCTATCGCGGCAAGACCGAGAACATGCTCGGCGTGCTGCAGGCGAAGGACCTGCTCGACTCCTATCTGCGCGGCGAGAGCCCGCAGCCGAGCGATTTCGTGCGCCAGGCCCCGATCGTCCCGGCCTCCGCCGATGCGCTGGACGTGGTCGAGATGATCAAGCGCGCCTCCGTCCATGTCGCGCTGGTCTTCGACGAATATGGCCACTTCCAGGGGATCGTGACCGACGCCGACATTCTCGAGGCGATCGCCGGCGGATTCGGGACGGCGGAAGGTCCGCCCGAGCCTCATGCCGTTCAGCGCGACGACGGCTCATGGCTCGTCTCGGGCGCCATGCCCGCCGATGAGATGCTGGAGCTTCTCGCAATGCCCGCGTCCGAGGACCGGAGCTATCAGACGGCCGCCGGCTTCGTTCTGGCGCATGCCGGCCATCTGCCGGAGATCGGCGAGAGCTTCGACGCGCACGGATGGCGCTTCGAAGTTCTCGACAAGGACGGCCGGCGGATCGACAAGATTCTCGCCCAGCGGGCGCTGCGCGGGCAAAGACGCGCAGCGCTCTGACGGAGCGCCGCGACGTCACGCTCAATCGGCGAGCGGCAGCTCGCCCGTCCGCGGCGTCTCGTCGCCGGCGACATTGCCATTCGCCTCCTCGCCCTGCGCGCGAGTGCGGCGGCGGCGGCGCTGATTCAGATGAAAGCCGGCGGCGGCTTCCTCATGCTCGCGAACGACAGCGCGCTCGGAACGTGCGAAAGCCTCGCCCTCCTCCGGGCCGGCGGCGCGAATCGGCGCGGTGATGAAGGACGGCAGAGCGGCGGCGGGCGCCTCCTCCTGCGCGGCGGGCTGCACCCGCGGCGGGAAGCGACGCTCGCGATTGCGGTCGAAATTCTGGCGATGCGGACGCTCGCCGCCGCCCTCGGCGCTCTGCTCGCCGCCATTGTTGCGGTCGCGACGATCGCGAAAGCCGCCGCGATCTTGTCCCCCGCGATCTTGCCCCCCACGATCCTGGCGCGGCTGACGCTCGTAGCGCGGCTGCTCATTGCTGGAACGCTCGCCGATCGGGCGCTCCTCATAGGGCTGCGGCTGTGGCTGCGGCGCGAATTGCGGCTGCGGCGTCGGCTGCGCATAAGGCGCGGACGCATAGGGCTGCTGCTGCGGCGGCTGATAGCCGGCGGTCTGCGGCAGGCGCTCGGACAGCGGCGCGAAGCGATCCGAAATGCCGCTGAAATCGTCATCATCGTCGACATCGGAGTCCGACGCCTCGAAAGGACGGCCGCCATAGCCGCCCTGCGCCTGCTGCTGCGCGGCCTGAGCCGCGGCGATCAGGCGGAAATAATGCTCGGCGTGCTGGAGCAGGCTCTCGGCCATGATGGTGTCGCCGGAGGATTGCGCGTCTCGGGCGAGCTGAAGATATTTTTCGGCGACATGCTGAGCCGTGCCGCGGATTTTGACGTCGGGACCGTTCGACTCGTAGGAACGCGTGAGGGGATTGGGTCCTTTACGGCCGCCATTACGGCCGCGGATGCGTTTATTCTGTCCTGGTCTCATCGAATATCCCCAAGAAGGTCCTTACGCTTTGCCGGCTCGGCGTGTCGTGCTTCGGCAGAACTCGCCGAAAGGGACGAACGCTCGAAACTGCGTCAGAGGCGGAAGCCGGGCGCGGCCATTGCCACAAGAGCCCGATCCAACGGAGCGGCTCCGCTCGACATCGAGCGGCGCATCCGTTCTGTCGCTTGCGCGATCCCGGCATGGATCGCGCGGCCGGCGCGGCGTTCTGGTGGAACGGCCTGCGCCGAATTCTCAACTTCACTCGAGCGCGCTTCACCCGAGCGCCTCGCTCCGAGCCGATCGCGCATCACGCGGCCTCGAGAGGCGGCGTCGAAGCGTTCGGCTCGTGGCGAGCGAGTTGCGTGTCTCACGCCGTCTTCGCGGTCATCGCCAGATCACGAAACCCGTCGCTCACGCTCGATTGCTCGAACACATTCGTGTCGCGCGAACACCCGACCATGCAGTCTTCTCGCATCGTCTTGTCTGGTTCGAACGGCGGCGCCGGACTCCGGCCTCTGCGGCGCGGGATGCGCGCCATCGGCTAAATTTCGGGGACCGGCCGTATTCCCCCTCATCCGCGCTCGGCGTCGCTCACGACGTTCAGCGTCTTTTCGCGAGCGACTATAGTCCACCGGGGAAGCCTCGCCAAGGGCGCGAACGTTCCGTCGCTCACATAAATAGGGGGTGTAGCCAATTTGTCACGACTTGCGGATGCGTCAGCTGCGGCGACGCGCCGCGACCGCGCGCTCGCGTCCGCCCGCGTCCTTGCGAATTCCGGCCGGCTCGAGGCCTTTCTCCGCCATCAGCGCGGCGACGCTGCGCGCCTGGCCGTCTCCCGCCTCGAGCACCGCCGCGCCCTGCGCCGCCAGCAGGCGCGGCAGATCGGCGATGATCTCGCGATAGCAGGCGAGGCCATCGGCGCCGCCGTCGAGCGCGAGGCGTGGATCATAAAGACGCACCTCCGGCTCGAGCGCATCCAATTCTCCGCTTTCTATGTAGGGCGGGTTGGAGACGATGAGATCGAAACGCGCGCCGAGCGCATCAGCCCAGCGGCCGCGCAGCAAGGAGGCGCGATTCGCAAAGCCGCAGCGCGAGAGATTGAGCGCCGCGGCTTCGCAAGCCTCCGCGGATAGATCGACGCCGATCGCCCGCGCCGCGGGAAATTCGGCGAGCAAAGCGCAGAGAATCGCGCCCGAGCCGACGCCGAGCTCGAGAATCAGCAATGGCTCGCGCCGCCGCTCGCGCATGAGCTCGAGCGAAAGCTCGATCAGCGTTTCCGTATCAGGGCGCGGATCGAGCACATTTGGCGAGACGACGAGATCATGCGTCCAAAAGCCGCGCATGCCGAGAATGCGCGACACGGGCTCGTGCGACGCGCGGCGCCGCGCGGAATCGCGCAAGGTCGCGAGCGCCGCTTCGCCCAGCTTCGCCATCGGCTCGAGCAGCAGCTCCGCCGCGCCGAAGCCGCCGGCGGCGAACAGCAACGCGCGCGCATCGCGTCGCGCATCCTCGATTCCGCTGCGCTCGAGAAAGGCTGCGACCTCCTCGAGCGCTGCGGCGCGACGCGCATCCTCGAGCGCGGGAGCGATCATGCGGCCGCGTCAGCCTTTCGCGAGCAGAGCGGCGACGCGCTTGGCGAAAGCGGCGGCGTCGAGCGGCGCCTCGCCATCGGCGATGCGCGCCGTATCGAGCAGCAGCCAGAGGCCATCCTGCGCGCCGGCGCGATCGGCCTTGGCCTTTTGCGCGAGCGCCAGCACCGCCTCATGGCTGGGATTGATCTCGAGCACCGGCTTGCCGAAGACGCCCTTATTGCCGCTCTCCTGCAGCATGCGCGCGAGCTGCAGATCGAAGCCGTGATCGGCGGCGATGAGACAGGCGGGGCTTTCGCGCAGGCGCGTCGAGACGCGCACATCGTCGATATGCTCGGCCAGCGTCTCCTTCAGCACGGCGGTGAGCAGCGCGACATCGGCGCTCGCCTCGGCAGGCGGCGTTTCGGAGCCTTCCGGCGCCGGCACGGCGTCTATGTCGGCCGCGCCCTGCGTCACCGATTTGAACGGCTTGCCGTCATAGCCGACCGCGCTCGTCACCCAGAAGGCGTCGACCGGATCGTCCAGCAGCAGAACATCTATGCCCTTGGCGCGATAGCCCTCGAGCTGCGGGCTGGAGGCGAGCCGCTTCTTGTCGTCGCCGGTGATGTAATAGATCGCGGTCTGATTGGGCCGAAGATTTTCGACATAATCCTTCAGGCTTCGCGCGCCGTCCTGATGCTGCGACGTCGCAAATCGCGCAATGGCGAAAATCTCGTCGCGGCGCACCGGGTCGTCGTGCAGGCCCTCCTTGATGACGGCGCCGAAATTCTTCCACACGGCGGCGAACTTCTCCGAATCATTGGCGGCTAGATCAGAAAGCTCCTTGAGCACGCGCGTGCCGATCGCCTTGCGAATGGCGCCGATGATCGGATTGTTCTGCACCATCTCGCGCGAGACGTTGAGCGGCAGATCGGCGCTGTCGACGACGATGCGCATGAAACGCAGCCAGGACGGCAGAATATCGGCCTCGCGCGAGATCAGCACGCGCCGCACATAGAGCTTGGAGCGGCTCGCGCGCTTGGGGTCGAAGAGATCATAGGGCCGCGAGCCGGGCACGAAGGCCAGCACCGTATATTCGGTGCGTCCTTCCGCGCGCCAATGAATGGTGAGCGCCGGCTCGTCGAACTGGCCGGAGATCTGCTGATAGAAATCCTTATAGTCCTGCTCGCTGATTTCCGATTTCGGCCGCGTCCACAGCGCCACGCCGTCGGTGAGGCGACGCGGCTCCTTGCCCTTCTCCTCGACGAGATCGATCGGTATGGCGATGGCGCCCGAATGCTCGCGCAAAATCTGCTCGATGCGATAGGGCTCGAGAAACTCGTCCGATTCCGCATTGAGATGCAGCGTGACGCGCGTGCCGACGGCGGGCGCGTCCTCCGCGGCCAGCGGCGCGATCTGGAACGAGCCCTTGCCTTCCGACGTCCACAAAAATGCTTCCGCAGCGCCCGCGCGGCGCGTCGCCACTTCTATGCGATCGGCGACCATGAAAGCCGAATAGAAGCCGATGCCGAAGCGCCCGATCAGCGAGCCGCCCTTGTCGGCGCCGCCCTTGGCCTCGAGATCGTCGAGAAAGGCGCGGGTGCCGGAGCTGGCGATGGTGCCGAGCGCGGCGACGAGATCCTCGCGCGACATGCCGACGCCATTGTCCGCGACGCTGAGCGTGCGCGCCTCCTTATCGAGCGCAATGGTGACGAGCGGCGCGCCGGCCTGCGCCCCCAGCCCCTCGTTCGCCACCGCCTCGAAGCGCAGCTTCTCGATCGCATCGGCCGAATTGGACACGAGCTCGCGCAAGAAAATGTCGCGCTCCGAATAGACGGAATGCGTCATGAGCTCCAGGAGCCGCGCGACATCGGCCTGAAAGCCGTAATCGCTGCGCTCGGCTGCGTCGATCGTCTGTGTTTCGGCGTGGTCGGTCACGGGCTCGTCTCCGCTTTTTCTGTCGGCTCCGCCGCGCGCGCCGCTTTCCGCAAATGGAAGCATGGCCGACGGCGCGCTGGCTCTGGCCGGGATATAGAGATCGTCATTGATCGGCAATGGCGCCCGTCGAGCCGCCTCGAGCGGAACGCGACAGTGATATCGGGGATCGTCCTCGAAGTTGCAAGACGCCCATGGGTCGCGCGACTCGATCGCGCGAGACTTGCGAGAGCGTGGAGAGAAGAGGCGCGGGGCAAAAGCCCGAAACAAGACGGGCCGCCCGAGCGTCGCCCGGCCGGCCCGTCCATCGCCACGAACTCACTGTGCTCGAAAAGCGCCCTTCCGGGGGGCTGGGGGGCTGACGAAATCCGGAAAAACGGCTTCCCGAGCGTGTCGAGGCAATGGGCTAGATATTGGTCGGCTCCTTTGGCGGACAAGGGGCTCGATATTGGCGAAAATGTGAAATCTCGGTCCGGCGCGCGCGGCTCATCGTCGTCTCATTGTCATCTTTGTCTTGCCCTCGCGCATTTGCCGCGCGATCATGCCCATGGAACGAGGAAAGCGGCATGAGCGAGACGGAGACGACCGATCCCAGCCGGCGGCGCGGCCTGCTCTCTGTCGTGGCAGGCCGCGCGACGAATGACGCGGACCGGGCCAGGGCCGCGCCGGAGCGCAGCGCTCCGCTCGTGTCCTTCGATCGGCGTGAGCTGCGACTGCTGCTCGATCTCTATGGCGCCAAGGTCGCCGCCGGCGAATGGCGCGATTACGCCATCGATTTCTCGCCCGCCAAGGCGGTGTTTTCGGTCTTTCGCCGCGCCAGCGAGGCGCCGCTCTATCGCATCGAGAAAAATCCCGAGCTGGCGCGCCGTCAAGGCGCCTATTGCGTCGTCGCCGCCGGCGGCCTCGTCATGCGCCGCGGCCATGATCTCTCACGCGTTGTCGCCGTGCTGCAGAAGAAGCTCGAATTGGTGCGCGACTGAACGGATTGGCGCACACGGAAAAGAAAAGGCCCCGCCGGAGCGGGGCCTTCCTTTATCCCGGATCGGATCGATCTTCCGATCAGTCGTTGCGCTCGCCGAAGAGGTAGAGCAGCGACTGGAACATGTTGATGAAGTCGAGATAGAGCGACAGAGCGCCGAAGATGCTCTGCTTCTGCACCATCTCCTGGCCATAGCCGGCGTTCTGATAATAGCCGTCCTTGATCGACTGCGTGTCCCAGGCGGTGAGACCCGCGAAGATGAACACCGACAGGATCGACAAGGCGAACTGCATCGCGCTGCTCTGGAAGAACAGGTTGACGAGGCTCGCGAGCACGAGGCCCCACAGGCCCATCACCAGAAAGGAGCCGAAGGCGGAGAGATCGCGCTTCGTCATATAGCCATAGAGGCTGAGGCCGCCGAAGGCCGCCGCAGTGATGAAGAACACCTTGGCGATCGACGCGCCGGTGAAGACGATCATGATCGACGACATCGACAAGCCCATCACCGCCGAGAAGGCGAGGAACAGGTTGCGAGCCGTCGCCGCGGAGATGCGGTCGGCGCGATAGCCCAGGAAGAACACGAAGGCCAGCGGCGCCAGCATCACCGCCCATTTCAGCGGGCTGGCGTAGAGCATCTGACCGAAAGGCGTGAGCGCGATCTGCCGGCCGCCTTCCTTGGCCACGGCGAGCATATGCGTGCCGAGCGCGACGACGCCGGTCACGCCGAGGCCCAGGACCATATAATTGTAGACGCCGAGCATATAGGCGCGCAGGCCCTGGTCGATCTCGGCCGTGCCGGCTCTGGAGACCCCGCCCCGGTAGCCGAAGCTCGTGTTGCGGTCGAAATTGGACATAGCATCCTCTCGAAAAAGGCCGCGCGGCCCGGTTTATCCGGCCAATCGGCGCGGTCCTCGCGCTCGAATATGGCGTGAGGCCTGCGGAAAAACAAGAGTCCGCAGGCGCAATGCGGCGAAGTTCGCGCCGAGCCGAGCAAAACGCAAGCAATAGGCGCAGTATAGCGCGCGGCGCCAGCCGGAATTTCTATGCCGGAAGGCGGACGAAAGCCGAGCCCCGTCACGCTCTTGCCGCTCCGCGAGAATGCGCTAACATGCCGCATTGTCGCAGGCGGCGAGCGACCGGGTCGGCCGAGCCGGCTCTCGCTTCGTCGTCGGAGCGAAGGCGCCCACGGAACGAGGCCCGCAACACATGCTCCATGGGGGAATCATCATGTCCGACAGCGGCCTTGCCCCGTTCTGGCGGTCGATCGATGGGTTTCTGCGTTCCGCGACTCGTTCCGCCTCGCCCGTTCTTCTCGTCCTTCTGCTGACGCTTCTCGGCGCCGGCGCGCCTGCCTCGGCCCATGGCCGCCTCGGCTCGGCCGAAGGACGCTGCCGGCTGTTCATCGGCCCGGACATAATGAACTTCACCGGCTATATGCCGGATTCCTCCAAGAACGAGTTTTGCGAGGATATTCCGGCGACCGGCCACATGATCATCGCGCTGGACGCCGAGCAGGACGAGCTGCGCGACATGGCGGTGGAGATCAGAATCGTCAAGGATGTCGGCGGCGAGGAGAAGGAGAACGCCGACATAGACGCCGTGACCGTCGCCTATCGCGGTCCGCGCACCTACCCGACCGGCACGGTCAATTTCGAGCACGACTTTCCCGACGCCGGCTATTTCGTCGGCATAGTGACCGTGACCGGCGACCATGGCGAGCGCTGGGTGTCGCGCTTCCCCTTCTCCGTGGGCATGAGCTTCATGCGCACCCTGCCCCTCTATCTGCTCATGGGCGTCGGCGTCATCGCCATGTTCTTCATCTATCTACGGCACCGGCCGATACATTCGCTGAAGACGGCCGACGCCGAGCCTGCGGAGTAATCTCTGCGCCGACAATGCCGAAAAGCGGCCGCCTCATCGCGGAGCGTCCATTCCCGATGATCGGGGAGCGTCCATTCCCGATGCGCGCGTGTCGGTCGCGCCTTTGATCTTATCGGCGAGCAGGGCGATGGTCTTGGAATAGACCTTCGCCTTGTTCCACTCGAGCAGCACCGGAAAATTCGGCTCGCCCTCGTCCCAGCCGGCGCCCGGCTTCCAGCCGTAGCCATGTAGAAAATTGGCGGTGGAGGCGAGCACATCCGCCGTGTTGTGAACGAGATCGCGCTTGCCGTCGCCGTCGAAATCCACCGCGAATTTCAGATAGGACGACGGCATGAATTGCGTCTGGCCGATCTCGCCCGCCCAGGCGCCGCGCATTTGCGCGGGATCGAGATCGCCGCGCTCCACGATGCGCAGCGCGTCCAGCAGCTCGGCGCGGAACTTGTCGGCGCGCCGGCAATCATAGGCGAGCGTCGCCAGCGCGCGAATCGTCGAAAAGTCGCCGAGATAGGAGCCGAAATCCGTCTCCAGGCCCCAGATGGCGACAATGACCGGCCCCGGCACGCCATATTTCTGCTCGATGCGCTTGAACAGCGCCGCATGCTTCTGCAGCAGCGCGCGCCCCTTGGTCACGCGAAAGGAATTGGCCATGCGCGCGGAGAATTGCTCGAAGGTCTGGCGGAACACTTTCTGCCCGCGATCATGCGAGATCACCGAGCGGTCGTAATAGACGTCGCGGAGCGACGAATCGATCGCCGCTTTGGAAACTCCGGCCGCAGCGGCCTCTTTCTCGAAGCCCACGAGCCAGGCCTCGAATCCCTCGCCATTGCGTCCGCATTCGGCCGCCATCGCCTTCGGCGCGCCGAAGCCGATCGCCAGCGCCAAAGCCGCGGCGCCGAGCGCCCTCGTCATCCGTTTGTTCTGAGACATATCGCCGACCCCATCTCTCGGGCGAAGCCCTTTGCGCTCTCGAGGGCGATATCCCCCGGCGCGAATTTCTGATCGATCGAACGGCCAGTCCGATCGCAAAGCGCTCTTAGCTCACGAGAGCGCGGCCGCACGATGGCGACGCTTTCGCGAGAGCAGAAATTGCCGATCCTCAAAACCAGCCTCAGACTAGCTCTCGCCGGTTAGCGGCCGGTTGCCGAAGCATGGCCAATTTTCGTTCTCATATTGTTCTTGCGGAGGCGAAATCCCGCATCTACTATGGCGGCGTTTGCGTCAGAGCGATATCGGGGTCTCGGAGCTTTCGCCATGGTGGTCAGAGTCGCGACAGTCGCCTTCGAGGGCATCGAGGCCAAGCCTGTCGACGTCCAGGTGCAGATCGCCAGCGGCAATGTCGTGTTCACCCTCGTCGGCCTCGCCGACAAGGCGGTCGCCGAATCGCGGGAGCGTGTGCGGGCGGCGCTCGTCGCCTCCGGCCTCGCCCTGCCGGCCAAGCGCATCACCGTCAACCTCGCGCCCGCCGACATGCCCAAGGAGGGCAGCCATTATGATCTGCCGATAGCGCTCGGCGTGATGGCGGCGATCGGCGCCATCCCCTCGGATGCGCTGGACGGCTTCACCGTGCTCGGCGAATTGGGGCTCGATGGGGCGATCGCGCCGGTCGCCGGAGTTCTGCCCGCCGCGGTCGCCGCCAACACGCGCGGCCATGGGCTCATCTGCCCGCGCCAATGCGGACCGGAGGCCGCCTGGGCGTCGAGCGACATGGAGGTGATCGCGCCGCGCTCGCTGATCCAGCTCGTCAATCATCTCAAAGGCGTTCAGGCGCTCTCACGGCCCGAGCCGGCCGTGCGCGCGGCGGCGGCCGCGCTGCCGGACCTCTCCGACATAAAGGGCCAGGAGAGCGCCAAGCGGGCGCTGGAAATCGCGGCGGCTGGCGGCCATAATCTCCTGATGAACGGCCCGCCCGGCGCCGGCAAATCCATGCTGGCGGCGCGCCTTCCTTCCATTCTGCCGCCATTGTCGCCGCGCGAGCTTCTGGAAGTCTCGATGATCCATTCCGTCGCGGGCGAGATCGCCGGCGGCGAGCTCACCGATCGGCGCCCGTTTCGCGCGCCGCATCATTCCGCCTCCATGCCGGCGCTGGTCGGCGGCGGCTCCCATGCACGTCCGGGCGAGATTTCGCTCGCCCATAATGGCGTGCTGTTCCTCGACGAGCTGCCGGAGTTCCAGGCGCAGGCGCTCGACGGCCTGCGCCAGCCGCTGGAGACCGGCGAGGTCGCCGTCTCCCGCGCCAATCACCGCGCCGTCTATCCGGCCCGCTTCCAGCTCGTCGCGGCGATGAATCCCTGCCGCTGCGGCCATGCGCTGGAGCCGGGCTTCGCCTGCCGCCGCCAGCCCAATGAGCGCTGCATCGCCCAATATCAGGCGCGGCTCTCCGGCCCGCTGATCGACCGTTTCGACCTCAGGATCGAGGTTCCGGCGGTCTCGGCGGCCGATCTCGTGCTGCCGCCGCCGGCCGAGGGCTCGGCCGAAGTGGCGGCGCGCGTCGCCGCGGCGCGCGAGCGGCAGGGCCGACGCTATGCGGCTCTCGGCCTTCCCGGCTCCACAACCAACGCCAGCGCGCCGGCCAGCGCGATCGAGAAAGCCGCCGCGCTCGACGCCTCTGGAACGGCGCTGATTCGCGAGGCGGCCGAGCGTCTCGGCCTCTCTGCGCGCGGCTTCCATCGCGCGCTGAAGCTCGCCCGCACCATCGCCGATCTCGACGGCTCGGACGCCATAGCGCGCCGCCATCTCGCCGAAGCTCTCGCCTATCGCGGCGGCTCCGCCGGAGCCCGCGTCGCGGCTTGAGCCCAATTCATACTTTTCTGTCGATTGCCGTGGAATAATTGCATCTTCGTCTTATGGCTTTGGACCGTCCCGCATGCCCGCCGTTCCGCCTTGCGTCTTTGCCGTTCTCGCGTTTTTCGCCGCTCTCGCGCCGGGCGTCTGGCTATGGCTCGCGCGGGCGCGCCGGGCGCGCCGCCGCCGCGCGGTCGAGACCGAGCTCGAGGGATTGCGCGATGAAATCTGGGAGCTGCGCGCCGCCGCCGCCGCGCGTGACCGCGCCGAGGCGGCGAGCCAGGCCAAATCGCGCTTTCTCGCCACGGTGAGCCATGAGATTCGCACGCCGCTCAATGGCGTGCTCGGCCTCGCGCAATTGCTCGCGGCGACGCGGCTCGACGCCGAGCAGGCGAGCTATGTCGAGGCGATCGCCGCCTCCGGCCGCTCGCTCGCCCAGCTCATCGACGATATTCTGGACTTCTCCAAGATCGAGGCCGGCAAAATCGAGCTCTCGGTCGAACCATTCGCGCTTGCGCCGCTCGTCGAGGGCGTCGTCGAGCTGCTGGCGCCGCGCGCCCAGGCCAAGCATCTCGAGATCGCGAGCTACATCGCGCCGGACGCGCCGGAGATCGTGGCCGGCGACGCCGCGCGCGTGCGCCAGGTGCTGGTCAATCTCGCCGGCAACGCCGTGAACTTCACCGCGAGCGGCGGCGTCGGCCTGCGTGTCGAGCGCGACGCCAAGGGCGCGCTGGTGTTTCGCGTCGCCGACACGGGGCCGGGCGTCGCGCCGGCGGCGCGCGAGATCATCTTCGAGGAGTTCGAGCAAGGCGACGGCTCGTCGACCAGGCGTCATGGCGGCACCGGCCTCGGCCTCGCCATCTCGCGCCATCTCGCCGCGCTGATGGGCGGCCGGCTGGAGATAGAGGAGCAGGCCGGCGCCGGCGCGGTCTTCGCCTTCACTTTGCCGCGCGGGCCGCATGCGCTCTTCGACGACGGCGCGCGCGAGCGCAAGCGGCCGCTCGCCGGCTCGCGCGTCCTCATCGTCTCGCCGACGATCTTCGAAGGGCCGTTCATGGCCGAGATTTTGCGCGGAGCCGGCGCGCAGACCGAGATCGCGCGCGAGGAGACGCATGGCGCGCGCCGTCTGGACGGCGAGCCCGATGGCCGTTTCGACGCCGTCATCGTCGATTGCGCCTTCGGCGAGGAGGCGACCGAGCGTCTCGCCGACGAGGCGCGCCGCGCCGGCGCCGGCCGCGTGTTCCTGATGTTCTCGCCCATGGAGCGACGCGCCTTCGGCGAGGCGGCGCTGCGCCATTTCGACGGCTGGCTGGTGAAGCCGGTGCGCGCCGCGTCGCTGGTCGAGCGCCTGTCCGCCGCCCCGCCGCCGACGCGCAATGACGCGGATTTCGTCACGCCCGAGCGCACGCTCGCCGGCCAGCGCGTGCTCGTCGTCGAAGACAATGACGTCAATGCGCTGATCGTCTGCCGCCATCTCGAGAAGCTCGGCGCGCTGGTGACGCGCGTCGAGGATGGCGCGCGCGCCGTCGAGCTGGCGCGCTCCTCCATCGGCGGGCGGCTGCGGCCCTTCGACGCCATTTTGATGGACGTCTTCATGCCCGAGCTAGACGGCCTCGAGGCGACGCGCCTCATTCGAGCGGAGGAGGCGCGCATGGGCGCGCGGCGGCTGCCGATCATCGCGCTGACCGCCAGCGCGCTCGAGGAGGACGAGCGCGCCGCGCGCGGAGCCGGCGTCGATTTCCTGCTGACCAAGCCCGTCGAGTTCGACGCCCTGTCGAGGACGATCCTCGAGGCGCTCGACGCGTCCCGCCGCCGCGCGAATGGCGATCGCGAGGCGATCTGACAGCGCGCCGCCATAGCCACAAAAAAGAAAAAATTTCGCCCCGCGCGCGGGTCACAACGGCAGCGCGGGGATTGCGATGGCTCACGCCCTTGACGGGAGAACACAATGTCGAGACGAAAAAATTTGCTGCTCGCAGGGCTGATGACGCCGTCGCTGGCGCTCGGCCCGCAAGCCGGAATTGCGCCGGCCGCGGCCGGCGAAGCCTTGCTGCTGGCGCAGGCTGCGCCGCAAGGCTATGATCCAAATCACGAAAAGCGGCTGCCGGCGCAGCGGCCGGCCCAACCGGCGCCCCGCCCCGCTCCTGCGGCTCCGCCCGCGCCTTTCCATCCGGCGCCCATTCAGCATGCGCCCTCCGCGCCGCCGCCCGCCCCCTATCCCGGAGCCGGCGCCCCGCCGTTTCCGCGCCCGCAGCTGCGCGCAGCGCCGCCGGCCCCGCCCGCCCCCGCCATAATCCATCCGCCGCAGCAGGCCGCGCCGATTCGGCAAGCTCCGCCGCCGCATCCCACGGCGGCGCCTGCGGCCGTCCCGATTCCCCATCCGATCGCGCCCGCCAATCCGGCCGCCACTCAGAGCCCCTCGCCGGCCATCCCGCATGAGAGTCGCGCTCCCGCCTCTGGCCGGCCCCCTGCTCCCGTCCCGAGCGGCGACCATGGCGCCGGCGCGCCCGCCGCGCGCATAGCGCCGGCCGCTCCGATCGTCACGCCCGCTATTGGACAGCAGCCTCCCGCCTCGCCCGCCGTCCCCGCCCCGCCGGCGCATTCCGCGGCCCCGCCGGCCGCCGGCGGCCTTCCGCCCAATGGCGCGAATGGCGCCCCGGCGCATCTCGGCGGCCCGCATCCCGCGCCCGCGGCCGGCGGCGCGCCCGAGGCGCCGGCGCCGCATGCCCAGCCGCCGGCCGGGACGCCGGCGCAGGGCGGCGGAAACCTCCTGCCATCCACGGCCCAGCCCGGCGCCGCGCCGCGCCCCAATGGCCTGCCGCCGGGCGCTCCTCCGGCCGGAGATCATGCGGGCGCGCCGCCGGCCACTGGTCCTGGCGGACGCTTTCTGCCGCCCGGACAGCAAGGCGCGATCCCGCCCGGCGCGCCTCCCGGCGCCGGCGGCGTCCCGCCGCATGTTCCGCAGCAGGCCGGAGGCGCCGCCTATGGAGCCCCGCCGGCGGGCGGACCGTCCCCAACTGGCGCCGCCTATGGCGCGCCGCCCGCCGCGCCTCATCCCGCCTCGACTCCCGGCGCGCCGCCGCCCTATGGCGCCCCGCCGGCGGGCGGCGGACCGCGCGTCTCCCCGGCCGCGGCGGCGGCGATCGGCGCGGCGGCAGGCCTCGTCGGCGGCTTCGTGCTGAGCCAGCCCGGCGCGCATCGGCTCGACGATGTGCATGCGCGTCGCCAGCAATTCGAGCGCGAAGGCGTGACGGTCGTGCAAGAGCCCGGCCGCACCATCGTGCGCGAGGGCGGCGGCGCCTTCATCCGTCACGACGAGAACGAGCGCTTCCGCGAGCTCGGCGGCAATCTGCGCAGCGAGCGTCGCGGCGAGGAATTTGTGAGCGTCTACGCCCGCCGCGACGGCGGCGAGGTGCTCACCTACACCGACGCCAATGGCGTGCTGCTGCGCCGCTTGCGCCGCTTCCCCGACGGCCGCGAGATCATCCTCATCGACAATGGCTTCCGCGGTCCGCCGCGCGGCTTCGCGGAGGAGGTGGTCGTGCTGCCGCCGCCGCCGATCGAGATAGCGCCGGACGCTTATGTCGTCGATTACGGCGCCGCCGACGAGCGTCTGGTTTATGAGACGCTGACGGCGCCGCCGCTCGCGCCTCTGCAGCGCCGCTACACGCTGGACGAGATTCGCTACAGCCCGTCCGTGCGCGCCTATACGCGCAGCGTCGATATCGACACGATCAATTTCGACACGGGCTCCTGGGCGATCACGCCGGATCAGGCGCAACGCCTCGTGACGGTCGCAGAGGCGCTCAACCAAGCGATCAAGCGCAATCCCGCCGAGGTGTTCCTTATCGAAGGCCATACGGATGCGGTGGGCTCGGACGTCGACAATCTGTCGCTCTCCGATCGCCGCGCGCAATCGGTGGCGACGATCTTGTCGCGCGACTTCGGCGTGCCGCCGGAAAATCTGACGACGCAAGGCTATGGCGAGCAATATCTCAAAGTGCAGACGCAAGGCCCCTCGCGCGAGAATCGCCGCGTGACCGTGCGTCGAATAACGCCGCTGCTGAGCGGCCCGCAGGCCGAGACGCATCGGCGCTGAGGAAAGCATCGAGACGGCGCGCATCTTCGCGCGCCGTCTCCGAAAGAGATTTGCGCGCGATGCGAGCCCGAAGGCTCGCGATCGGAACGCCGCAGGTCGTCACAAAAGCTTCGCCCGCTCGTGATCTAACGCTTCGATCGCAAGCGCTCGAAAAGCGCGAGCGCGACATGAGCGGAGACGATACGCGAAATGTGGGCGATCCACGCCGACGCCGGCCGCAAGATCATCGCAGGCGCATTTCCCCTGCTGAAGCCGCAAAATCTCCTGAAGCCGAAAAAGAAAAAGCATGGCGGGCTCGAAGGCCCGCTCGCGCTGCTCGGCTCGCTCGAGGTGCGGCTCGCCTGCAGCAAGAAGGAAATCCGCAAGGCGCAACGGCTGCGCTTCAAGGTTTTCTTCCGCAAGGGCGGCGCAATTGCCGACGCCAAGGCCGCGATCACGCGGCGCGACGCCGATCGCTTCGACAAATTTTGCGATCATCTCATCGTCATCGATCATGCGGCGCGCAATCGCTTCGGCAAGATCAAGCCCAAGGTGGTCGGCGCCTATCGCCTGCTGCGCGGCGATGTCGCGGAGAAGAAGGGCGGATTCTATTCGGCCGGCGAATATGACATCGCCCCGCTGCTCGCCCGTCACCATGGAACGCGCTTTCTCGAGCTCGGCCGCTCCTGCGTGCTCGAGCAATATCGCGGCAAGCGCACGATCGAGCTCTTGTGGCGCGGCATACTCGCCTATGTGCGGCATCATCGCATCGATGCGATGATCGGCTGCGCGAGCCTCGAGGGCGCCAATCCGCTCGCCCATGCGGCGGCGCTGAGCTTTCTCGCGCATCATGCGCGCGCCGATGAAGATTGGCGCGTGAGCGCGCGGCGCGAAATGCATGTGCCGATGGAGATGCTGGCGAAAGAGGCGGTCGATCCGCGCAAGGCGATGAGCGCGCTGCCGCCGCTGATAAAGGGCTATCTGCGCTGCGGCGCCAAATTCGGCGACGGCGCCGTGGTCGATCGCAAGTTCAACACGACGGATGTGTTCGTCGTCTTGCGCGTCGCCGAGATCGACGCGCGCTATCTCGACTATTTCGGCCCCGCGGAAGCGCGCGACGCGGCCTGAGCAGGTCATTCCCGACGCGCGCATCGCGCGATCGGGAGTTCCGCACGCTCAGCCGAAGGCGAAGCCGGAAATCGCCTTGCCCACGACCGCATCGTGAAAGACGCGGCGTCCCACATCCTCTCCAGCGGCGCCCGCGACCACCATCAATGGCAGAAGATGCTCCTCGCGCGGATGGCAGGCGCGCGCGAATGGCGCCGCGCTCCACTGCGCGAGCAGCGCATTGCGTTGCTCGGGGCTCGGCTTCGTCACGGCGTCTGTCAGCCAGGCGTCGAAGCCGGCGGCGGCCTTCGCCTCGCCGTCGAAGAATGTGCGCAGATTATGGAAGCTGTTGCCGCTGCCGATAATGAGAACGCCATCATCGCGCAGAGGCGCGAGCGCCGCGCCGACGCCGATGTGAAAGGCGGGATCGAGATCGTCGCGCAAAGACAGAGTGAGAATCGGAATCGTCGCGCCGGGCTCGACGATCAGCATGGGCACGAAGACGCCGTGGTCGAAGCCGCGCGCGGCGTCCAGCGCCGTCTCGACGCCGGACGCAGCCAGCAGGCCACGCGCCTTCTCGGCCAATTCCGGCGCGCCGGGCGCGGGATAGCTCAGGCGATAGGTGTGCTCGGGGAAGCCGTAATAATCGAAGATCATGCCGGGCGCTTTCGCCGCGCCGAGAGTGACCCGCTTCTCCTCCCAATGCGCCGAGACGATGAGAATGGCGCGCGGACGCTCCGGCAGAGAGGCGAGCAGGCCGCCGAGATAGGCCTTCAGCCCCTCGAAAGCGCTAGCGATGGGGCCGTCGAGCCAGAAGCAGGGGCCGCCCCCGTGAGAGATGAAAATCGCCGGCTGCCGCATCTGAGCCTCCACTGCATGTGAGCTGCAGATAGGCCGAGCGAGGCCGGGCCGCAATGCGGCGCGCCCTTTTCCCCGCCGCCCGCGCTTTTATATGACCCGACCGAGGTTTCTGGAGGACGAAGCGATGCATTCACAGATCACCGGATTGAAAGTGGCGGCGGTCATCTTCGGCCTTATGGCGCTCGGACAGGCGGGGCGGCTGGCGACACAGCCGGACATTCAGGTCGGCGGCTCCTCCATGCCGCTATGGCCGAGCGCGGTGGCGCTGATCGTGCTACTCGGCCTCTGCCTGTGGCTGTGGCGGCTGGCCAAGCCGCAGTGAAGGCGCGGATTCGGACGAAGGCCGGATCGCGTCGCAACTCAGCAATACGAGGTCATCGCCCGGCGGCCTCGGCGGCCCACGCCTTGGTGGCGAGACATGTCTCCATCGCCCGCGCATAGGCGTCGCGGCGGGTGGCCCGGCCATCGCGACGGTCGCAGAAGCACAATGCCGCCGGGATTCGGCCGTAGACGGCTTCGGATATTCGAATCGACGATGCCGCCGATACGAAGTTGGACAAGAAATGAAAGAAACGCAGCACTTTTTAAAGAGCGTCCATCTCGCGAACGAGCGCGCGATATGGGTGCGAGAGCCGGGGAATAGAGCCTCGAACGTGACGGTGTTTTTGGATGGGGAGCTCTACCGGGACCGTGTCGGGGCGACCTCGATCATCGACGCCCTCGATTCCGAGGGTGACATCGATAGCTCACTTTTTGTTTTCGTCTCTGTGGAGAGCGCCGCATCCCGGTGGGTGGAATGCCCCTGCTATTCTCCTTTCGCTCGCTTCATAGAAGAAGAGCTGTTCCCATGGCTGGAGAGAGCCTATCCGAGCGCCCTCGAAGCCCGGGAGCGCGTGATCGCCGGTCTCAGCTATACTGGTCTGACCGCGGCTTATGTCTCTATGATGTGCCCGTCCCGTTTCACCAAGGTGATCGCCCAGTCCGGCTCGTTCTGGTCGAACGACTGCTGGATCATCGACTGCTTCGAGACGCTGGATCGCAAGCCGAAAACAGAATTCTACCTGGACGTCGGCATTAAAGTCTGTCCGTGAACTTTATGCTTGATTACAAAGTCTTCTGAGCATCAGGCGGATGGAGGCGAGGTTCAGGAACGCCAGCGCCTTGCGATTGAGGTTTTCGAAGTCCTTGGCCAGCCTTCGGCAGCGACCGAGCCAAGCGAAGGTTCTTTCGACGATCCATCGGCGGGGCAGAATTTCGAAGCCTTTGGCGGCGTCCGAGCGCTTGACGATCTCGGTGTCGACGAACGGCAAGGCCTTCTTCTGCGCGTCGTGAAACTGCGGGCCCTGGTAGCCGCCGTCTGCGAACAGCTTTTGCAGAAATGGGAACTTCCCGAACAACGTGCGCAGGACGAGAGCGCCGCCATCACGATCCTGAATGTCGGCCGGATGAACGAGCGCATGAAGCAGCAAGCCTATCGTATCGACAAGAATATGCCGCTTCTTGCCCTTGACCTTCTTTCCGGCATCGTAGCCGTGCGGATCGATGCAGCCCCCCCTTTTTCGGCGCTTTTCACGCTCTGGCTGTCGATGACAGCGGCTGTCGGGCTGGCCTCCCGTCCCGCCGCCTCGCGACATTTCACATAAAGAGCGTGATGGATGCGATCGAGCGTTCCGTCGTATGTCCAAAGATCGAAATAGCCGTAGACCGTGCTCTTGGCCGGCAAGTCCTTGGGGATCGCGCGCCATTGGCAGCCGGTCGAGAGCACATACATCAGCCCGTTCACGACCGCGCGCATCGCGACCGTGCGCTTGCCGCCTCCACGTCTGGCTGGTGGGATCAGCGGTTCGACAAGCGCCCACTCAGCATCCGTGATGTCGCTCGGGTAGCGCAATTTGCTACGATCGTATCGCGCGCGGTTTTCATTCGTCCACATCGACAGGCTCCGAGACAATCAGGCCCGCCATTAAATCATAAGCGATTCATCCGATTCAATATGTCTCCGGACCGACACTTAGAGAAACGCAGGAAAACGTTCTGCACAAAGAGGATGTTTTTCAGGCGGTCTCCCAGATCGAAGGGGTGAAGAGATTTCGAGACGCATTGCGGCGACACGGCTACCGACCTCATTATGTCGAATTCGATGGAGGTCACGATTTCGCAGCCTGGAGCCTTACGCTGCCCGATGCGCTACGATGGGCGCTGCCTCCTTCGAGGAACGAGGCCGGCCCCGCGAATGCCGCAGCGCTGGATCGCTGACCGCCACGCCGAAGGGTTTTGGCGGCTTCGACGCACGGGCTTGCCAACCTCCTGTCTTTCCGCTTATAAGCCGCGCTTCCGAACCGCCCGGCCAGTGATGGGCTGCCGTGGCGGTTCTTTTCGCTCGCGCGAATAAAGCGCCGGGAAGCCGGCGCGCAGAACAGGGCCTCGAGCCCAGGAGAGCAAAATGCCCAAGCTGAAGACCAAATCGGGCGCCAAAAAGCGCTTCAAGATCACCGGCACCGGCAAGGTGGTCTACGCCCAGAAGGGCAAGCGCCACGGCATGATCAAGCGCACCAACAAGCAGATCCGAAATCTGCGCGGGACCTCCGTCCTGTTCAAGACGGACGGCGACAACGTCAAGAAGTATTTCCTGCCCAACGGCTGAGCTTCTCCCCTTCCCCCGATTTCGGATTTCCTGAAAGGATCATGTCATGGCTCGCGTCAAACGCGGCGTCACCTCGCACGCCAAGCACAAAAAGACCCTGGATGCCGCCAAAGGCTTCTACGGCCGTCGCAAGAACACCATCCGCGCCGCCAAGGCCGCGGTCGATCGCTCGATGCAATATGCGACGCGCGACCGCAAGGCCAAGAAGCGCGTCTTCCGCGCTCTGTGGATTCAGCGCCTCAACGCCGCCGTGCGTGAGCTGGGCCTGACCTACAGCCGCTTCATCGACGGCCTCGCCAAGGCCGGCGTCACGGTGGACCGCAAGGTTCTGTCCGAGCTCGCCATCACCCAGCCGGAGGCCTTCAAGGCCATCGTCGAGAAGGCCAAGGCCGCGCTGCCGCAGACGGCCTGATCCGTCGGCGCCGACGTTTTCGACGCGGGAATCCTTTCGGATGAAATGGTATTCCTGCCTGAATGCGTCGGCTCTCGACCGCTACGCCGAGCATTTGCGCGTCGCCGTCCGCACGGCGATCGACCTAGCGGGGCTCGAGCCGCATCTCGTCTTCGACGGCGAGGCGGACCGGCTCCGCGCCAGTCTCGGCCATGACGCGCCCGTCCATATCCATAGCCGGCGCTCCGGCCTCATCGAGGCCATAGAGGCGACGCCGGAGACGCCGGACTGGAGCCGCTCCATCGCCGCCGGCGCCTTTCTGCGGCTCGAAATTCCCCTCATCGAGACGACGGACGAATTCGTCCTCTACACCGATTGCGACGTGCTGTTCGCCCGGCCGGTCGAGCTATCGCCGCTGCGGCCGCGCTATTTCGCCGCCGCGCCCCAGCACGAGCCGCATGAGTGGTCGCAATTCTGCTCGGGCGTGCTGCTCCTCAACATCCCGGCCATGCGCGCCGAATATGAGCCGCTGATGCGGAGCGCGCGCGCCGCGCTCGGCCTGCCTCATCACTATGACCAAGAAGCGCTCAACGCGCATTTCGCAGCGCGCTGGGACCATCTGCCGCTCGCCATGCATTGGAAGCCCTATTGGGGCGTCGAATGGGGCGCGTCCATCGTGCATTTCCACGGCCCCAAGGCGGAGGATGCGCGCCGCCTCGCGGCCGCGCCCGCGGGGACCGATCTCATCTCGCAGCTCTACGCCCGCGATCCGCGGGGCTATGCGCATTTTCTGCGCTTCTACGACATCGCCGCCGAGGCCGATCGGCGCGGCGCGCGAATCGGCGCGGCGGAGCTGGCGCCGCTGCGGCTGGAGGCGGCGGCGGCGTCCGGCGGCCGCGCCTTGCGCCGCGCCCTCGCCTTTTTGCGCGAGCTGCGTCCATTGACGCCGCGCGAGGCCGCGCCTTCGCCCATTCTGCCGCCGGAAGCGAGCTTCGCGCAAATCGCCACGCTCGAGAATTTCGACGAGCGCGCCTATCTCTACGCCAATCCCGATGTCGCCGAGAAAGTTCGCAGCGGGAGCATTCTCTCCGGCCGCGCGCATTTTACGCGCTATGGCCGCTATGAGGGGCGCGTGCAGATGATCCCGCACGACCAGCCGGCCACGCCGGAGGATTTCGACGCCGAGGCCTATATCGCGCGCAATCCCGACGTCGCCTTTCTGATCGCGCGCGGCCGCTATCCTTCCGCCCGCGCGCATTTCGAGCGGCGCGGGCGCGCGGAACTGCGCCGGCAGCTGACGCGGCCCTGACGCCTCGCGCCTATGGCGCCCGGCGCGCGCATCGGCCACATATGAGAGCGCAGCGGCTCGAAGGGAATCATTCGAGCGGCGCCGGCGGTCGCGAGGGCTTCCATGGCCAATTCTTATGATCTCATCGTCATCGGCGGCGGGCCGGGCGGCTATGTCGCCGCCATCCGCGCCGCGCAGCTCGGGCTGAGGACGGCCATTGTCGAGCGCGAGCATTTGGGCGGCATTTGCCTCAATTGGGGCTGCATTCCCACCAAGGCGCTGCTGCGCTCGGCCGATATCTTTCGGCTCGCGAAACATGCGAAGGATTTCGGCCTGCGCATAGAGGGCGAGGTCTCCTTCGACGCCGAAGCGCTGGTGAAGCGCTCGCGCGCTGTCGCCGGACGGCTCAACGCCGGCGTCGAGTTCCTGTGCAAGAAGAACAAGATCGATGTGATCTGGGGCGAGGCCGCGCTTGCCGCGCCGGGCGAGATTCGCGTCGCCGCGCCCAAGGGAGCCGCGCGCCCGCAATTCCCCCGGCCGAAAAACATCCTCGGCGAAGGCGTCTATTCGGCCAAGCACATCATCGTCGCGACTGGCGCGCGGCCGCGCGCTCTGCCGGGCCTCGAGCCGGACGGCGAGCGTATCTGGACCTATTTCGAGGCGCTGCTGCCGCCTTCCATGCCGAAATCTCTGCTCGTCGTCGGCGGCGGCGCGATCGGCGTCGAATTCGCGTCCTTCTACTCGACCTTCGGGGCGCAGGTAACTCTGGTGGAGGCGCTGCCGCAAATCCTGCCGGCGGAAGACGCCGAGATCGCCGCGCTGGCGCGCAAATCCTTCGAGAAGCAAGGGATCAAAATCATCACCAGCGCCAAGCTCGCGAAGCTCGACAAGAGCGACAATGGCGTCACCGCGACGATCGCGGCCGAGAGCGGCGAGCAGAGCATAGAGGCCGAGCGCGTCATCTCCGCCGTGGGCGTCGTTCCAAATAGCGAGGGGCTGGGGCTGGAGGCTCTGGGCATGAAGACCGATCGCGGCGTCATTCTCACCGACGGCCTCGGCCGCACCAATGTCTCAGGTATTTATGCGATCGGCGATGTCGCCGGGCCGCCCATGCTCGCCCATAAGGCGGAGCATGAGGGCGTCGTCTGCGTGGAGGCGATCGCCGGGCTGTCGCCGCATCCGATCGAGCGCACGCGCATTCCCGCCTGCACCTATTGCCATCCGCAGATCGCCTCGGTTGGGCTCACGGAAGCGGCGGCGAAAGCGGCCGGACATGAGCCGAAGATCGGGCGCTTTCCCTATATCGCCAATGGCAAGGCCATCGCCCTGGGCGAGACGGAGGGGCTGGTCAAGACCATATTCGACGCCAAGAGCGGACGCCTGCTCGGCGCGCATCTCATCGGCGCCGAGGTGACGGAGCTGATTCAAGGCTTCGTGATCGCGATGAATCTGGAGACGACCGAGGCGGAGCTGATGGAGACCATCTTCCCGCATCCGACGCTCTCGGAGACCATACATGAGAGCGCGCTCGACGCCTTCGGGCGGGCGATTCATATTTGACGGAGGACGCCGAGCGAGCCTGTGACGGCTCGCGGCGTTTAGCCCGCTAGCCGTCAGGCTCGCATCAAATCAATGGCGCGCTTCCAGCGCCGCGCCCTCCCAATAGGGCGCCGCGCCGTAATGCTGGTGGATGCGCGTCTCCCAGTCGCGATCGGTCCAGCTCGCCTCGCTATATTCCGGCGCCTTCTCCAGCATCTGCTCCGTCACAGAAGTCGTATAACGACGCCTGTCCTGGTCGTAGAAGAGCGCCTTCCACGGCACGGCGTGATGGCCCTTGCGCAGGCACATGAAGCCGCAGAAATCGACGATGGCGTAGCGCGCCTGGCCGGTGATGGGATCGATCATCAGATGATCGATCTCGCCGATCTCCTTGCCGCTCGGATCGAAGATTTTCGCGCCGACGATATGCTCGCTCGAGATCATATGAAGTTCAGGGATAGCGGTCGCCATTTCGACCTCCCTCGTGAGCCCCCGGCCCTCTTTGCATCAAAAACGCGGCGCGAAAGAAAAAGTTGCCTCGCGTCACAAAAGCCATGCGCCGAAGGCGACGGTGATAAGCGTCAGCGGCGCGCCGATCTTGAAATAGGCCCAGAAGCCGATGGAGACGCCCGCCGTGCGGGCGCGCTCGGCGACGATGAGATTCGCGACGGAGCCGATGAGCGTCAGATTGCCGGCGAGCGTCGAGGCCATGGCGACGACGAGCCAGGCGCGCTGCGGATCGGCCGCGCCGGTGAGGAACGGCTTCAGCGCCAATACCGCCGGCACATTGCTGACGAGATTGGAGAGGACAGCGGAAACCACCGCCAGAACGCCGGCGTTGGAGAGATCGAAGCGGCCGATGGATGCGACGGCCTCCGGCGTCAGCACAGTGGCCTCGAGTCCCTCGACGACGATGAACAGGCCGACGAACATCAAGAGAAGCGGCCAGTCGATCTCGCGATAGACCTTCTCCGCCTTCACATGACGCGTGACCAGCAGCAGCGCGCCACCGACTATGGCGACCTTCGCCACCGGCTGCCCTGCGAAGAAGAGCGCCATCATGGCCAGCGTCACCACCACCGATTTGATGACGAGAAAGCCACGCGCCCGCGCAGGCGCCGGCGCCGCGACGGGCAGTCTCTCGCGCGTGAGAAATTCGCTCCGATAGAACAGCGCGACGAGCGCAAAAGTGGCGAGAAGGCCGAAGGCCGCGACCGGCCATAGCGCCGCGGCGAAGGCGCCATAGGGAATATGCGACAGGCCGCCGATGATCATGTTCTGCGGATTGCCGGTGATCGTCGCCACGCTGCCGACATTGGAGGCCATGGGCACGGCGAGGAGATAGGGCAGCGGATCGCGCTTCAGCCGGCGCGTCAGCTCGAGCGTCAAAGGCGTCATCACGAGGCAGATGGCGTCATTGACGAGAAAGGCCGAGAAGGCGCCCGTCACCAGCACGATGGCGGCGAGCAGAGCGAGCGGCGTCTTCGCGCGCGCGACGACGAAATTGCTCGCCAGGCGAAAAAAGCCGGAGAGGCGCAGATTGGCGACGACGATCATCATGCCGAGCAGCAGCGTGATCGTGTCGAAATCAATGGCGCGATAGGCCGCGTCCAGCGGCAGCACGCCGAGCCCGACCATGAGGCTGGCGCCGAGCAGCGCCGCGCCGGCGCGATCGAGCCGCAGCCCCGGCGCCTCGCCGAGCGCGATGACGACATAGGTCCCCGCGAAGACGATGATGGCGATAGCATGCGTCCATGCCGGCGACGCGCCGCCCGCGAGCAGCGCGGGGAGCGAGGCCAGCAGCGTCGCGCCGGCGGCGGCCGCGAGCGCGCCGACGAAGACGAGCGCGACCGCCAGCAGCGCCGCGACAAAGGGCGAGCGTTCTCTTTCAGCCATTCGGACTCACGCGTTCAAGCGGCGGATCGCACTGGCTTAGCGCTTTCCGGCATGCCGAGCCAGAGCAGCAGAAAAGCGAGCGCCGCGACGGCGGAGAGAAACAGAAAAGCGACGTTGAAACCGGCAGTGTCGACGAGCGCGCCGGCGACGACATTGCTTAGCGCGGCGCCCGCGCCCCAGCATGCGCCGGAAGCGCCGAGCGCGAGGCTGTAATGGCCCGTTCCTTCGGTCAGATCGTCGATCACGATGAAGAACAGAGCGCCGAACAGGCCCGCGCCGACGCCATCGAGCAGTTGGATGGAGACGAGATAGGCCGGATCGTCGAAAAATGTGTAGAGCAGCCCGCGGATCGGCAGCACGGCGAAGCCAGCGAGCAGCAGCGGCTTGCGGCCCCAGAGATCGGCTTTGGCGCCGACGAGAGCGGCCATGGGAATCATCACCGCCTGGGCGGCGATGATGCAGGCGGCCATGAACAGCGAGCCGGTCTGCTCGCGCCCCTCGCTCAGCCTTTCGCCGACGAGCGGCAGCATTGCGGCATTGGCGAAATGAAACAGCGTGATCGCCGCGGTGAAGATCAGCAGCGGGCGCGATTCGAAGATCACGCGCAGTCCGCTCGGGCGCGCGCCATCGTCGGGGTCGTCGTCGCCGTCCGCGAGACCGCGCGCGGCGCGATGGTCGATCTCGCTCGCGTCGATCATCACCAGCGCGAGGGCGCTGGCGCAGGCGAGCAGCACGACGAGCCACAGCACGGCGACCGGCGCGATCAGCCAGCCGGCGAGCCCCGCCGCGATCGCCGTCACGACATTGCCGGCATGGTTGAAGGCTTCATTGCGGCCGACGCGCTCGGCGAAGAGCGCGCGGCCGACGACGCCCAGGCTGATCGCCGCTATGGCCGGCGGAAACACCGCGTCGCAGGCGCCGATGATGGTCTGCGCCGCGGCCGCGGGCCAGAAAAACGGAAAAAGACCGAGCGCCGCAGTGCCCGCCGCGACGAGCAGCGCGCCCGCGGCGATGAGCCCGCGCTTGCCGCGCGTCCAATCGACCAGCGCGCCGGCAGGGGCGCGCGCGGCCACTGTCGCCGCGCCGGCGATGGTCATGATGACGCCGATATGGGTGGCGTCCCAATGCTGGCTCGACCACAGATAAATGGCCAGAAACGGCCCGACGCCGCTCTGCACATCGGCGAGCAGAAAGCTCACCCAATCGAGCCCTCTCTCGCTACGCATGGCTCGCGGCGCGCTTCACCGCGGCGGGCGTCGCGCGAAAGGAGATGGCGATGCGATTATAAGCGTTCATCAGGCCGATCGCGATCGTCAGATCGGCGAGCTCCTTCTCGGAAAATTGCGTCGAGACGGCGGCGAATTCCGCATCGGGAACGCCGGTCTCGGCGACGCGCGTCACCGTCTCCGCCCAGGCGAGAGCGGCGCGCTCGCGCTCGGAGAACAGCGCCTCCGCCTCGCGCCAGACTGAAACAAGCGCGAGCCTCTCCACGGTGAAGCCCTCGTTTATGAGCGCGCGCGTGTGCAGATCGAGGCAATAGGCGCAGCCATTGATCTGCGACACGCGCAGATAGGCGAGCTCGACGAGCGCTTTGCCGAGCCCACTGGCGGCGACATAGGAATGCGCGACGCCGAGCGCTTTCATGCCTTCGGGCGCCGCGTGAGCGTAATCGAGACGGCTGGTCATTCTTGCTCTCCTGCTCGAGCATCGGGAAAGGGTGGAAGGGTCTCGCTCGAATCGACGAAGAATATAGGGGACGAACGCGCCGGCTCTGTGTCGCTGGCGGTCACGGCGCAGTCGCGACGCAAATGAAGCTCGCCGACGCGCGCGGCACGAAGTCGAGCTCTGGCGGCTTTTCGGCGCGAATTCTCGCGACGATCGCTTTCACGAACTCGATTTCGGCGGCGCCGATCGCTGCGCCGGCCAGCGCCTCCCTCACCCAATCGCGACCCATTTCCTCTTCGAGAAAATCGATATCGTAGGTCTCGATCGGATCGAGACGCACGCGATCGTTCGACCATATGCGAATATTCTCGAGCCCCGCCCGCGCGAGCAAGGTCGGCAAGCGCAGACCGATATCCTGGTCGCCTCTCCGCGATTTGACGAAATCGACGAATCTGACCCAAACGCCATAGAAGGCGGCGCGTTCGGCGGGCGCGAGGAAATGCGTCAATTCGAGCGTCTGCGCCCAATTCAAATGATTGACCGGCTCGACGCAGACGATCGTTCCGCCGCGCTTCGCCACGCGACGCATTTCCGCGACGATTTTTTCCGGCGCGAGACTGTGCATCAGCAAAGTCTGCGCGGTGACGATATCGAACGAGCCGCCTGGGAGGCCGGTGTCGCTCGCATCCGCCTCGACCGCGCGATAGGCGATATGCGGCGCGCGCTCGGCATATTTTCTTGCGGAGCGCGCGCACCATTCGCGCTCCCGATCGACGCCCGTCACTTCCCGCAGATCGACGAAGGCGTCGAGAAGGCCGAGGCTCCAATGCCCTTCACCGACGCCGAAATCCGCGAGGCTCGTCGCGACGGTGTCGCCGATCGCGCGCGACTTCAGCAGGCGGAGAAAATCACGGCTCCACCAATCGAAGCGCTCGTCGTGAATGTAATCCGCCGAATGCGGCGCCTCCGACATGATCGCTCCTCCGCAATGACATGAGGCCCGCGCCGATCGAAGCGGCGCGGCTCTGCAATGAATTGGACGCGCCGTCGCGGCTCGCTCACAGCTTGCGCAGCGCGACTTCCTCTATGCGATGGTCCGCGCCTTTGGTCAGCACCAGGCTGGCGCGCGGGCGCGTCGGCGAGATGTTGCGGCGCAGATTTTCGAGATTGATGCGTGTCCAAATATCCTTGGCGACGCGCTTCGTCTCCGCATCGTCGAGATCGGCGTATTTCTTGAAATAGGAGAGCGGGTCGCGGAAGGCCGTCTCGCGCAGGCGCTGGAAACGCTCCACATACCATTGCTCGAGCACATCCTCCTCGGCGTGCAGATAGACCGAGAAGTCGAAGAAATCCGAGACGAAGGGAATTTCGCGCCCATCCTCGCGCGGACGGCTGGCGAGCAGCACATTCACGCCTTCTACGATGAGAATATCCGGCCGATCGACATAGAAGAACTCGTCCGGCACCACATCATAGATGAGATGCGAATAGACCGGCGCGGCGACATTGCGCTGGCCGGCCTTCACATCGGACAGAAAGCGCAGCAGCGCGCGATTGTCATAGCTCTCGGGAAAGCCCTTCTTGTCCATCAGCCCGTCGCGCTCGAGCACGGCGTTGGGATAGAGAAAGCCGTCAGTGGTGACGAGCTCCACCTTCGGCGTGTTGGGCCAGCGCGACAGCAGCGCCTTGAGGATGCGCGCCGTCGTGGATTTGCCCACGGCGACCGAGCCGGCGACGCCGATGATATAGGGCATCTTGCCGTCCTCGGCGCCCAGAAACCGCTGCGTCGCCTTGAACAGGCCTTGCGTCGCCGCGACATAGAGCGCGAGCAAACGCGAGAGCGGCAGATAAATCTCGATGACCTCTTCCAGCGAGATCGGATCGTCGAGCGATTTGAGCCGCGTGAGATCGTCGATCGTGAGCGTGAGCGGCGTGTCGGCGCGCAGGCTCGCCCATTCGGCGCGGGTGAAGCGCCGATAGGGCGACAGCGCGACGCCGGCCCCCAGATAGGCGTCGGCGTTCATTTCCGCTCTCCGCGCGACGCTTTTTCCGCATGGCCGGATTGGACCGTGCGCGTCTGCAGCTCGGCGAGAACTTCCGCGAGCGTGACGCCGCCCGCCTCCAGCAGCACGAGCAGATGATAGAGCGTGTCGGCGGCCTCGCTCGTCAGATTCTTTCGGTCGCCCTCCATGGCGGCGATGACGGTCTCCACTGCCTCCTCGCCGAATTTCTTGGCGATGCGGGGCGTGCCGGCCTCGAACAAGCTCTTGGTATAGGATTGCGCGGCGTCTGCGCCTCGCTTCGATGCGATGATACGTGAGAGATCGGCGAGGGAAAAATCGCTCATGAGGGTTCCAGGCCGTCGAGACGCATCGGTATGCCCGCTTTCGCCATATATCGCTTCGCCTGCGGGATGGTGAACTCGCCGAAGTGGAAAATAGACGCCGCGAGAACGGCGGAAGCATGGCCTTCGCGCACGCCTTCGACGAGATGATCCAGCGTCCCGACGCCGCCCGAGGCGATGACCGGCACATCGACGGCGTCGGCCACGGCGCGCGTCAGCTCTATGTCGAAGCCGATTTTGGCGCCGTCGCGGTCCATGGAGGTGAGCAAAATTTCGCCGGCGCCGAGGCTCGTGACCTCCTTGGCGTATTCGACCGCGTCTATGCCCGTCGGGCGGCGGCCGCCATGGGTGAAGATCTCCCAATGATCGCCGACGCGCTTGGCGTCTATGGCGACGACGATGCATTGCGAGCCGAATTTCTCGGCCGCCTCGCGCACGAATTGCCGATCGGCGACCGCCGCCGAATTGATCGAGGCCTTGTCGGCGCCGGCGAGCAGGAGATTGCGAATGTCGTCCTCGACGCGCACGCCGCCGCCGACGGTGAGCGGCATGAAGCAGGCCTCCGCCGTGCGGCGCACGACGTCGAGCATGATGCCGCGATTCTCGTGGCTCGCGGTGATATCGAGAAAGCACAGCTCGTCGGCGCCGGCGGCGTCATAGGCGATGGCGCATTCGACCGGATCGCCAGCGTCGCGCAAATCGACGAAATTGACGCCTTTGACGACGCGGCCCTCTTTCACGTCGAGGCAGGGGATGACGCGGGATTTGAGCATTCTATCCCTCGTTCGTCGACGCCTGCCGGGACTGACGGATCAACGCCAGCGCTTCCGCCGGATCGAGCCGTCCGTCATAGAGCGCGCGGCCGGTGATCGCGCCCGCGAGCTTCTTGCAGTCGGGCTGCAGCAGCCGCTCTATGTCGGCGAGCGAGGCGAGGCCGCCCGAGGCGATGACCGGAATGCTCAGCGCCTCGGCGAGCGCCAGCGTCGCCTCTATGTTGAGGCCCTTCAAGACTCCATCGCGGGAGATGTCGGTGTAGACGATGGCGGCGACGCCGGCGTCCTCGAAGCTGCGCCCCAAATCCTGCGCCGAGACATGGGTGCGGCGCGCCCAGCCCTCGACGGCGACGAAGCCGTCCTTGGCGTCAATGCCCACCGCTATGCGGCCCGGATAGAGCCGCGCCGCCTCGCGCACCAGCGTCGGGTCGCGCACCGCGGCCGTGCCGATGATGACGCGCGAAATTCCCTTGTCGAGCCAGCGCGAGATGGTGCGCATCTCGCGAATGCCGCCGCCGAGCTGCACCGGAATCTTTATGTTGGCGAGAATGCCCTCGACGGCGAGCGCGTTCATCGGCGCGCCGGCGAAGGCGCCGTCGAGATCGACGACGTGGAGATATTCGAAACCTTGGGCGGCGAAGGCCTGCGCCTGCGCGGTCGGATCGTCGTTGAACACGGTCGCCGAGGACATCTCGCCCTCGACGAGGCGGACGCATTGACCCTCTTTGAGATCGATCGCAGGAAACAGGATCACGGACGCCACCTCAGAAAATTCGCGATGAGAGCGAGGCCGAGCCTCTGGCTCTTCTCGGGATGGAATTGCGTGCCGACGAGATTGTCGCGCGCGACCGCCGCAGTCAGCGGAGCGCCGTAATCGGTCGTCGCCACGATATGGTCGGGCGATGTAGGCAGGAATTGGTAGGAGTGCACGAAATAGGCGTGCAGCCCGTCCTTTCCGGTGGGGATGCCGGAAAAGAGCGCATGCGGGCGCGTCAGCTCCAGCGTGTTCCAGCCCATATGGGGAATTTTCAGGCTCTTGTCCGCGGGCTCGATGACCGCGACATCGCCGGCGATCCAGCCGAGACCGGCCGCCTCGCCATGCTCGAGGCCGCGCGTCGCCATCAGCTGCATGCCGACGCATATGCCGAGGAACGGCCGGCCGCGCTCGATCACCGCCTCGCGCAGCGCCTCGTCCAGCCCGGCGAGCGCCGAAAGGCCGCTGCGGCAATCGCGAAAGGCGCCGACGCCCGGCAGGCAGATGCGCTCGGCCCGGCGCACGACATCGGGATCATTGGTGACGGTGATCTCCGCCCCCTCGCCTTCCCGCGCGGCGCGCTCGAAGGCCTTGGCGGCGGAGTGCAGATTGCCCGATCCGTAATCGATGATCGCCGTCGTCACGCGCGCGGCTCCTCGAACAGGCCGCCGATGACCGAACGCATCGCCGCCCGGCCGCCGGGCCGTGGCGTAACGATCGTCGGAAGGACGCCGGAGGGGCGCCAATTGGCGAAAAACACGTCCTCGGCCTCATCGATCCTAGCCGCGACCATTACGGCGCTCTCCGTGTAACCCTTGCGCTCGAGCGACCAGGCGACGAGCCGCGGCCCCTCGAGGCCGAGCAGCAGGCCGAGCGCCAGCTGCAAGACCGAGGCCGCCGCGGGATTTATCCCCAGAGCTGCGCCTCCGCCGAGGATCAGCGCGAGCCCGGCTGTCCATAGGACGGCCGGCAGCCACGCGCGCCGCCACAGCAGCCACAAAGGCCCGAAGAGAAAGGCCGGCGTCGAGAAGCCGTCGCGCAGAAAGACGATTCGCTCCGGCGGCGGAGCCTCGCCCGGCGCGGCCTTGGGTATAAGGACGGTGTAGACGGCCATAGGCCCGCCTCCCTTTCAGTCGGTGAGCGTGCCTTTGGTGGAAGGCACCACGCCGCCGCGGCGCGGATCGGGCGCTGTCGCCTTGCCCAGGGCGCGGGCGAAGCCCTTGAAGCAGCACTCCGCGATATGATGCGAATTGACGCCGCGCAGCGCCTCCACATGCAGGCCGATGCGCGCATTGACGGCGAAAGCCTGGAAGAACTCGCGCACCAGCTCGGTGTCGAACTCGCCGATCTTGGCCGCCGGAAAGGCGACGTCGAAGACGAGGAAGGGCCGGCCGGAGACGTCCACCACCACGCGGGAGAGCGCCTCGTCCAGCGGCACATGGGCGTCGCCATAGCGGGCGATGCCCTTGCGGTCGCCGAGCGCCTGATCCACCGCCTTGCCGAGCGCTATGCCCACATCCTCGACCGTATGATGGCCGTCTATGTGCAGATCGCCCTTGGCCGCGACGGTGAGGTCGAGCGGCGCGTGGCGGGCGATCTGGTCGAGCATATGGTCGAAAAAGCCGATCCCGGTCGAAATATCGGATTTGCCCTCACCGTCGAGATCGACGGCGACGGCGATACGGGTCTCTTTCGTGTCGCGCTCGTATTTGGCGCTGCGCATGGCTCGGCTGGCTCGCGGTGAATCTCGAGGGGCTGGAACGGAATATAGACCGCTCCCTGCGCGGCTTGTAGCAATTCGGCGGGCGCATGGCCAGAAGCGTGGGCGATCGGCGTGAACCGCCCTCTACCGCTTCCCGTCCAATTGTCCCCGCCCCCACAGCCCGGCGAGCCGGGCGACGCGCGCCGTCAGGCGGGGCGAGTCCTGCGCCTCGCACTCCCACAGGATCGCGACGCGAAACCCCAGCGCCCTCAGAGCCTTGGCCTTGCGGGCGTCGCGAGCGCGATTGGCGGCGAATTTCTCCAGCCAGAAGGCGTTGTTTTGTTTCGGGATCGTGCCGCGGCGGCAATTCTTGTGATGGTGCCAGAAGCAGCCATTGACGAAGAGCGCCCAGCGCCGGCTGCGATTGGCGAAATCCGGCGCGCCGGGCAGGCCTTTGGCGTTGCGCCGATAATGGAGCCCCGCCAGCCGCAGCGCCGCGGCCACCGCCTCCTCCGCCCCGGTGCGGGACTGCCGCACCCGCTTCATCAGCGCCGAGCGCGCCGGATCGCTGGCCGGCGGCGTCCTCATTGGGCGGCGGCGAGGCCGGGGCCGGCGCGCATCGCCTCGAGATGGGCGGCCACCGCCTCCCGAAATCCGGGCTCGAATCGCAGCTTGGCCCGCATGGTGCGGGCGAGAAACCCAGCGCTCGCGCGCTCGGACAGCGGCTTGCCCTTATGCTGCAGGAAAACATGCAGAGGCGGACGATCGCGCCAGACAGGAAAGGCAGAAATCTCGACGCCGAGGCGCCGCTCGCCGTCATAGCGCGCGGCGCGAGGCCAGCGGGCGCCCTCCTCCAGAACCGCGCCGTCGCGGGCCGGATCATAGCGCCCCGGCGCCTCGAGCCGGCCGCCGACCCATTCCGCCACTGGCGCGCTCACCGCATTGCCGACCAGCGACCAGCGCCAGCCGGGACGGCCCAGCGCCTCGGCCGGGGCGGTCCAGTCGGCCGGAAAACCCTGCAAGCGCTCGGCGTCGCGAATATCCGGCGTCACCACCTCGCCGGAGGGGAGCAGAATCGCCGGCGGCGAGGCGATGCCGAGCGTCGAGCCGTTCTTCAATGTCGGCACGCAATCTTGCCCCCAGCCGAGGCCGCGCACGCCCTCCGTCCAATAAAAGCCATGGGCGTGCGTCGCCAGCGCGGTCGCGCGCGGGCGCGGCGTCGCCTCGTCCACCAGCAGAATATCGGCCGGATCGGCGAGGCGCGAGGCGAAAAACAGCACGCGCTCGCGCCGCTGCGGCAGAAAGGCGAGCGTGTTGACGACGCGATAGGCCCAGCGATAGCCGCGCTCCTCGAAAGCGGAGACCAGCCGCGCCATGGCGCGTCCGCGATCGAGGCTCAGCATGAAGGAGACATTCTCGAGAAGCGCATGCGGCGCGCGCGTCTCGTCGAGCAGGCGGAACACATGGCTGACCAGCGAGGATTTGCGCCCGCCAATGCCCTGCGTGCGGCCGGCCTGGCTCAAATCCTGGCAGGGAAAGCCGGCCGTGACCAGTTCCGTCTCGCCCGGCAGCGCGCGCAGCGCGGCGACATCGCCCACATTGGGCGTCTGCGGAAAATGCGTCGCCAGCACCTTTGCGGCGAGCGGCCAGTTTTCGGAGAACATGAGACAATCATGTCCGGCGCGAGCGAGCCCGAGCTCAAGCCCGCCTATGCCGGCGAAGAGGCCGACGACTTTCATGGATAGGGCCTCGCGGCCGAGGGCCGTCGTGCGATTCGTCTGCGCATGAGCGGAGTTGATCGCCACGGACGAAGGAGAGTCAAGCCGCGGCGCGAACGCGCATCGCCCGCCAAGACATGCTCGCATGTCGCGACGATGACGAAAGGCGCGAATTCCTTTGCCGAGAAAGCCGTTGCGCGGCTGGACACATCGCCCCGCTCTGCCTAGTCTCGCGACGCTTTTTTCCGCGTGTGAACGCCCAGCCCTACGAGTCCGATGCGCGCCATTCTTCCGCTCAAAGCCTCGACCCTTTCGCAACGCCGCGCGCTTCGCTCCGCGCGCGCCGGCTACACGCTCGTCGAAATGCTGGTCGTGCTCGCGATCATCGGCTCGATCGTCGGCCTCGTCGGTCCACGCGTGCTGAACTATCTCTCCGAGTCGAAGGTGAAGACCGCGCAAATTCAGATGGAGAATATTTCGAGCGCGCTCGATCTCTTCTATCTCGACGTCGGCCGCTATCCCGCGACGGAAGAAGGCCTCTCCGCGCTCGCGCGGCGGCCGGCCGGCGCCTCCGTGTGGAACGGCCCCTATCTGAAATCCGCCAATGTGCCGAAGGACCCTTGGGGACATGATTATCTCTATCGCGCTCCCGGACAGAACGGGCCCTATGACATAGGCTCGCTCGGACCCGACGGACGCGAGGGCGGCCCCGGATCGCTCACGCGCAGCCGCGACACGGCGGCGCGCTGACCATATTCGCCGCTCGCATGACGCATGGCCGAAAGATCGCCGAGAGAAAAGGCTTCGCGCTTCTCATCGTGATCTTCGGCCTCGGGGTCATTATTCTGCTGATGACCTCCTTCATGGCGACCGCGCGCTTGCGCCTGCGCAGCGCCGTCGATAATTCCGCATCGATCAAGACGCGGCTCATCGCCGAAGGCGCCATTAATCTCGCGATTTTCGGATTGATCGCCGAGCAGCGGCCGTTCAATGCGCAGCAAGCCGAGCCCCCCGTTCACGATGGATCGCCGCGCCTCTGCTCACTCGCCGGCGCCACTGTCGCGATCTCGATCGAGGACGAGAGCGGCAAGCTCGACCTCAACGCCGCGTCTCCCCAGCTTCTCGAGGCGGCTCTGCGCGGTTTCGGAGCGGCCGACCCCGGCGCGTTGTCTCGCGCGATCATCGCATTTCGCGAGGCGCAGACGTCCGAATTCGCGCGGCTCGCAGCGCCCCCGCCCTCCTCCGACCGGCCCTTCGCGCCAAAGCATGCGCCCTTCCAAACGGCGCTCGAGCTGGATCAGGTCGAGGGCATGGAGCCGCAGCTGCTGCGCGCGCTGCTGCCGGTCGTCACCGTTCATACGCATAGCGTCGGAGTCGATGCGCGCACGGCGCCGCCGGCGTTGTTCGCCGCGCTGGCGCGCTATTCGGCGGCGGATGTTCGCACCCTTTCCGTCAAGCCTTTTCCCAATAGCCTCGATCGCCGCGATACGCGCTTTCCGCCGGAATATCGCCAAAACGGCGTCCTCGGCGGCGGAACCTATTCGATCCACGCGGAGGCCGCTCTGCTCAATGGCGCGATCGGCGTCGTGGAGATGGTCGTGGCGCTACGGCCGAACGAGCGTCTCCCCTTCACCATGCTGGAGACGCGCCGCGCGCCGGCGCGCAATCAGAGGCTGCTCGGCGCCGGCGCAGCAGCGGCGCCCTGCTGACGAAAATTCGTTTCTACTCGTCCAGCAGAATGCGCCGCGCCGCGCCTTCGATATTATGCGGACGCACCTTCGCGCGCGTCGATATGTTCAGCAGCTTGCGCTTATATTCGTCGGTAATGTCGCGCGCCTCGCCGAGCGTGCGCACCACATGCGGCGTTATCATGATGAGCAGCTCGGTCTTGCCCGAGGAATCGGTCTTGTCCTTGAAGGCGTTGCCGAACAAAGGCACATCGCCGAGCACGGGAACCTGGGACGAGCCGCGCGTGCGCGAATCCTGAATGAGGCCGCCGAGCATCAGCGATTCGGCGTCGTTGACGACGACCTGCGTCTTCACGCGGCGCTGCTGAATCGTCGGCGTCGTCGTCGTCGAGCTCGCGCCGGAGGCGACATTGGAAACCTCCTGCTCGAGCTCCAGCATCACGCGGCCGCTCTCGTTGATATGCGGCGTGATGGCGAGAATGACGCCGGTGTCACGATAATTCACCGAGTTGAATGTCGTGATGCCGCCCTGCGCCGTCGCGCCGGAGAGAGTCGTCACCGGCACCTGATCGCCGACCTGCAGAACGGCCTGACGATTGTCGAGCACGGTGAGCGATGGCGTCGAGACGATATTGACATTGGTGATCTGGTTGAGCGCGTTGAGCGTGACTTGCGCATTGGTCGCGCGCAGCGCGTAGGCGAAGCCGGGCGACACCGCGCCCACCGCGGTGCCGAGCAGATTATTGCCCAGCGTGTCATTGGCCGCCGGCGTGCCGGCGTCGCCGTTGGAGAAGCCGGAGAGCGACGACTTCTTCTGCAGGAACCAGCGCACGCCGAAATGCAGATCGTCATTGAGCGACACCTCGGCGATCGTCGCCTCGATGAACACCTGATTGGGCAGCACGTCGAGCTTCTCGATGACGCGCAGAAGACGCTTGTAGTCCTCCGGCGTCGCCATCACCACAATGGCGTTCTTGGCCTCGTCCACGGCGATCTTGAAACGGCTGTCCTCGCCGAGCGCGGAGGCGGTCGACGATGTCTGATCCTGCGCGCTATTGGAATTGGCGGCGCCATTCGACGCGGAGCCGCCGAAGGCAGAGCCGCCGTTCGAGCCGCCAGAGTTCAATGGCGCGATCGAGCCGAGCTGTCCCGTGGAAGAGCCGCTCGACGAGCCGAAACCGCCAGAAGAGCCGAGACCGCCGGAGGTTCCGAGGCTCGAAGACCCGAAGCCGCCGCCGCCCGCGCCCGACGACAAGCCGCTCGAGGAGGTGGAGAGCGCCGAGGAGCCGAAACGCGGCGAGACCTCATTGCTCTTGGAGACGCCGGCGTCGCGACCGAACATGGACGCGACGACCTGCACCATCTCCTTGGCCGGGCGATTTTGCACGCGATAGCTGAAGAACTGCTTCTGAACGCCTTCCGCCCGCGCGTCGAGACGCTCGATCCAGGCGCGCGCCCGCGCGAGATAGCCGGGCTGCGGCGTGATCGCCAATATGGCCGACAGATGCTTATTGCCGATGAACTGGATCATGCCGTTCATCGGCCCTTCGCGCTCCGAGCCGAAAACCTTGCGCAAATTCTCGGCGAGCGCGTCTGGATCGGCGCTCGTCACCGGCACGACGGCGAAGGACATGCCGCGCATCGTGTCGACGTCGAAGAGCGCGATGGCGTCCTCCATCGCCGCGATCTCTTGCGCGCTGCCCGTCAAGGTGAGCGTGCGGCGCTGATCGTCGGCGCGCACGACGGCGCCCTGGCGCGTGATCGGCTCCAGCACGCGCTTGAGCTCCGACGCCGAGACATAGCGCAGACGCACGATTCGCGCGCCGCTGCCGAGACGCTCCGACTCGAGCGGCTGCGGCGCGACGGAGAGCGTGGAGCCGGCCGCCGCCTGATCCAGCGGCACGATTTTGTAGATGCCGTCATTCTCGACAATGGCGGCGCCGGAAACGCGCAAGGCCGATTGAAACAAGTCGATCGCGACGGATTTCTTGACGGGCCGCGCCGTATGCACGGTCACTCTGCCGTCGATGCGCGGATCGACGACATAATCGACGCCGACAATATCGCCCAGCACCACTTTCGCCGCCTGCGCAATGGGCAGATTGGCGAGATTGAGGCTGACGCCTTCCTTCTCGTCGCGGGACTCGTCCTTGCGGCGCGCCACGCTCTCGCCGACGAAACGCCCGCTGCCGACGATCGCCTCCGCGGGAAGGCGTCCACGCGCTGCGGAGAAGCGGCTTTTCGTTCCACCCCTGGAAGCGGCGGCGACATCGAGCGACTCGCGGCTCCATTCGGCGACGGGAGGATCGCTCGCGTTCTGGCAGCCGGAAACTGCGACCGAGAGAAGGGCGATCAGGCTCGAATGGAATAATGGCAGACGCACATTCGCCTCTGGGACGCTACCGAATAGACAAGCTCACGCCACCTAACATGATTGTCGGTCATGCGCCACTCGCCTCGTCGCGCAAAACGATGAAACGTCATTGCGATTGCGCGGGATACAGCTGCAGGCGCGCCGATTGCGCGCCATTGACGAGCTTCAATTCCAGCTCGCCGACCTCGGCGATCGTCCAGCCCTGCACCGACTCTCCCGGCGTGAGCCAGCGGCCTTCGGGATCATCGCTGGAAACGACGAATGCGCGCGCAGACGCGCCGGCGCGCACGATTGCCGAGAGCGAGAGGCCTGCGGGCGCGGTGGGAATTCCGGCAAAGCCCTCACGATCCGATTTGGCGACGATCGGGCGCGGACGCCGCGATTTCCAGAAGATTGGCCGCGACAATGTCTGCGCGTCCTCGCGCGCGAGCGGCCCCGGCCCGGAGACGGACGAGAGCACGCTGGGCGGACGCCAATCCGATTTCGCCGGCGAAGCCGTATCGTCCGGGCCGATCCATGCGAGAAGCGCGAAAGCGAGAGCCGCGACGTCCAACGCCGCCAGCGACGTCAGCAGCATGGCGGCGAGCGGCGACAAGCGCAGCTCGCCCATGAGCGCGCGAATGCGCGTGCCGAGCGCGCGCGTCATGAGCGCTCCTTCGAGGCGCCGCCGAAGACGTCGAATTGCGCGGCGAGCATGCCGTCATTGGCGGCTTGCGCGCCCCAGACCGGCATTTGACGACGCAGCGACGCCGTCAGCACCAGCAGCAGCGGAGTCTCGCTCTCGAGCGAGCGGACCAGCGCATGTAGCGATTCGATCGAGCCGCTCACATCGAGCCGCGCGCCGACCAGCGACGCGCCATTCACCGTCTTGGCGGGCAACATGCGAATCGAGCTCACCATGGCGCCGGATCGATCCGCCGCGGCCTTCAGCAGCGCTTGCAGATTGGCGTCGACGACGCCTTCGGTCGCGCCGGAGAGCAATTCACCCTGCGCATTGCTCTCCGCCACCTGCTGCGCATAGAGCCGCACCACCTTCTCCTGCGTGGCGACGGCCGCATAGCGCGCGAGCGTGGCGCGCCGATCGACGATTCCCTCGGCGCGCTCGCCGAGCAAGGCGCGCAGCGGCTCGACGAAAATGAAATAGAGCAGCAGCGCCGCCAGCGCATTGGCGCCCAAGAACAGCGCGCGCCGCGACCATTGCGGATGATGCGAGAGGGATGTCGGGCTCAGCGCCATAGGCCTGACCGGCTCATGGATTGCGTCTCACTTTGGCCTGCAGCGAGAAGGTCTCGCGCTTCTCGATCGGATCGGGCGTGATCGGCGCAGTCAGCTTGGCGTCCGCGAAAAGCGTGGAGCGATCGAACAGCGCGGGAAGGCTCGCGGCGGAATCGGCGAGGCCGACGATCTCGATGGAGCGCTCGCCCTCGCGCGCCTCGACGAGACGCATATCGGAAACGAAAGCGCCATCCGGCAGAAGGCGCGAGACCTCCTCCCAGAGATCGGCGAAGGCCGGATATTTCGCGCGCTCCCCGCGCAGCGTGGCGAGGAGGCGACTCTCGGAGGCGGCCTGCTCGGCGAGATTGCGCGCATCTGCGGCGCGGCGCGACACTTCGGCGATTTCGACATCGAGCGCCGCCGCGTCATTGTCCTGCCGCCAGAGCGTGACGCCGACGCCGATGATAAGAAAGACAATGGCGACGACGGCGAGGATCAGCGCCGCGGCGCGCTCCCGATGCGGCGCCTCCGCCGCGCGGCCGAGCGCGAGCGCGGGAACGAGCGCGGCGCCCTCGAGCGCCGGCTGCACTATGTCGAGATCGTCGATGGACAGGCCCGAGCCGTCGAGAAGAGCCGGCAACAGATCGCGGCGTAAAATCCATTGCTCGACGACGAGCTTGCCGGGCGATTGCGAATGCGGCTGGACGATATGGCCATGCACGATATCGGCGAGCAGGAAGGGCGTCTTGCGCTCCACTTCCGCCGCGAGAAGACGCGGCAGATCGGACTGCGCGGCGAGCGGCGCGTCGAAGCGTCGAACGAAAAACGCCTCGCGCGGAATTTCCACGACGATCTTCGTCGCCGCGCGCGCCGCGCCGCGCCGCTCCAGCGCTTCGTCGATCGAGACGCGCGACAGCTCTTCCGCCGAGACGGGCTCGGCGAGCGGCTGGCCATCGGCGGAGAGCAATTGCAGCGGCGAGAGCCCATGCCCGACGCGCAACAGCAGGCGCCGCTCGCCGCGATCGAGCAGCCATGCGAGCGTCGCCGGAGCGAATAGCGCAAAAAATTCGCCGCGATACCAGCTCCACGCGCGGCTGGCGGAACTCCCGAGCGAGCCTTCGAAGAGCTCTCTACGCCAGATGGACGACGACATCGTGACCTCGGACCCAATTCGTTGCGATCGAAAGGGAGGGCGTGATCGACGCCCTCCCCTCGAGATCAGTTCAAAGGCCGGACGGGCGGCAGCGAGGTCGGGACGAGCCCGCCGTCGCATTTGGGATGGCCCCAGCCGCTCGCGCTCACTCCCGCCGTTATGTCGAACACGATATTGTCGGGACGCTTCGGATCCGCGTTCACGCCCGCGACGCCATCGCCCGCGCCCGCGGACGTCTCACCCAGGCGATCGAGCTTGAGAAGGCTGCGCAGCTTCCACGCGACGAAATGGTCCGTGCAGGACGTGTCGCCGCTCACGCCGACGCCGCCGACCTTGACGCCGCCCTTGTCGTAAAGGCCGAGACCGCCGCCGAACACATTGACGCCGCCGATGGGACGGCCGACCAGCGGATCATTGAACTTGCCGAAGGTCCCGGGATCATTGGGCTGGCCGTTCTGCTGAAGATAGGCGACATCGGGATCGACGGGATTGCTGAACTGCAGGCCGAACAGGCTGCCGCCGGGCTGAACAGCCGAATAGAGATTGGCGGTCGCCAGAGCGAGGCCCCGCGTTCCGAATGCGGAGCTCGCCGGCGTGACGCCCTTGGCAAGGCTGAGGCCATTCGCTGTATTGGCCTTTTGCGCCGAGATCACGCGGCTCGCCAGCCATTGGCCTTTATAGTCGGCGCCCGAAAAGGCGACGGCGCAGACAGTTCCGTCATTGGCGACGATCGTCGCCCACATGTTGAAACCGAGGCCGCTATTGCCGCCCTGCGTGATAACGGACTGCAGCTTGTCGTGAAGCTCCTGCCACGACGGCAATTTGCTGCAGGCGTTCTGACGCGACAACCATGCATCGGCCGAGGCGCTCGAAGCAGAGATGAGCGCGAAAGCGCTCGCCTGAGCGAGTTTCTTCAGCATTTTTCAATTCCTCCAATGACCAGACGAATATCACTCGACGAGCAATCGAGCCTTCGAAATAGCAAAGCTCGCGCTCGCCCGCACGCTAGCACGAGAGCCCCGATCGCACCAAGGACCCCGCCAGCAGTCGCCGTCACTGTAGAAATCACTCGACGAAGGGCGCCGCACGCAGACGCTGGCGCCGCGCCGCGGAGGATTCGCGCCGCGCCGGGCCGACATCCTCGCGCGGCGGCGGCGCGTCGATATCGACGATCTCCTCGTCCACGCTCCGCGAGGCTTCCTCCGCCGCGACCTTCGCTTTCGCGTGAAAGCGTCCGGCTGGCAGGATGGGCGCGAAACCTACCGCGAAATGCGGCGTGGGCTCGATCGCGCGGGAGATCGGCTGCGCCGTGAATGTGCGCGGAGGCGTCTCCACCGCGAGGATCGGCGTAACCTTCGGCTCGCCGCCGGTCATGATCTCGACGCCGAGCAATGCCGGCCGATAGGCCTCCTCGGCGCCCGCGTCTTTCTCGCATAGACGATACTTCGCTTCGCATTTCCACCGCGTCGAGAAACGCGCCATGCGCTCGCGCAATTCGATCAGCGAATTGCCGAATGCATGCGCGCAGCCCTGTCGCGAGAATCGCCCGGAAGCGATGCAGGCCTCCGCCGTAGCGAATAAATATGACGTTCCCGCCACAACGCGCGGCGCGACGAGACAAACGGACGCGATCGCCGCGAAAAAAAGCAAAATATGAGACGCGCGCCGGCCCCTGCCGAGGGGGCGGCGCCTCGGCTCCATCGACGCCGACGACATTGACGCTCGCTCGTTCGCTGCTCGGCGCGATTGCGCCCGGAACGCTGCGAGGCTACCATCCGATCCTGCGTAGCGCCAGAGCCTCGACAGCGGAGGGCGGCGAGGCTATTCTGAGCTTTTCCAACGAGTGGTCGCGATGATGGACGGCGCATATTCGCAAGGAACGCCTTCGCAGGCGACGTCGCCACGGCCGAACGCGCAGAGCGGCGCGCTGCTGGAGGAATTCGGCGCCTATCTGCTGAGCGAGAAGGTCGTCGACGAGCTGGCGCTGCAACGCTCGCAGCGCGCCGCGCGGCAGAGCGGCGAGCGTTTCGACCATGTGCTGACCAAGCTCGGCCTCGTGTCCGAGAATGATCTCTGCATTCATCTCGGCAGATTTCTGCGCATTCCCGTGATGTCGGCGGAGGAGACGCCCAGCGAGCCGGTGCTCGAGGCGAAAATCCCGAAGAAATTCATCCGCGCCAATGGCATTCTCCCGCTCGCCGCGACGCATGAGCGGCTGACGCTCGCCGTCACCGATCCGCTGGAGAACGGCCCGATGGAGGCGCTCGCCTATTCCACCGGCCTCGCGCTCGAATTGCGCATCGCGACGCCGGCGCTGTTCGAGAAAGCCTGGGCCAGCCTCTATGGCGAGCGCTCGGAAGGCTCGGCGCTCGTCGAGACCGACATACGCGCGGAAGACGCCAGCGATTTCGATCTGCAGCGCCTGCGCGACATCGCCAATGAGGCGCCGGTGATTCGGCGCGTCAATCAGATCGTCGGCGGCGCGATCGAGGCGCGCGCCTCGGATATTCACATAGAGCCCGGGCTCGACGCGGTGCAGGTGCGCTATCGCATCGACGGCGCGCTGCGCACGGTCGACACTCTGCCGCCGGGCCTCAAAGCCGCCATCACCTCGCGCATAAAAATCATGGCGCGACTCGATATCGCCGAACGGCGATTGCCGCAGGACGGGCGCATAAAGCTCGCCGTGCGCGGCGTCGATATCGATTTTCGCGTCTCCACCATTCCGACCGCGCATGGCGAGAGCATCGTGCTGCGCATTCTCGACCGCAGCCAAGTCGCGCTCGATTTCGACGCGCTCGGCTTCGAGCCCGGCGTCATCGCCTCGCTGCGCAAGGTGATGCGCAGCCCCAATGGAATCGCGCTCGTCACCGGCCCCACCGGCAGCGGCAAGACGACGACGCTGTACACGGCGCTCAAGGAGCTGGCCAATCCCGAAGTGAAAGTGTTCACCGTCGAAGACCCGATCGAATATCAGCTCGCCGGCGTCAATCAAGTGCAAGTGCAGCCGGCTATCGGCCTCGACTTTCCGAGCAGCCTGCGCGCCATGCTGCGCCAGGACCCGGACATCATCATGATCGGCGAGATTCGCGACGCGGAGACGGCGAAGATCGCCATACAATCCTCATTGACCGGTCATCTCGTTTTCTCGACGCTGCACACCAATAGCGCGGTGGGCTCGATCACGCGCCTCATCGACATGGGCGTCGAGCCCTATCTCATCGCCTCGACAGTGAAGGCGATCATGGCGCAACGTCTGGTGCGGCGCCTCTGCCCATCCTGCAGCGCCCCGCTGCCGGAGCGCGCGAGCTGGCGCAGCCGCCTCGCCGGCGAAGCCTTCACGCGCGAGCCGGAGCGGCTCCGGCAGCCGGTCGGCTGTCCCGCCTGCCGTCACACGGGCTATGCCGGCCGCTCGACCATCGCGGAAATGCTCATCATGACCGAGCCCATGCGACGGCTCGTCTGCGAGGCGGCGCCCGAGGCGACGATGGCGGCGGCGGCGCGCGACGCCGGCATGACGACGATGTATCAATGCGGCATGGGCAAGGCCTGGCGCGGCGAGACCAGCGTCGACGAGGTGCTGCGCGTGACGCAGGTCGATTGACATGTCCAATTTTCGCTATCGCGCCTATTCGTCGATCGGCGATCTGATCGAGGGCGACATAGAAGCGCGCTCGAGCGAGGACGCCGAGGACGCATTGTGGCGGCGCGGGCTGACGCCGCTCTCGCTGCGCGAGACGCGCGCCAGCGCCAAGGGCTCGCTGCTGTCTCTGCAGTTCGGCGCGCGCAAGCCCTCGCCCGCCGACATCGCCTCCTTCACGCGCGAGTTCGCGACGCTGGAGCAGGCCGACGTTCCGCTCGACCACAGCCTGCGCCTGCTTTCGACGCAGAGCGCGACGCCCGGCTTGCGCGCGCTGGCGGACGAGATATTGCGGCGCGTCGTCGATGGCGCGTCGCTCTCCGACGCGCTGGCGACGCGGACCGATCTCTTCGGCCCCGATTACATCAACATCGTGCGCGCCGGCGAGACCATGGGCAATGCGGCGCAGGCGCTCGGCGACATGGCCGATATTTTGGAGCGCCGCCTCGAGATGCGCGCGCGCATTCAGAGCGGACTCGTCTATCCTGCGCTGCTGATCGTGCTGGCCATCGTCTCCACGGCGGTGGTGCTGAGCGCGCTCGTCCCCAATATCGCGCCGATCTTCGTCGACAGCGGCCAGCCCATGCCCGCGGGCCTGCAATTCGTCATCGACGTCGCGGCGCATTGGCGATGGGCGGTCGGCGCGCTCGCGCTCCTCATCGCGCTCATCGTCTCGCTGCGCCGATATGCGGCGGCGAGCCCGGAGTTCGGCGTGCGTTTCGATCGCTCGCTGCTCGCTCTGCCCTATGCCGGGCCGCTGAGCGCCAAATTGCAGACGGCGCGCTTCGCCTACACGCTCGGCTCCTCGCTGAAGGCCGGCGTGCCGCTGCTGCAAGGCCTAGAAAGCGCGCGCGCCGTGCTATCGGATCGCTATTTCTCGGCCGAGCTGGCCAAGGTGATCGAGGCGGTGCGCGGCGGCGGCGCGCTGAGCTCCGCGCTGGAGCGCGTCGAGCGCCTGCCCCCGACGACGGCGACAATGGCGCGCATCGGCGAGGAGGCGGGACGGCTCGACGACATGCTGCTGCGCCTCGCGGCGATGTTCGAGCGGCAGACGCAGCGCAGCCTGGAGCGCGCCGTCGGCCTCATCACCCCGACCCTCACCATCTTCATCGCCGCCATCGTCGGCGGGCTGGTGATGACCGTGATGGACGCCGTTCTCGGCATCAATGACCTCGCTCTGCGATGAGGCGGTCATACGAGCGCAGCGCCCGGCGCCGGCGCGGCTTCGCCTTGCTGGAGACGCTCGCCATTCTGCTGATCGTCGCGCTGCTCGCCGGAATGGCGAGCCAATTCGCGCGCCGGCCGTCGCCGCGCCTGCGCGTCGAAAGCGCGACGCGCGCGCTCTGCGCCGGGCTGCGGGCGACGCGCATGCGCGCCATCGCCACCGCGAGCGAGCAGGCGCTGACGATCGATCTGCGGCGCAGAGCCTTCTTCTCCCCCGCCGTCGCCGAGACGGCGCTGCCGGAGGACGCCGCCATAGAGCTGGCCGTTTCGGCGCGCGAGCGGACGGAGCCCTCGCGGGGCGCCATCGCCTTTTTCCCCGATGGCGGCTCCTCGGGCGGCGGGCTGACAATCGGCGTCGCCGGCGCACGCGCGGACATCGACGTCAATTGGCTCACCGGAGCGACGCGATGCGCCTTCCATTAGCGCGGCGCGGCTTCGCGCTGGTCGAGGCGCTGGCGGCCTTTTTGATCCTCGCGCTGGTGCTGGGCGGCCTGCTACAGGGCGTCGGCTTCGGCGCCCGCAATGAGAGCCGCGGCGATTTCCTGCTGCGCGCGGCGCGTCAAGGACGCTCGCAGCTGGAGGCGCTGGGCGTCGCGACGCCGCTCACCATGGGCGAAAGCGCCGGGCGCTATGCGGACGGACTCGTCTGGAGCCTTTCGGTCGGCCCGTGCCGCTCCTCCGCCGACCCCGGCGGTCTCGGCGAGATCGTCGCCTGCCCCGTGGCGCTCGCCATACGCCGGCCGGGCGACGCCGCCCCCGGCGACGCGCTGACGCTGCGCACGGTCAAGATCGACGCCAATCGGCCGGCGCAATGAGAATTCCGCGCCGCGCCCGCGGCTTCACCCTGCTGGAGGCGCTGCTCTCCATCGCGCTGATGTCGCTGATCGTCGGGACCATCGCCGGCGGCTTTCGGCTCGGCAAGCGCGTCTGGGAGACCGGCCGAGATTATGAAGGCGTGCAGGAGGTGGAGGAGGCCGCCGGCGCGCTGGAGGCGATCTTGTCCCGCGCCTTTCCCGTTCGGCTCGACAGACGGGACAGCCCGCCGACGGTCGCCTTCGAAGGCCACGCGAATCGCATTCGCCTGGTGACGACGAGCGACGGCGGCGCAGATTGGGGCGGCTTGGCGCTCACCGAAATCTCCGCATCCGCGGACGACCTCGATGTGCGCTCCGGCGTGCTGCGACAGGAGACGTGGTTCGGCGGCGGCCGCCCGTCGCGCTCAGCCACCGCGCTGCGCGGCCTCGCCGCCTTCGAGCTTTCCTATTTTGGCGCGCCGGAGCCCAATGCTCCGCCCGTCTGGACAAATGAGTGGGTGGAGCGCGACACGCCGCCGAAGCTCATCGCGGTGCGGCTGGCGGGAACACGCCGCGGCAAGCGCATCGACGCCTCCTTCACTGTGCACATTCGTCAAAACCCGCTCTGAGCGGGCTCCAGCGGCCCGAGGCTCCAGCAGAGCCAGAAGCCGAGCGCGAGATGCGGACCGAAGGGGATGGGCTGCGCCATATGGCCGAGCGCGCCGTCGCGCGCCGCGATCAGCGCCGAGAGGAAGGCCGAGACCACCGCTATCAGCAGGCAGCCGGGCAGAGCCTCCGGCCCCAGCCACAGGCCCGCGAGGCCCAGCAAATGCGCGTCCGCGAGGCCGAGCCCGGCGCGCCCCCGCAGCAGCCGATAGGCCATGTCGACAGCTCGCAGAGTCGCATAGCCGCCGGCCGCGCCCGCGAGGCGCAGCGCCGCCGCTTCGCCATGCAAAGGCAGCAAGGCGAGGCCGAGCAGCAGCAGGACGATCAGCGGTCCGTCGGGAATGATGAGGAAGCGCGCGTCGAAGACAGAGGCGAAGGCGAGCGCGCCGAACAGGACCAGCGTCGGCGCCGCCCAATATCCGAGTTGCGCGAGATCGAGAAATGTGACGACGAGAGCGGCGAGCGCGATCCAGACGACATGCGCCAACGCGCGCCCCTCGCCGCGCGCAGTCGCCGCAAGGACCGCCGTCTCGACGAGCGCGGCGCGGCGGCGCGCCGGAACGCTCAAATATCGACGTAGATCTCGCAGCCGAAGGCCGAGACGGGAAGACGCGCTTCGTCGAGAATTTTGGTCCAGCATCGTCCGACGCCGCTGATCATTCGAAACAGATAGACGCCGGTCTCGTCCTCGAGACGCCGCTCCCGGACATGATGATGGCCGAGATAGTTGAAATAGGAGATGGCGACGTCGCCATGGCAGCGATAGAGAATCTGGCGCGACAAAACATAGACGAAACTGCGGTCCTTCGCCTCGTTGACGCAATAGGAATAATGCGCGAGCGCCTCTGGCTCGACGCTGACGCCGGACGGCGCCGCCGAGCAAGGCGCGCCGAGCGAAAGGGCGCAAATCGATATGACGCTCGCGGCTCTGCGCATCGAAACGCCCCATTCCACAAAGAGACCGCCAATGCGAAACGCGCTGACGACGAGCAATTCTATTTAAGTGAAAGCCGCCGTCGGATCAAGAAGCTCCGTGTCTCGCGGCGCCCGGCCAGCCAATCTTGCCGCCGCCCGAGGATTGCGATATCGAATCGAGCTGCTGGAATGCCGGGCTCGATCGCGCTTCCGCGCCGCACGGGCGCCATATTCGAAACCTATTCGAGGCGAGATCCTGCGCCCCTGATCCGCGCGCTCCGGCCGGGAGATCGCCAAATTCGAGGAGGCAGCCCATGTACGCCACGCAGAGCGCGACATTGGAATTGCGGGACGCATTTCGACGCCAGCGGCTCGTGCTGCTCGCCTTGATGCTCCGCAATATTCGCACGCGTTTCTTCGGTCACGGCCTCGGCTATCTGGTGGCGATCGCTTGGCCGCTCGTGCATACATTGATCATCATCACGCTCTTCTCCGTCAATAGCCGCATGGCTCCCGTCGGAGAAAGCACCACGCTTTTCGTGGCGACCGGCGCCGTGCCTTTTCAAGTGCAGGCCTATCTGTCGACCTTCATGATGACGTCCGTCCTACAGAGCAGAGCTCTCTTCGCTTTTCCAGAAGTCAAGGTGATGGACGCCCTGATCGCGAGCATTCTGCTCGAAATCCTCTCCTCCTGCGCCGTGGTGCTGATTCTCCTCGTCGTGGGAACGGCGTTCGGCGAAAATCTCGCGCCGCGCGACATAGAGCAGGCGGCGCTCGCCTATGCCGCCGCGATCATATTGGGCGTCGGCATTGGATTCTTCAACGGCACGCTGGCTCTCGCCATGCCGATGTGGGCGCTGATGTTCGCGTTGCTCCGCATTTTGCTATGGCTTGCTTCGGGCACCGTTTTTCTGCCGGACAATCTGCCGGAGCCCTATCGCACGATGCAATCCTATAATCCGATCGCGCAATCGATCGAATGGATGCGCTACGCTTATTACGATGGCGTGGGCGCCGGATTTCTGGACCGCGCCTATGTGCTCGAGTTCGGCGTCGGCATGATTTTCGTGAGCCTGCTGCTCGAGCGCATGACCCGCGGCCATCTGCTGTCGCTGCGCTGATCGTCATCAAACCGTATCGAAGCCGCGATAGGCGGGAAGTTTCGCGGCTTCACGGATGATGGGACGATGCGGACTTATATCGATCCGGCGCGCCGAGCGCGGATCGAGCTCATAGCGCTGATCGCGATCACCGTCGCATCGGGCTTCGCCGGTCTCGGCTATGAGATCGTCTGGACGCGCATGGCGAGCCTCGTCGTCGGCTCCGAGATGATGGCCGTGCTCGGCGTGATCGCCGGATTTTTCGCCGGCCTCGCCCTCGGCGCCTTCCTCCTCGACGCGATCATCCGCAACACGCCTTCGCCCTTTCTCGCCTATGCGCTGCTGGAAGCGGCCATAGGACTCTGGGGCGCGGCGAGCATCCTCGTCCTCGAGCAGGCCGCACGCCTCGCGCCGGTGCTGCTCGGCGTCGATCCCTCTCCCGCCGCGCTATGGGCCGTCGGCTTCGCGCTGCCGGCTTTGCTGCTGCTTCCCGCGACGACGGCGATGGGCGGAACGCTCACCGCGCTCGCCCGCATGACCAAGGCGCTCTCGGGCGATGCACGCGTCTCCGCCGGCGTCTATGGCGCCAATACGGCGGGCGCGGTGCTCGGCGCGCTCGCTTCGGCTTTCGTGCTGATGCCGCAGCTCGGCCTATCACGAACATTGCTCGTCCTCGCCTGCGTGAACGCCGTTTGCGCGATCGGCGCCATTGCTCTGCAGAGAAGGGTCGAGCCGAGCCCCTTCCCCCGCATGCTGCGCGCGACCGCTACGCGCCTGCTCTGCGCTCTCTTCGCGACCGGCTTTCTCGGCGTCGCTTTCGAGATGACGATCGTGCGGCTCGCCGCGCAGGTTCTCGAGGACACGGTCTACACATTCGCGAGCCTGCTCGCCGCCTATCTTCTCGGCTCCGCCGTCGGCGGCCTGGCGTGGCAGAAATTCGGACGTCGCTTCGGCGACGCGGCGACGGGCTGGCTGCTCGCGGCGACCGCCGCAGCCTGCCTTTCGACGACGGCGCTCGCGCCGATCGTGCTGAGCGCCGCCGAGAATGCGGGCGGCTCAGGCGTCGCCGACGAACTCCTTGCCGCCTTCGCCCTTTTCGCCTTACCCTCCATCGCCATGGGCGCGCTCTTCGGCCATTTGGCGCAGCAGGCGCAGGATTTGCGCGGCTCTCTCGGCTTCGCGGTCGGAGTCAACAGTCTCGGCGCCGCGCTCGCGCCCTTTGTGACGGCGCAATTTCTTATCCCGACATTCGGCGTATGGCGCGCGACCATACCGATCGCGCTCGGCTATCTGCTGCTGTTGCGTCCCCGTCTCGCCGCGCTCGCGCCCATAGCGGCGCCGATGCTCGCCGGCGCTCTGCTGCTCACCCTCCCCGCGCCCTCCTTCATTCGCGCGCCGCAAGGCGGACGCGTGCTGGCGACGCTCGACGGCTCGACCGTCACGGCCAGCGTCGTCGTCGACGCCGCCGGCGTACGCTATCTCGACATCAACGGCCATTTTCGCATGGGCGGCACGAGCTCGGCGCGCTCCGACTTTCGGCAGGCCCTGCTGCCGCTGCTGCTGCATCCGGCGCCGCGCGAGGCGCTGTTCCTCGGCGTCGGGACGGGCGCCACTCTCATCGGCGGCGCCATGACGCCCGGCGTCGAAGCGCAGGGGGTCGAGCTATCGCCGGAAGTCGTGGCGCTCCTGCCGTGGTTCGCCGATGAAGCCCGCTCGCTAGAGCCCAAAGTGCATGTCGCCGACGCCAGGCGCTATATTCTCGCCGATCGCGCGAAATATGACGTGATCGTCGCCGATCTCTTTCATCCGGCTCTGGATGGAAGCGGCGCGCTCTATACGGTGGAGCATTTCACGGCGACGCGCGAGCGGCTCGCGCCCGGCGGCCTGTTCTGCCAATGGCTGCCGCTCTATCAGCTCGATCTACCGTCCCTGCGCGCGATCATTCGCAGCTTTCTCTCCGCCTATCCCGGCGCTTCGGCCTGGCTCAATCATTACAGCGTGCGCACGCCCATGCTCGCGCTAATCGGACGCCGCGACGATGCGCCTCTCGACATAGCCGCTCTTTCCGCGCGGCTGAGCGCGCCGGCGATGGCCGGCGTCGCGCGGCCGCTCGGCTTCGCCGCGCCGATCGATCTGCTCGGCCAATACGCCGGCGGCGGCCAAGCGCTCGCGGCTTTCGCCGGCGCCGGGCCGCTCAATGTCGATGATGCGCCTTTCGTGACCTTCGACGCGCGCCGCAATGTTCGCGCGCTGACGGCGCCGCCCTGGACCACTCTGCTCGCCGTCATGCGCGAGATGACGCCCGACGCCACAGAGCTCGCGCGCGAGGACGACGCGCTCGCGCGGCGCCTCTCCGCCTATTGGCGCGCACGCAACCACTTCCTCGAGGTCGGCGCCGCGCTGCCCGGCGATCCGCGCGGCCGCGCGCTCGTCGACGCAGCCGCGCCGGGATTGCTGGAGACGCTTCGCATCAGCCCGGAATTCGATCCCGCTTATGCGCCGCTGATCTCCATGGCGCGATCGCTCGCGGCGTCGAGCGGCGAAGAGGCGGCGCGCCTGCTGCAGGCGATCGACGAAGCCGCGCCGCAAAGACGAAATGCGCGCGGCGAGACTGGCGGCGAATGAGCGCGCGCCCTTCTCACGGAGCGAATTTGATCTGATAGCCCCAGCAATCGAGACGATCGGGGATCGCGTTGAACGCGACCGTCACCCGCACGCCGCCCTGATTCTTCGGCACCTCGTGATAGAGATAGCTCGGAAAGAGAATGAGATCGCCCGGCTCCGCCTCGGGAACCACATATTTTCCGGCGTTGAACGGCCCCATCGCCGCAGAGCGCGTGTGATGCCGAAAATTGAACTCGAATCCGCCGGGCGGCCGCACGAAAGCGGTGCGGCTGCCGGGATGCGAGGGCGTGAGATAGAAGACGCCGGAGGCGAAGCTATTGGCGTGCGAATGTAGCGCCTGACTGCCGCCGGGCTCGAGCACATTGGTCCACATTTCCTTGACCATCCATTCCAGCCGCTCTCCGAAGAGGAGCGCGCCGAAGTCGACGAGCTTGGGAATGGCGAGATCCGACATGCGGCGAAACAGCTCGTCGCTGCGCGGGTCGGCGATCTCCGTGTGAAAGAGCTGCTCCGAGCGCAGGTTTTTCTCGATGCGCGCATTGCCGATCGCTTCGACCGCGGCCTCGACGAGCGCCGCGTCCAAAAGGCCGGGACAGCGCATGAGCGGAATGGGAAAAAGCGGCTCGATCTGATCCATAATCTATCCTAGGCCTATTTCCGCGCTTTGTCGCGCAGGGGCTTTTTCTCTGCGCTTTGAGCAGGCGCCGGCGGCGCCGGCGTCTCGTCCGGCCGCAGCACGCCGAGCGTTTCTCCCGGCTGCAGCTGGTGCCGTAGCTCGCGCAGCTCATCGAACGCCGCCGCCGCCCAATAGAGGCAGTCGTCGAACTCGCCATTGCCGGCCTCGGCCATCGACTGATGCAGATGGCGCTCCGCAAAGTAGCGCGAAGGATGCTCCTTCGGCAGAGCATTGGCGAGCGCCTGCGCCTTATCCACTGCGGCGACGCAGTCCTCGCGCGTCGGCTCGGCGTCCTCCGGCGCTGTCGTCTCGATGGCCACGACGGCGGGCGTAGCGGGCGCGCTCGGCGCGGCCGGCGGCTCCCGCCGCGCCGCCAGCAGCAAAGCCGCGCAGACGAGAATGGTCGCCATGAAAACAAGCAGAGTCCGCATCGTCGGATCAACCCGCAATACGAGAAAGCCGGCGACGAAAAATCGTCGCCGGCGTCCAAGCTACGCTAATAAGCGCGATCAATGCCGCTCGGCGTGTTCCCGCTCGGCGTGCTCCTCACGCCAGCGATCGAAACCGTGCTGGATCGCGAGACGCTGCGCGAGCTCGGCGTTCTGCTCGACGAGCAGCTTCGGCGAGCCGACGGGACGCAGGAAAATCGGGTTCCCATAGAACCAGAGATTGGCCCAAGCCTGCACGTCATGCGTCACTTTCTTGACGCCGTTGACGGATTCGAGATGCGCCGGGCAGGAGCTGTCCGTGCAGCTGACCGCCGCATTATTGACGTCCAGCAGCGGATTGCCGGCGCTATCGGTCACATTGGGCGTCGCCACCGGAATATTGGTGCCGCGCGCGCGAATATAGCCAGGCTCCGAGCCCATGGTGAATGTGGTCTCGAAGGAGAGGCGCGTCGAGCCGTCGCGCTGCTTCTTGACCTTCATGTTCCGCCAATTGATCTGCTTGGCGATCGCCGCCGTCGGATTATAGACGATCGACGCGCCGGCGACGCCAGCGGCATTGGCCACGGCGTAATTGGGCGCGCCCGGCGACACGACGCCGGTGATCTTGCCGGTGATGAGATCGATGTGATCGATCGACGGCTTGTTCAGCGGCTGATGCTGGCCGATCTGCGCCAGCAGAGGATTGTCGAAGCTATAGGGGCTGTTGTTCGTCGCCGGAACGGTCAGCTCCACCTCGAGCAGGATCTTCTCGCCGGGACGCGCGACGATCGTCTCGCCCATCGTCTTCCACTGGCCATGCGCGCTGGCGCGGAACTCGAAGTCCGGCCCGATGACGTCGCCATTCACCGAATAGCTGTTGCCGGAGCGCATGCCGTCGATGATCGACTGATTGCGGAAGCCGCCGGTATGCGGGACATAGAGCTTCGTATATTCGCCCGGAATGAAGTCCGCCGTGGTGTAGCGATCACGCGCGCCGAAAGCGCCGCGGCTATGCCAGTCCGAGCTGATGAACATGAAGAAGTTGCGGCCTTCCGCGAGCAGGCCGTCCCAGAGTCCGCCGACCTTCGCCGTATAGACGCCGACCATTCCGTAAGTGCCGCCGCCGACCGCGCCGGAGCCATAGGAGCCCGAGCCCCCGGTCAAGCCGCCTTCCGCCATATGGCCGGGAGACTCGATGCCGAAAGCGACCGTCGGGGCCGCATTGTTGAAGTCGCGGAAATGCTCGATGTTGTAGCCTTTGCTGGCCGTCGCCGAGAACGGCCCCTGGCGCTCCGTATGCGTCGGGATCGCATAGGATTGCAGCGGGTAGTTCGCCTGCAGCCATTGCAGGCCCGCCAGCGCCTTTCCATGGCCGGCGGTTCCCGAGTTGTTGACATTGTCCTTGCCGGGCCACAGCGGATTATTGCTGGCGTCGACCGGACCGATGCTGTCGGTGTCGGCGCGGTCGAAACGGAACTCGAACTCCGCCATTTTGTCGGCATTGCCGCCATGACGCGGATGCTGGCCGGCGATCACCGCCACATCCGTATGCTCATGCCCCGGAACCACCCATTCCAGACCTTCGACGAGCACCTTGTCATATTGCGCGGTGCGATTGACGATGATCGGATATTCGACCTCGCCGATCGACTGCCAGCGCCACATGTTCGATCCATTCGCCGAGCCCTTGAGGCCCGTGATGGTGATGCCCTGAATGGTCTGGCCGAGCGTCTGCGACCAGGTGGTGGTCGTCTCGCCCGGAATATTGGCGCTGGTGTCGGCGAAGCGGCAATCGCGATTGCCCGAGCCGCCATGATTGCCGAGCGTGAACCAATCCAGATCGAAATTGGCTCCGCCGGCGGCGGCCTGACCGGTTCCGACCGCACGATCGATCGTGTAGCCCGCGGCGACGGACCCGTCGGTGCAGGTGTTGTGGTTGTGCATGTCGCCAGCGACATAAGGATTATTCTTGTGCGAACCCTCGCCGAATCCCGCGGCGGACGCCGATTGACCCAAAGCGAGCGATACAGACGCGGCAGTCAATAAAGCCGCAGATTTCGAACGGTGCATGCCACCCCCCCGCAAAAACATAGACGAGCCCCCCGGCGTCGAGCGACGCATCGGCGCGCGGAATATGGAAGAACGACAACGACAGTCTTGTGACCGTTTCATTACAAGGACGCGCTTTTATTCTTGTTGGAGCACGCTTTTTTCGTCGCGGCGCGGATGACAAAAGGCATGCGCCGATGCATAAGGCTGCTCTCGTGACATATCCGAAAAGCATATGGTCTCGATGGTGAATTCCCTCTCCTTCGCTCTCCTTCGGAGTCGGCTCGGCGATGCGGCGTCGGCTGGCTACGCTTCTGCGCAACGCTTTCGAAGCGAGCCGCTCCTGCATTTTCTGGCGATCGGCGCGCTCGTTTTCATCGCTGACGCCGCACTGCATCCCCCGCCCAAGGACGAACGCGTCATCACGGTGAGCAAGGCGCTGCGTCAGACCTTCATCGATAATTTCGACGAGGACAAAGCGCGCGCCCCGTCGTACCCGCAGCTGCAGGCGATGATCGACAGCTGGGTGGCGAGCGAGATTCTCTATCGTGAAGGCAAAGCGCTCGGCGTCGATCGCGGCGACGACATGATCCGCGACCGCATCGCCTATAAGCTGCAACTGCTCATCTTCGATCAGATCAAGCTGCCGCAGCCGAGCGAGGAGCGATTGCGCGCCTGGTTCGAGCAAAATCGCGACCGCTTCGACGAGCCGGAGCGTGTCGGATTCTATCTGACGCCAGCCGCCGATTCCGCCGAGGCCACACGCTGGCTCGAGGACATCTCGGCCGGCCATGAATCGGAGGAGCTTCGCGAGCGCACGCGCGCCATTCTCGCACGCCCCGTCACCAGCCTCGCGCCCGCCTTCGGCGAGAAGTTTCGCGACGATCTGCTCGCGCTGCCGCAAGGAACTTGGGCGAAGCTCCAATCGAAGGAAGGCTGGCACATCGTTCGCCTCGACTCGCGCCGCCCCGGCGAGCCCGCGCATTTCGAGGATGTGCGCGACGAGGTCTTGCGGCAATGGCGCGTCGATGAGACGCGCTCGCGCGCATGGGAAGCGGTCAACCGGCTGAAGGCCTCCTATACCGTGCGGATGGAGCCGTGAGAAAAGCGATGCGACTGCTCGCGGCATGGATCGTCGCGGCGACGCTGCTGGCGCCAGCGGCGATTCTCGCGCATGAATCATCGCTCGGCGTGCTGGAATTGCGCGAGGTGCGGCAGGGCGCCTATGTCGGCCGCTGGACGATGGAGCCGACGATCGGCGCCGCGCGCGTCGATCTGCGCGCGCCGCCGCATTGCTTCTTGCACATGCCGCAGCTCGAATGCGGCGCGAAGGGCCTCGTCGGCGCGATGACGATCGGCAATCTCGGCTCGCGCATGTCGGCGGCGCTGATCAAAATCATCCCGCTGCAAGGCGAGACGCGCAGCTACACCATCACCTCCGCCAATCCGACTGTCTCTATTCTCGGCTCCGAGGCGCCGACGCTCGAAAGCTGGATAGCGCTCGGCGCGACCTATCTGAATTACGGCGTCGACCATATTCTGCTCGGCGCCGATCATCTTCTCTTCGTTTTCGGCTTGATCTGGATCGTCGGCGTCGGCCGGCGGCTCGTCTCGACGATCACCGCTTTCACCATCGGACACAGCATATCGCTCGCGGCGGCGGCCTTCGGCGTGATCGGCGTGCCGGAGCGGCCGCTCAACGCCTGCATCGCGCTCAGCATCGTCTTTGTCGGCGTCGAGATCGTGAAGCAGCGGCGCGGCGAAGCGGGATTGACGGCCCGCTATCCTTGGGCGGTCGCGGGCGGCTTCGGCCTCGTTCACGGAATCGGCTTCGCGAGCGCGCTCGCCGGGCTCGGCATCGAAAGGCGCTTGCTGCCGGCGGCGCTCGGCTTCTTCAATATCGGAGTCGAGATCGGACAGCTCGCCTTCGTGCTTCTCACTCTCGCGCTCATCTGGGCGCATCGTCGCCTCGGCGCCGTTCTTCCCGGCGCGCGCGATCCTCTTCCCGGCTATGCGATCGGCTCGATCGCGGCCTTCTGGTTCATCGGCCGACTTCTCCGCGTGCTCGCAATCGATTGAGGAGCGTTTTCCAATGTCGTCTCGCCTCCGCCTCTTCGTCACCGTCGCTCTCACAGGCGTCGCGCTCGCTTCGCCCGCTCTCGCGCATGACGGCGAAGGCGTGACGGGCGGTCTTACGAGCGGTTTTCTGCATCCGTTGACGGGCGTGGATCATCTCGTCGCAATGATCGCCGTGGGTCTTTGGGGCGCGCAACTCGGCGCGCCGGCGATCTTTCTGCTGCCCATCGCCTTTCCTCTCGTCATGGCTTTGGGGGGCGTGCTCGGCGTTCTGCATATTCCCCTGCCGGCGCCGGAAATGATGATCGCGCTCTCGGCGCTGCTTCTCGGCGCCGCTGTAGCGATGCGCGTGCGGCCGCCTGTCGTCGTCGCCGCGCTCATCGTCGCGCTCTTCGCCATATTCCACGGTCATGCGCATGGCGCGGAGCTGCCCGGCGCCGCCGACCCAATGGCCTATGGCGTCGGCTTCGTCACCGCCACAGGCCTTTTGCACGGATTTGGAATCCTCACCGGCGCCCTATCGCGATGGCCACTCGGCGCGCGCGTCATCCAAGGGCTCGGCGCATCGATCGCGCTGCTCGGCGGCTATTTCCTATTCCTCGGCGCGGGCGTCGCTGGATGATGCGCCGCTCGCGACAGGCCGGCGTCGGCGCGCTCTTTCTACTCCTCTCGGCCACGAACGCGAAGGCGCATATTCTCGGCGCGCGGCTCGGCGATTTCTATGCCGGCGCGGCGCATCCTCTCACCGATCTGAAGGATGTGACCCTCTGGGTCGCGCTGGGCATGCTCGCCGGATCGCTCGGCGCGAAGCAGACGCGGCCGCTGCTGCTGCTCTTCCCCTTCGGCCTCGCCATCGGCGTGACCAGCGCGATGGCGCTGAATGTGACGTCGGAAGGCGCGCTGTTCGCCGCCGGCGCTCTCGTTCTGCTCGGCGCGCTGCTCGCGGCGGCGGCGCCCATTCCCGTCGTCGCGCTGGGCGGATTCGCATTGGTTCTCGCGATGATGCGCGGCGCGGCCAACGCCGCCGCCATCGGGCCGGAGACCAATCGCCTGCTATTCGTCGCCGGCCTTTCCGCCGCCGGCTATGTGGTCGTCACGCTGGTCTCGGCGGCGACGCTCGCATTTCGCGGCGAGATGGCCGATGCGCGCGCATGGCGCTCTATCGCCATTCGCGCGCTCGGCAGCTGGCTCGCCGCGCTCGGACTGATGATGGGCGGACTGGCCTTGGCGTCCTGACGCCTCATCGGCGACGATATTTCTCTATGAGATCAGCGGCGAGCAGGCGGTTGCCCTCGGCGTTGAAATGCACGTCCGCCCAGAAATAGAGATCGCGCACATAATCTGCATGCCCGACCTTATATTGAAAGAAGGCGGGGAAATGATCGACGTAGCGCTCACATTTTCGGGCGCACCAATCGCGCCAAATCTGCGCCTGCCGCGAATTCTCGACATCATAGAGAAGCTGATGCGGCCAGGGATAGACGCCGACCGAGAGCGCGATTCCGCGCGCGGACAACAGCTCATGAAGTCGATCCATCTGCTGCAGCGCCTTGCGTACGCCGCCGGCGACGCCTGCATCGCCATAACAGCTCGCCGCATCGTCGAAGGTCCAGGACGCGCGGCTCCAATCGCGGCTATAGACGCGCCCCGGCCGCATCAGCTCCGACAGACTGGCGCTGGCGTTCGCCGCATTGGCTTTCTTGACGAATAGAAGATTGGACACGAATTCGGCGACGAAGGATCGCTTCTCCAGCCATCCCGGCGGATCACGCGGCAGCAGCTGATAGGCGCTCGGCAGACATTTTTCTGGATTGGGCACGAAGACGCCGAGCTCTAAAACGCCGTTGTCGTCATAGCGATAGGAGATGGCCTCGTCTTGAATGTCGGAAATGTCGATGTAGACGATCGCCTCATCGAACTTCAGGCCCTTGTCGAGATAATATTTCAGCTTCTCGTAATAGGCGGAGGGCGCGTAGCTCGAGACGCCCGCGTTCAGCACGTCGATCTCGGGAAAAGCCTGCGCGAAGCGGCCGACGAAAGTCTGCTGGTAGGGCAGACCGACGCCCTCCGTGAAGGAGTCGCCGATAAAGACGATGCGCCGACGGTCGGAGATCAAGGGAACGTTGCGCGCCGCCGCATCCTTGAAGCCGAGCGAATTGGTGAATATGCGCGGCGTATGCGGCCCCCACACGTCATAGCCGTCGAAATTGGGGCGCAGCGTATGGGTGAAGACAGGATCGCGCGACCGCAGCGCATTCTCGCCGTGATCGAGGAAAGGATTGGTCCAATTATAGACGCGATGGAGAATGAATTCCGTCGCTGCGAGCAGGCCAATCGCCAACGCCACATTGATGAGAACGACGCCCGAAAGGCGCAATGCGCGCGCCCTTGTGGTCGAGACCGCCATCGCCTCCTCCAGTTCGTCGGGGACGTCTTTCGACGTCGATGCGAGGAGGCTTAGGCGACGAGAGAGGCGGGCGTCAATTCGCGATGATTACGTGATGCGAGCGGCGGAACGCCGCCGCTCGTCTCGTCTTGTCGGCGTCACGCCGCGGCGTCGGCGATCGCCTCGCGCGCCGAGGCGCTCGTCGAAATCTCGATATCGATCTCGAGCAGCGACATGTCGTCGCCTTCACGCAGCTTGACCTCCACCTTGTCCGGGTCGATCTCTATATGCTTGGAGACGGCGGCCAGCACCTCTCTATGCAATAGGGCGACGAGATTGGAGTTGGACACGGATGCGCGCTCATGCGCGAGGAGAATCTGCAGACGCTCGCGCGCGACCGGCGCAGATGCGCGGCGGTTGAAAAAGTTGAACAGCTTCATGCCGCCCTCCGACCAAACAATCTGACGAGAAGCCCCTTTTTATCGGACGGTATGTCCATCGGCACCTCGGCGCCGCAGAGACGCCGCGCCGCATCGGCATAGGCGCGCGACGGCGCGCTCGCGCCATTGTGGAGCGTGACCGGAGAGCCGACATTGGAGGCGCGCAGAACATCCTCGCTCTCGGGGATGATGCCGAGCAGCGGGATCGACAGAATTTCGAGCACATCGTCGACATTCAGCATCTCGCCGCGCGCGGCGCGGCCAGCGTCGTAGCGCGTCAGCAGCAGATGCTTCTCCATGCGGCCGCCCTTTTCGGCGATCTCGGTCTTGGCGTCGAGCAGACCGATGATGCGATCCGAATCGCGCACGGAGGAGACTTCGGGATTGGCGACGACGACCGCCACATCGGCGAAGCGCATGGCGAGCGTCGCCCCGCGCTCAATGCCCGCCGGGCTGTCGCAGACGATCCAGTCGAAGCGCTCGCGCAATTCGTCGATGACGCGACGCACGCCCTCCTCGGTGAGCGCGTCCTTGTCGCGGGTCTGGGAGGCCGGAAGCAGATAGAGATTGTCGAGCCGCTTATCGCGAATGAGCGCCTGATGCAGCTTGGCGTCGCCCTGGGCGACATTGATGAGGTCATAGACGACCCGCCGCTCCGCGCCCATGACGAGATCGAGATTGCGCAGGCCGACATCGAAATCGACGACCGCGACCTTCTGATTCGACTGAGCCAGCGCTGCGCCGAGCGCGGCGGTCGACGTCGTTTTGCCGACGCCCCCTTTGCCGGAAGTGACGACCAATATCTTGGGCATTTTATACCGTCCCTCTCAGTCGAGCTTTGTGATCTTGATCGTTTCGTCCTCGAGCCTTGCGTGAACCGCGCGTCCGCGCACGTCGTCTCGAATTTCGTCCGCCGTCATATAGAAGCCGCCGACGGCGAGAAGCTCCGCCTCCAGGCGGCGGCAGAAAATGCGCGCGCGCGAATCGCCATAGGCGCCGGCCATGATTCGGCCGCGCACGGTTCCATACACATGGACCGAGCCGCCCGCGACGATATCGGCGCCGGAGGAGACCGAGCCGATGACGATCACATCGCCATTGGGATGGAAGATCGACTGACCCGACCGCACCGCCGTGTCGACGATGAGCGGCGCGGCGCTGCGCTCGGGCTCGTGCGTCTGCTCCTCGGCGCCGCCGGCGAGCGCCTGGGCGATCTCGTCGAAGGCGGCGCGCTCGCTCTCCGTCAGGCTCGGCGCATCCTCGCCGCCCTCGACGGGCGCCTCCTCGGCGGCGATGGAGCGGCCATTGGTAAGAATCGGGGGCAGGTCGTCGCACGCCCAGGAGGGATCGACGCCGGTCAGCCCCATGATGCGAACGCCGCGGCCGGATAGCTGCTCCACCAGTTCCCCGACCGTGTCGCGATCGAGTCCGAGCTTGGTGACGTCGATGACAATCGCCTTGCGTGAGAAGAAGGCGGGCGAGTGCTCGAGGCAGGCGTCGAGCCGCTCGAACCATCCGGCGATCGGCGCATCCGGCTCTAGGGCCAGGACGGGAAAGGATCGGCCACGAAAACGAATGTGAGTCGAAGGTTGGGTCAACGGTGGACTCGGCTCCAGCTGTGCCGCCATCTCACGCCGTCATGGTTAACAATAGGTTAACTTACCTAAGGGTAAATTCGCTAGCGGCGTGGATCAGCCGAGCCGGCGCGCGTCGTCGACCAGATCGAATGGTCCGAAGCGTGCTTGTCGCAAGGCGCGAGATCGACCATCGGCGCCCCTGCCGCTCGGAGATGACCGCGTGTCCGCGCCGTCTGTCTCGTCGACGAGCCTGGTTTCGGCGATCGGTTGCCTCGCGCATGGGCGCGCCGCAAACAAAGCGGGCGCCGACCGCCCATTCGCTCGGCGCCGTCGTCAGCGGCACGAAATGTCGTCGTCGCTCGAATCGCGGGCCGCATCGGCGTCCGTGACGTGAAAGACATGTCAGGTGCATAGAGAACAATAGAGGCTCATTGACATATCCACTGCCCACTTTATACATCTTGCGCTGTGAGCTTGCAAAAACGGAAGGCTCTTATGAATAAAGTGATATCGGTGACAGAGAAGCGACGCCTGTCGGAATTCGCGCATGCGCTCGTCACTCGCGCGAGATCGCAACCACAGAGCGAAACATCGAGCGAGTTGCCGCCGCTCACATTTACGAGCGGCGTTTCGACAATGGATTCTCTACTGCTTCATTTGACCGAGATCGCGGTAGGGACGCCCATTGCTGAGCGCCCCCCGCACAGATCCGTACTTGCAGAATTCCCGCATACGGCTCCTACCTTAGGTGTCTGACGGCGAAACGAACGCTTGGCCAAGGATGCAGAATACGTGGCTTGGGAAGGTACTCGTCGGTCAGTTTCGTCATGCGCGACCACGGCACAATGGCTCTTTGACTTCGCCGACAGAGCTGCCGGTGCCAGAGCTTGCACACACGATGGTGGAACGTGCTCAACGCCGCACCGTTGGTCGGCACAGCGTGGTAGGCGAAATAACCCCCGACGACCTGCGCGAGCCACCTCCCGGTTTCCGGGATAGGCCTGTGCCGTCGTCGTCGCAACGCTTCTTTGATCTCTCGAAGCTTCGCGCGCATGCGATCGCTCCGTGACTTCCGTCTGACACGGAAACTTCCACGTCGCGTCGTGTCACAGATGAGCACGAAGCCGAGAAACTTGAAGGTCTCCGGTTTTGAACCTCCCCGTCTCTTGCAATTCTCTGCCGCGAAGCGGCCGAACTTCATGAGGCGCGTTTTTTCCGGATGCAGCGATAGCGAGAACTCCCGCAGCCTGTCGCGCATCGCATCCCAGAACCGGCGAGCGTCGCTCTCATGCTGGAAGCCGACGACAATGTCATCGGCGTACCTGACCATGATCATATCGCCCGTCGCCTCCCGCCGTCGCCAGCGTTCAGCCCACAAATCGAAGACATAATGAAGATAGATGTTCGCGAGCAAGGGCGAAATCACTGAACCCTGCCCGGTCCCCTCTTCCTCGATCGTCACGATGCCGTCTTCAAGGATGCCGGCCCGCATCCACTTTTGGACCAGCCGGATGATGCGCTTGTCGCCGATCCGATGTTCCAGGAAGCGGACAACCCATTGCTGGGAAACTTCCGTGAAGAACGAACGGATGTCGGCGTCAAGTATATGGTTCACCTTCTTGTCGCTGATCCCGACAATCAACGCGTCCAGCGCGTCATGCTGACTGCGTTTGGGCCGGAATCCGTACGAGAACCCGAGGAAGTCTTCCTCGTGGATCACGCTCAACACCGCCGCCACAGCTCTCTGTACGATCTTGTCTTCGAGGGCCGTAACCGCCAGCGGGCGCTTGCTTCCATCTTCCTTCGGAATGTAACTCCGGCGGGATGGCTGCGCCCGATACGTTCCCGCATGGACCCGCTCTCGCAGAGCCTCGATCTTTCGATCGAGGTCCCGCTCGTAGGTCTCCCATGTCATGCCATCCACGCCGGGCGCGGCGTCACGCTTGATCGCGTAAAACGCCGTTCTCAGTAGGGCGGAATCGACATGGTGCAAGAGCGCCGTGAACCGCTCCCTTTTCCTCTGCCTTGCGGCTTGCCGTACGCGTTCCAGCGCTTGTGACACACTTCCCCGGTCCTGAGCCCGGCGCGTGCTTTGCTGATCCGCGTTCCCTATGGTTTCCGTCCTTGGCTCCGCCGGCTCCGCGACAGATTGCTCCGTGTTGTTCACCAGCTTCGTCGCTACTATGACGGAATCAGACTCCTCGGGTTCGTGCATCATCGGCTACGGCTCCTCGCCTTCCCGACGCGGACCGGCGGCGTCCAGACGCCGGCCAAACCCGAGGTCTCCCGGTTCCCGTGCAAGGAACTTCCACGCATGCCAGGGTCTTCGACCACGCCGGACCGGGCGGGCGCTCGCGATATCGCGCTCCCCGTGTTGCCTTCCGTGTCTTTGACCACGTCGGCATCCGAGACTGTAGTTTTCGCGGCTCAATGGCTGGCCTACGCGCTCCCCTGTCAACGCTTCGCCGGCACCCTCGCGGATGCAAACGCATGACTCGGGGCCAATGTGGGTCGCTACTCCTTCATTGCAGTGGACTTTCACCACCTACTCCTTGCCGATCTGCCCGGCGCTCCAAAGAAACTACCTTCTCAAATTCTCGGCGCAGATTTCCGCGCAGATCCTGACCCTCTCCTCCACCATCGATCGCCTGTCCACGGAAGTCGCCAAGGTCGCCGGCGAGGTGGATGGCTTGAGACGCGAGCGAGAGACGCTGCAGCAGGCTCTCGTGGACGCCAAGCAGGAGATGAACGACGTCGCCGAAGCCGTCGTCGCCGGCGTGACGCAGCAATTGGAGCAGCAGATGGAGGTGTTCGGGCCTCTGGCGCGCTCTTCCTCCTCGGTGGAGACGGAAGCCTCGGGGCTTTGATGCGTCTGTTCTCCGCTACGGCGGAGAGCGGCTCGAGCTAGCAGACGGCGTTTTCGTGCGGGTCGCCCCGCTCCCCGTCTCGATGTCGAAACATCTGGCTGGTGAGGATGAATGTCACGTGTTGTTCAATATCATCCCTCGGTAATTAGCGCCGACGCCATCGGCGCCTCGATTTCCTCCCTGCATCGGATCCTTAGGGAGCGGGGCGCGGCCTCCTATGTGGCGTGCTCTGATTCCAATATCGCCACGAGCGATTATGCAACGCTCTCGACCTCCATGCTGAAGCGCATGGCTTGGAGCGACACGGATCTGCTGCTGCTGCATTATTCTTTTTTCAATGAGGAGCTCGAAGCCCTGCTGGACCTGCCCGTCCGCAAGATTCTGATCTACCACAATGTCACGCCGGGCCATTTTTTCCGCGGCCAGGGCTCGATGAGCTGGCTCGGCGACATGTGCGACCACTCGCGCGCACAGATGCGGCGCTTCGCCGGCGCTTTCGAGAAGGGCGTCGGCGATTCGGACTACAACACCGCCGAGCTGAGAGAATTCGGCTTTCGCGATCCCGTGACCATTCCGGTGTTCTTCAACGACGCCTTTTTCACGTCGCGCGAGCTCGACAATCAGCTCTATTTCGACATCAAGGCGGCGTCCGAGGTCAATATCGTCTTCGTCGGACGCTTCGTTCCCAATAAGCGGCACGATCTGCTGATCGACACTCTGGCCGCCTATAAGAAGCTCTTCGGCCGCTCGGCCTCACTGCATCTCGGCGGCAAGATTTGGGGCGACGAATATTTCCACGGGCTGCTGGGACGCGCGGTGCAGGGCGGCGTCCTCTCCGACCTCAAAATCTACCAGAACGCCAGCGGTCTCGCGATCAAGACACTGTTCGCCGCCGCCGACGCCTATATTTCCATGAGCGAGCACGAAGGCTTCATGGTGCCGGTGCTCGAGGCCTTCACGGTCGGCTGTCCGGTGCTCGCCTATGCGGGAACCGCAGTGGGCGAGACGATGGGCCCTGCCGGCATCAAATTCGACACGCTCGATCCATCGATCCCCGCAGGCTATCTCGAGCTCCTGCGTCGCGATAAGACGCTGCGCAACAATATCGTTCGCGAGCAGGCGGATCGTGCGACCGACTTCTACTCGGAAGCGACCGCGAGACGGTGGCTCTCATTCTTAGAGGGATTCGTCGACATCTCCGCGGGGTTGCACTCATGATCATCGCATATGACGCCGGCGCCTTTCAGCAGTCGATCAGCGGTGGAATTTTCAATGTCTCGGTCGGTTTTCTGAACGCCGCCGCGAGAGTCGCCCCCGACACCGAATTTGTTTTCGTCGCCGATCCGTTTTTTGGCGAGGTGCGGGCCGACGCAATGGCGGCGCTGACCTTCCGGCCGCGCGTGATCTATCGCAGCGTGCTGAAATCATCCGGCGCCTTCTCGTTGCGCACCGATAGGGAGCGCGCGCGCTTCGAGGTGGACGGACGCATCGTCCCGACGACGCAGACGACGACGCCGGACGGCGTATGGTATCATTACGAGGGCCCGACGCCCCGGCATGCGATGCTTCTGCGCAGCCGAGCCGCGCGCCCATGCGACACGATGAACTCGCCGGACAGCCGCAGGCTCGGCGTCGCCCTCAGCAAGATCGTCGTCGAATCGGATAGAGGATCGCAGGAGTTCGCCTTCGACGACGCCCGCCTCGCCAATGGCTATCACGACTCGGAGAGCGGCTGGCGCTGGACCAATGGCGCCGCCGAAATCCCGCTCGAATTTTTTCCGCGTGTCGAAAAAGCGCGCGTCGGAGTGCATATAAGGCACAAGGTCGTCTATAGCCTCGCGGACGGCCGTTTCGATCGTCGCTACAATGGCGTCGTGCAAGCGGCGATCGAGCAGCGACGCGCTTTCAACTTGCAGGAGCTGGGCCGCGAGCTGCGTGAAATGGGCGCGAGCGTCTATTTCGCCAATCACTTCATTCCAATCGCCATCCCCGGCCTCGCTCTCGCGAGCTGGGCGCATGACGTGATCCCGATCCTGTTTCCGAATTTCTTCGGCAAGGATGCGATCGAGAATTTCGCCAATGTCATCGATGTGTTCAAACGCGCCGATCACATTTTCTGCAACTCTGAGACGACCCGCAAGGATATCATCGACAATGTCGGCGTCTCTCCCGAGCGTCTGACCACCTCGTGGATCGGCCCTGGCGCGATCGGACCACGCCCCGCTCCCGTGGTGGACGCGGCAATCGCCAAATTCGGCCTCCGTCGAGACTATATTCTCAACGTCGGGACGCTGGAGCCGCGCAAGAACCATGTTCGTCTGGTTCAGGCCTATGACGAATTTCGCCGCGGCGTCGACCATCCTCCGCAACTCGCCATCGTCGGCTCACATGGGTGGGGATATGACGAATTGGTGCGGCTGATCGCCAACAGCGGGCTCTCCGAGCACGTGAAAGTGCTGAGCGGCGTCGACAATGAGGATTTGTCGGCGCTCTACTCCGGCGCGATGTTCGTCGCCTATCCGAGCGTCTATGAAGGCTTCGGCATGCCCGTGCTGGAGGCCATGGCCTGCGGCGTCCCGGTCTTGACCTCACAGGAAACCAGCATGCAGGACATAGCGAAGAACGCCGCCGTTCTCGTGGATCCTTTGTCGGTGAGCTCGATCGCTCAGGGACTGCGCGAGCTATCGCTCAATTCCGAGCTGCGCTCACGTCTCGCCTCCAAGGCGAAAGAGGCCGCGTCACGCTTCGACTGGGACCGCGTCGCCAAAACAATCGTCGATGTCTTGAAAGGAACGCGCTGATGAAGATCGTTGTCCTTTCCACATTCGACATCACCCCGGTCCGCGACGGCGGGCAGACGCGTTACGTCTCGGTCTACAAGAATATCGCGAAAGAGCATGACGTCACACTCATCGCCTATGATTTCAAGCAGACCGATCACATCAGGCGCTATAAGCTCGCCGACCGTTTCGACGTGATCGTCTTCCCCGCCGCGCCCGGCGACCAGCATCACGTCTGGCACATAATGGAGAAGACGCGGCGCCTGGCGCATGATGTTCTCTGCATAAGGGAATATCATTTCTCGGACGAGTTCGTGCGCGATGCGCGGCAGATCATCGGCGCGGCCGATGTCGTCATCTCCTCGCATCCCTATCTCGCGCTTCTGGGCTTCGGCTTCGCCAAGCGGAACGCCATCAAGATCTATGAAGCGCACAATGTCGAATTCGACATAAAGGAGCAGCATTTCCGTGGAGGTCTCGGCGCAGCGCAGCTCGATTCCTTCGTCGATACTGTGTACCACGGCGAGAGAATGGCCTGTCGCGAGGCCAATTTCGTGACGGCCGTGAGCGCCCATGACGCCGACCGCATGGCGCAATTATACGACGTGCCGAGAAGCAACATCACCGTCGCGCCCAATGGCGTCGATTGCTCGCAATATCCGATCTGGGACAAGGCGAGCCGCGACGAGCTTCGCAGCAAGCTGCAGATCGGCGACAAGACGCTGGCCGTGTTTTTGGGTAGCGGCTATGGACCGAATGTCGAATCCTACTCCAAGGCGCGGCTGCTGCTGGCGGAGGCCGGATTCGACGGCGCCGTCGCCTTGATCGGCTCGATCGCGCAAGCCGACCGCACCGGTTGGCCTGATGTGCCCTTCGACGAGCTCTGGTTCGACTATGTCGAGGATGATCTCAAGATCGCGCTCTTGAGCTCGGCGGACATTGCTCTGCAGCTGCTGTTTTCCGGCGGCGGGACCAATTTGAAGCTCTTCGACTATATGGCCGCCGGATGTCTGATCGTCGCCAACGACTTCGGCGCGCGCGGCGTCTCCGCGGACGGATGGCATGTAACGGCTCAGAATGCGAGCGAGCTGCAGACCTTGCTGCGGGAGCGCGTTTGGGAAACCGAGCGCGGAGAAGCGATCCGCGCCAAGGCGCGCGCCATCGCCAAGGAGCAATTCGACTGGTCGATCATCGCCGAGAAGATCACCTCACTCTTCTGCCCGAGTATGGACTTCGCTGCCTCCGACATTGCCGCCGCCGACGCAGCTGCTCCCGCCATCGCCGACGATTCCGAACAGGCGCCGAATAGAGAGGCCCTATCGGCATAAAAGGCGAACGCCGCAAATGCGGGATCGTCGCCCGGCCGCCGGCGGCGAGCGAGCGATGATCCCGAGTTCCTCCAAATGTTATTCGTCCCGAATTCGCGATCAGCGCGACGGGCCGAACACGACGTCGATCGCCACATTCATCTCCCGCGGCGGCGGCCCGAAGGGCACGCTCGATCGCACCGTCTTCAACGCGCTGACGTCGAGACGCTCTTGTCCGCTCGTTGCAACGATCTTGAGCGTTTCTTCGCGGATTTGGCCACTCGCGAGAATGCCGAAGGAAACTTTCGCGACGCCGCGCAGCCCGGCGCGACGCCCCTCCTCCGGATAGACGAGCCGCTTGTGAATGCGCTTCGACAATTGCTGTATATAGACGCGAATGCGGTCCTCCTCGGTTTCCGCGCGGCGGGCGATGGTGCGCGCGATCTGCTGCTCTTGCGCGCCCGTCACATTGGCGGAACCGGCCGGATCGGGCTTCGACTGCGAAGGGGCCGCCGCGGCCACAGCGGCTGCTTTGGCCTCGCCTTCATCGGCCTGCTCATGCTGCTCGACAGGCTTCGCCATGGACGCCTGCGTCGCGGTCGGGTGTGTCTCGCCGGCAGTATCCTGCTGCAGCTTCTCGTCGGTCTGCTCATCATCGACGAGACCATCGAGCTCGAAGACGAGAACCGAATCCTCCTCTTGCGTCGCGTAGAGGCGATGCAGGACGTAAGGCGCGCATAGCAGGGCGTGCAGCGCCAGGGAGAGCGCGAGACCGTGATAGATCGAGAAGCGGCTCGCCGCCGGTCGACTAACATTTTTCGTGGGCGCGGACGCCGCCAGGAAAGCCATTTCAGCGCCTCTCACTTGGGACTGTTCTTGGTCTGCACGGCGACTTTGGTGAAGCTCATGCGCTTGAGCAGTTCGGCAATATCGACGAAGCTCTGCAGGGCCACAGCGCGATCGGCGCGAATGAGGAAGCCCGTTTCCGGCGGCAGGCCCGTGAGCCGGCTGCGCAATTCATCCTTGGTCGCGGCGTGGCCGTCGAAATAGACGCTTCCATCGGCGGCGATCTCGATCGTCTTGTCCTTCTGCCGATCGACCTGCGTGTTCGCGGCCTGCGGCAAGGCGACCGGTATGCGGCCGGTCGCGATGAAATTCGCCGTCGTCAGCACCATTGTGAGAAGCACGAGCATCACATCGACGAGCGGAATGACATTGAGCGTCTCGAAAGGCTTCTCATCCATTGGCGATCTCCCACTTCAGCAGCAGCACCTTCGTCTTGCGCAAAAGGACGTTGTAGGAGACCACCGACAAGAGCGCGACGATGAGCCCGACCGCCGTCGCCTTGAGGGCGAGCGCGAGGCCGGCCATGATCTTGCTGGCGTCCGCCGAAGCGTCGAGACCCAAATTATAGAAGGTCAGCATGATGCCGAGCACGGTGCCGAGCAGCCCGATATAAGGCGCATTGGAGGCGACGGATGCGATGACGATGAGCCGCTTGCTCAGCTCGAGTTCCAGCGCCTTGATGCTGGTGAACGTCGTAATGTCGATCGCCCGGTAGAAGAAATGCCGCTCAAGCGCCACGGCGACGACGATGACGCTGAGCGCGGCCAGCAGACCGATGACGCCGAAATCGATCGCCGTCGACAACCATTCCATTTGCATTATGAAATTCTCCAGCAGCCGCGACCGGCGACGACCGTCGAAGCCTCATTCGCACGCACGCCCCGAAGCGAGGTCGCGCCATCGACGCGATATCTATATTCATTACATTGCGAACACAGCGAGATGCCGTCAACGGGAAAATTCGGGCGTAGACAAAGCGACGCGACGCGGGCGCCTGATTTTCAGCCAGCCATTATAATGCGCCGCCAAAATCGACTGCCGTTGCAAGTCTAAAGTAACATGAAAATGACTTCAGCCGCCATACTGGCCAGATATCGGCGCGCTATTGTCACCCTCGCGCGCAGGTTGCATATTTTTCTACCGCTATGCAGAAATTTTTTGCAACAGGCCGATCACTTCCCGCACCGCATTGGCGATAAATCGCTGAAAGGCCAGCAAGAGCCGAACGCGCGCCATTAGTGATATCGCCGAACGCCGCCCGACGTATCGGGCGATCTCGGCTCCGGCGGCGCGGCGGCTGGCTTGGCCGGCGGCGGCTCGATTGCCGGCTGACGCTAACGCCTGACGGCAGCGTGTTGGTTTCCACTGAGAGCTGACCCAGGCAGCACGCGTTTTTCCGAGCTCGGCCTCCTGACCATCGAAACCGCGATGGCGGCGCACAGCTTCGTCGCGGATAAAATGTCGAAGGTTCCGACCGACGCGACGGACGCCATTCGCGATGGCCACGCGATCTCCGATTCGCGGCTGCAGACGCTCGCGACATTCACGCATGTCATGGTGGAATCGCGCGGTCGGCCGAGCGAAGGGGCCGTGCGAAAGCTTCTCGCCGCCGGCTACAGCGAGAACATTCTCGGCGTCATTCTCTCGATCGGCGTCAAGAACTGGTCGAATTATGCCAACCATCTCATCCACACGCCTATCGACGACGTTTTCGCGTCTCGGGTATGGAAGGAAGCCGCGTGATTTCGCAAAGGCGAAAGGCGCCCGGTCGCAACGCGCGACCGGGCGCCGCTTTTCAGCAGCATGTGTCCGCGCCCCGGTTCTGATCGGCGGAGCCCGTGAAGGGAATATTCGCGCCGCAGCCGGGAAAAATGCCGAAATGCGTCGAGAAGTCGCCGATGAAATCGAAATAGGGAGCGAAGCGGCTCTCCTTCAGCATGCGCCAGCTATTGCCGCAAACGGGAAAGAGCCGACCCTTCTCGATCACATGATGGCTGTCGAGCGCGAAGCGATGTGGCGCTTCCGCAATGCCGCCTCTGTAGATCACCGCTTGGCCGTAATCCTCGCACGCAGGCTCGAGGCCTTCGATCTTGAACAGACGATAGGTCGCCGAATAGAAGCGCGCCGCGCCGATCTTTGCCTCGATCTCGGAATCGGTGATCTCCAGCGGCCGGCTGGCCGCAAGGCGAGGATCGCCGAATCCGGCGGCTTTGGCGAGCGCGAGAAAGTCGCCCCAATAGAGAGCGCCTCCCAGACACTCTCCATACACGACGGGATCATTGCGCAAGGCCGGATCGAGGCGTCTGTCGGCGTAGACATCGGCGAAGTGAAACTCCCCGCCGGGCTTCAAGAGATCGAATGCGCCTTGCAGCACCGCCGGCTTGTCGATCGAGAGATTGACGACGCAATTGGAGACGATGACGTCGAAGCTCGCGGGCTCGAGGCCGAGCGCATCGAGCCGCTCGATGTAGCCGTGCAGAAAGCGCACATTATTGCGCGCGTAGCCGAATCTCTCCCTGTGCCACTCGATATGCGCCGTTGCGGTCTCGAGCTGCTCTGGCGTCATGTCGACGCCGACGACCTCGCCCGAGGGACCGACGAGCTGCGACATGAGATAGACATCGCGCCCGGAGCCGCAGCCGAGATCGAGAACACGCCGGCCTCTCAGCTCCTCGGGAGCGACCAATCCGCATCCATAATATTTCGTCAGAACCTCATCGTGGATATTCGACAGCAGCGCCTTCACCCGCGTGGGCATGCTGTCCGGCGTGCAGCAGGCCATGGTCTTGAGATCGTCGGAGCTGCGCAGGGTTTTTCCGTAATAGTCCTTGACGGCTTGAATGTTCATGAATTTCACCCTTTCGGATCGGCGCTTCCCGCCGGCAGCTTGCAAAAGCCTTGTGAGGGAACGTCGAGCGCCGCATTGAATTTCGAGGAGAGATTTTGAAAGGCGACGAGGCCGGTCAATTCGACGATCGCATCGTCGCTCCAATGCTCCTTCAATCTGGCGCGCAGCTCGTCGCTCACGCCCGGCTCGGTCAATGTCATCGCCTCGGCATATTCCAGCGCGAGCCGCTCGTCGGGAGCGAACAGCGGGCTATTGCGCCAGTCGGCGAGTGCGTCGATCTTCTCCATCGCGACGCCGCGCTTGGCCAGCGTCGCGGAGTTGATGTCGACGCAAAAGGCGCAGTGGTTGATCTGAGAGACGCGCACTGTCACCAATGAGCGCAACGCCGGCGACAAAGGCGAGGAGCGCCGGTTCAAGGCGCCGTACAGCAGCGCCACGGACGCGAACACCAGAGGCGAGCGCCCCCACAGCAAGCCCGGATCGAGAACCCGTCCATAGGTCAGCTTCTGCTTCCAGAAGAAGAGACGAATGAACCAGGGATATCGGGAATTCGGCTTGGCTTCGACGGTGGGCATGATGAGTTCCATTCGGGGAAGAGCAGGTTGAAAGCGGCGCGCTATGATCGTCATTGCTGTCCTTCCCGCAGTCGCCGCAGAATCACGGGCAGCAGTGACAGAGCGCCGAGTCCGAGCAAGGCTGCGATCAAAGTGGGACTGAAGACGTCTTCCAACCGCACTTCTGCGCCGGCGTCGAATATCTGGCCGAGACTTGCTCCAAACGCCGCAAAGACCAGCGTGCCGGGCACGACGCCGATCGCGGTGGCCGCGACGAAGGGCTCTAGCCGCATTCCCAGCAGCGCGGGCGCCAGATTGACGGCCCAGAACGGAAACACGGGAACGAGCCGAAGGAACAGCAGATAGTTGAAAGCGTCCTTGCGAAAGCCATTGGACATGCGCGCGAGAAAAGGTCCGGCGCGCTCGCGCAGGACGTCGCCAGCGGCGGAGCGGGCGATGAGGAACAGCAGCGTCGCGCCGACCGTCGCGCCGATGATGGTCAATGTCGCCCCGAGCGGCACGCCGAACAGAAAGCCGCCCGCGAGCGTCATGACCGCCGCTCCCGGCAGCGAGAGCGCGACGACTCCGACATAGGCGAGCACATAGGCGCAAGCGGCGACGACGCTGTGCGACTGGACGAACTCCAACAGCGCGGCGCGATTGTCGCGCAAGGCGTCGAGCGTGAGATATTGGTCCACGCGCAAATAAAAAGCCGCCACGATCAGCGCCGCGAGCGCGAGCAGAGGGACCAGCCGCTTCGGGCTCATCCGAAAGCTCCGAGAAAGCGGACGAGCGCGCGCATTCGCGCCGAGAACAGAGCAGGGGTGAAATAGCCGCCGGCGGCGCGTTTGGAGATCTCGCTCAGCGTCGGATAAGGGACGATGACATTAGCCAGCGCGCCGATCTTCAGCCCTTGTGAAATCGCCAAGGTCCAGGGCGTTATCAGCTCGCCGGCATTGTGGCCGACGATGGTCGCGCCGAGCACATGCCCGCCCTTCGTCACCACGGCCTCCAGGAATCCACGCGTGTCGCTCTCGGCTCGAGCGCGGTCATTGTCCGCGAAGTCGGCGCGCAGAATGCGAATATCGCCGCCTCTCTCCCGCGCCTGCGCTTTGGTAAGTCCGACTTGCGCGAGCTCTGGATCGGTATAGGTCACCCATGGAAAGGCCTTCGGTCGGCTTTTCGCCGGCAGCCGAAACAGCGCGTTGCGAATGACGATTCCGGCCTGATAGCCGGCGAGATGGGTGAATTGGAGCCCGCCCGCCACATCGCCGGCGGCGAAGATTCGCTTATTGCTCGTGCGCAGCCGGGCGTCGGTCTCGACGCCTTTGTTCGAATAACGCACACCCGCGGCCTCTAGCCCGAGATCTTCGACATTGGGCTTGCGGCCGGCGGCGACGAGCAGATGCGAGCCTTCGATCGCGCTTTCGCCGGCGCCGTTTCGCAGCACGATGGCGACGCCTTCGGCGCGTGTCTCGACGCGAAGAATGTCGACGCTCTCGTGAAGATCGATTCCATCCTCGACGAGAGCGTCGCGAACCACAGCGGCGGCGTCCGGATCGTCCTTCGGAAGCAGAGGCCCGAGGTCGAAGACGCTCACTTGCGCTCCGAGCCGGCGATGCGCCTGAGCCAATTCGCAACCGATCGGCCCCGCGCCGATCACCAGGAGACGCCGCGGCAGAACAACGTTGTCGAAGATCGTCTCATTGGTGAAATAGGGCGCGCTGTCGAGGCCGGGAATCGTCGGCACGGCGGCGCGGCTACCGGTGGCGATCACGAAGCGTCGCGCGCGAATGATCTTGCCGGCGGCCTCGACGGTACGCGGATCGACGAAGCGCGCGCGCCCTTCGAACACAATGCATCCGAGGCCCGTGAAGCGCTCGATGGAATCATGCGGCGTGATCGCATCGATGACGCCATGGACATGGGCGTTCACCGCTTCGAAATCGACGTTCGGCTCGCCGGCTCGCACGCCAAATCGGCGCGCTCGCGCCACGGCTTTGGCCCCCTTCGCCGCCGCCAGCAGCGATTTCGACGGCACGCATCCGGTGTTGAGGCAATCGCCGCCCATCTTCTGCGCCTCGATCAAGACGGTGCGCGCTCCGAGCTGCGCCGCGCCCGCCGCAACCGACAGACCGGCGGAGCCCGCTCCAATGACGCAAATATCGGCCTGAATGTCTTCGCTCATCGCGCCGCTCCCGTCGCGCTGCATGTCGCGCCGCCGAGAACGCAGAAGCGCGAGCAATGGACGTGATTGAGGCTCACGGGGCGCATCGCCTCCGTGAGGGTCGAGCCCATTTCGAACGCCTGCGCATAGGGCAATAACGTGCAGGAGACGACGATCGGCGTCGTAGCGTCCTTGCGCTTCAACACCATGCGCGAGCGCGCGCACATCATCTCAACCGGCGACTTTCCGAGCGCGGCCCAGCACGCTTCGCTGATCTCGGGCGCATCGTCATCTTCCGCCAGCTCGGGGAACAGCACGAGCCGCGCCGGATCATCGGCGTCGATAGCGACGCCGAGCTCGCCGAACAGATCGCGAAATCCCGCGCGCGTCTCGGCCTCGCCATCGCTCGACGCCATCCGCGCCGCGACGGCGAGGTCGAAACGATTGGCCGCGAGCCAGAGCAATCCTTCGATGGCGGGCGCCCAGCTGTTCGGCCCGCGAATTTGCTCGTGATCCTCGGCGCGATAATGGTCGAGCGACACGCGGCACGCCAGCCGACCCGGAAAGCGCATGTTCAGCTCGTGCAGAGCGGGGGCGACGCGTTGCATCGGCCGCATCGCATTGGTCAGAACGAGAACGCGATGGCCGGCGGCGAGACTGTCCTCGACCATTCCGAGAAGATCGGGATTCATGAAGGGCTCGCCCCCGGTGAAGCCGATCTCGAGTGGCCCTTCGGAAATTTTCGCCGCCTCCTCCAGAAAGGCCCGAGCGTCCTCACGCGTAAAATAGGCCAGACTGTCGTTCTTGGGAGAGGATTCGACGTAGCAATCACGGCAACCGAGATTGCACAGCGTGCCCGTGTTGAACCACAGCGTCTCCAGGCGCATGAATGGCGCATGCGCGCGCCTCTCGCCGCGGGCGGTGACGAAGGGATCGCAGAATTTCGCCGGGTCCGAAGGCGCCCGAGAAGGATCGGCCGAGCCGGCCGCCATCTCGGAAGCATCATATTGCATCAGCTCTCTCCTCTCCGCGTCTACCGCCTATTTCGGTCCCGGCGGCCAAAAAGTTTCAGATATTCATCGAAACAATGCATCCGGCAGCGGTAACCTTTTTCGCCGTCGCAGCGAAACTCCGGCCGTAGAGGAAGGGCGGCAAGCAGATGAACTTATCCATTGTCATTCCGACCCTCGACGCCGCCGCGACCCTGCCGCGAACGCTCGCCGCGCTCGGCGCGCAGGACGATATTATCGTCGTCGACGGCGGCTCTGACGACGCCACCGTCGCGATCGCCCGCGAGTCCGGCGCGAGGCTGGAGGCGGCGCCTATGGGACGCGGTGTGCAGCTGCAAGCCGGAGCCGAGACAGCGCGCGGAGACTGGCTGTTGTTTCTGCACGCCGACACGGTTCTGGAGGCCGGGTGGCGGGAGTCCGTCGTATCCTTCTGCGGCGATCCCACCAACCGCTGGCGGGCGGCCGTGTTCCGCTTCGCGCTCGACGACGAGTCGGCCCAGGCGAGGCGATTGGAGCGCTTGGTCGCATGGCGCGTGCGGTGGATGGGCCTGCCCTATGGCGACCAAGGGTTGCTGATCAACCGCGCGTTCTATGATCGTCTCGGAGGGTTTCGGCTGCTGACTCTGATGGAGGATGTGGACATGGCGCGCAGGATCGGGGCGAAGCGGCTGACCGTCCTGCCCATATCGGCGCGCACCTCGGCGGCGCGATGGCGCCGCGACGGCTGGACGCGGCGCAGCCTACGCAACCTCGCCTGCCTGGCGCTCTATTTCCTCGGCGTTCCGCCGCATGTCATTCGCCGCGTTTACGGTTGACCATGTCGATTCCGCGCCATCTCGTCATTTTCACACGCTGGCCCCGCTACGGCGCCGGCAAGCGCCGGCTCGCGGCCGAGATCGGAGCCATCGAGGCGCTGCGATTTCAGCGGACGGCGCTGTCCTTGATGCTCCGCCGCCTCGGCGCCGATCCGCGTTGGACCACATGGCTCGCGGTCACGCCGGATCGCTCGGGGCCGTGGCCGGCCGGGTTCGGCATTCTCCCGCAAGGCCAGGGAAACCTCGGCCAGCGCATGGCGCGCGTCGCGCGCCTGCCGCCGCCCGGTCCCGTGCTGATCATCGGCAGCGACATTCCAGGCATAACGAGGGAGATGGTGGCGCACGGCTTTCGCGCTCTCGGCGATCACGCCGCCGTTTTCGGGCCCGCGACCGACGGCGGCTACTGGGCGGTGGGCCTGCGCCGTCGCCCGCATTTCGTGGCGCCATTCGACGATGTGAGATGGTCGACCGAGCACGCGCTCGCCGACAGCCTCGCCAATCTGACCGGATCATCGGTCGCGCTGCTCGACATGCTCGAGGATGTGGACGATGCGCGATCCTTCTTCCGTCTGCGCCAGCGTGGCTTGCTCGACACGCATTTCGCGCGGCGCTGACGGATGGAGGCTGTCGCCCCGCCGCCTCATCGGGCGAGCGTCAGAAATCCACAAAGGTCCAATCGCAGTCACGCGCCGCGAGGTCGATCAAAGATCGCACTTTCGCCGACAGAAGGCGCGCGCTCGGATAGACGAAATGGATCGGCAGCGGCGCCGGCTCGAAGTCGGCGAGCACGACCGCGAGCCTGCCGGCGCGGACCAGCTCGATGATTTGATAGCCGGCGGCGATGGTCAGCCCGCCATTGTTCTCGGCATGCCAGATCGCCGCCTCGGCGCTGTTCGTCACATAGGCGGGCGCGGCGTCGATATCGAAGCGTTCACCGTCCGACCAGAAGCGCCAGCGGCCGGCCGGCGTCAGGGAGGTGCAGGAAATCAGCCGATGGCGCTCGAGGTCGGCCGGAGTCGTCGGCGCGCCTCTCGTCGCGAGATAGGCCGGAGAACCGACGACGACCCGCCGAGTCGCGCCCATCCTGCGCGCGACCAGCGCGGAGTCGGACAAATGGCCGATGCGCAGAGCGAGATCGAATCCTTCCTCCACGAGATCGACGAAGCGATCGGAGAGCGATAGCTCGACCGTGATCTGCGGATGCGCGTTCATATAGCGGCCGATCAGCGGCCCGATGTGCATGCGTCCGAACATCAGCGGCGCGGACAGGCTCAGCCGTCCCCGAGGCGCGCTGTGCTCATTCTCCGCGACGCGCTCGGCCTCCTCGAGGTCGGTGACGATCCGCCGGGCGCGCTCGAGAAAGCGCGCGCCTGCATCCGTCAGCCCGACGGAGCGCGTCGTTCGTTGCAGAAGCCGCACGCCGAGCCGATCCTCGAGCGCGGCGACGAGTCGTGTCACCAGCGACGCCGAGACACCGAGGCTTCGCGCCGCCGACGCGAAGCCCTTGTGGTCGACGACCGCGATGAAGGCCGTGATCGTGTCGAAGCGGTCCATTGGATTGCTGCACCTGCCGCAACGATGTCGTGCCGAGAAAGGCGATTATCGTTTCGATCGTCATCTATCATCTTCCGGGTGACAGGCAAAACGCCTCGCTCACATGCGACAAATCGGAGGAGGAAATCATGTCGAGACCGCCGCTACCGCCTTTCACCGCCGAAACCGCCGCCCAAAAAGTGCGCCTCGCCGAGGACGCCTGGAACAGCCGCGATCCGGAGCGCGTCGCGCAGGCCTATTCGATCGACAGCCGCTGGCGCAATCGCGCCGAATTCATCGGCGGCCGCGAACGCATCGAGGCCTTTCTCCAACGCAAATGGTCACGAGAGCTCGAGTATCGGCTCATCAAGGAGCTGTGGGCGTTCCACGAGAATCGGATCGCCGTCCGCTTCGCCTATGAATGGCGCGACGACAGCGGGAGCAGGTTTCGCTCCTACGGCAATGAAAATTGGGAGTTCGATGAGCAGGGACTCATGCGCCTGCGCATCGCCAGCATCAACGATGTTCCGATCTCCGCCGCCGATCGGAAGTTTCATTGGCCGCTCGGCAGACGGCCGGATGATCATCCGGGCTTGAGCGATCTCGAGCTGTGACGGCGAGCGGACCGGATCGAGGGGACTCGATTCGACGTCACGACGATCGCCGGCGGACGACAGCGAGCCTTCAGGCTCGCGGTCCAGCGGGCGCGCATCGGACAGCAAGCCTCCAGGCTCGCTTCCAAAACATTCGGAAACTATCGGCAAACGCAAGGTAAAAACCCATGAGCAAGACCGCCATCATCATCTATTCCGATCCGAAGTCCGGCTCCGAGGAAGCGCTCGGCCGCCTCTTCAACGGCCTGTTCCTCGCTTACGAGCTCAAGGAGAAAAGGCAGGACGTCGCGGTCGTCTTCCAGGGCGCCGGCACTCGCTGGCCGACTCAGCTCGTCAAGGCCGACCACGCGGCGCATGCTCTCTATGAAGCGGTGAAGGATGTCGTCGCGGGCGTCTGCGGCGGCTGCGCGGATGTCTTCGGCGCCACAGAGGACGCCCGCAAGACTGGACTGAAGCTCGATTACGAAAAGGCGATTCCCGGAACACCCGGCGTGCTCGATCTGTCGAGCTATCTCGACCAGGGCTACAGCCTCGTCACATACTGATCTCCGTTCCGCGCCCGACCGCATTCGCGGCTGGGCGCCCGCTCCCTCGACTCCGCCAAGGGATCGATAATGGACAATCAACGCCCGAACAGCGACATCGCCTTCACCGAGACGGTGAAGCAGCTCCAGCGCCGCAATGGCTCGCGCGACGCCTACGCCAAAATGGAGTCGCGCAGCTGGCAGGACCGCATCACCCCTCAGCTGGCCGCCTTCATCGCCCAGCAGAACAGCTTCTACCTCGCGACCGTGAACGCCGAGGGACAACCCTATATTCAGCATCGAGGCGGGCCGCGCGGCTTCCTCAGGCCGATCGACGAACACACATTGGCGATGGCCGATTTTAGAGGCAACCGTCAGTTCATCTCGCAAGGCAATCTGCTCGAGAACGGGAAGGCGTTCATTTTTTTGATGGACTATGCGAACCGGCGCCGCATCAAGATCTGGGGCGAGGCCTCCATGGTGGAAGGAGACGACGCTTTGCTCCGATCAGTGACGCCCGATGACTACGCCGCGGCGCCCGAGCGCGTGCTTTTGTTCAAGGTGTCGGCCTGGGACGCCAACTGCCCTCAGCACATTCCGCGCAAGATCGACGCCGACGAGGTCGACGATCTGCTGGCGAAGCGGGATCGGCGAATTGCCGAGCTCGAAGCGATGATAGAACAGATGCGGCGCTGAATTTCGGACGTGATGATCATCTCAGCGATGAAAGCAAACAGAATTTTCGTTCGTCTCCGGAACCCAGTTATCCGCGCGCCCATCAGGCGACAGATCCGGACCTTGCTCGAAGGCTTTGGGATGTATCGATCGAGCTGACGGGCGTCGATCCCGGTCTGCGGGCGACATGAGCATTCCATCCGGCGTCGTTAACGTCCGTAGGGCTCGCGACGGCTCATGGCGCATTGCTGCGGCAGCAAGAATGGCAACGGCATGCTCAATTCCCTGACGGCGATCCAGGAGGTTGCCATAGCCGACATCACAATCCGAATCTAGACGACGGTTTGAAGCGCTGCTTGCGTGTGCGAGCGGCTGAACATAGCCACTGCACGGAAGAAGAAGCGCGAGAAATCCGGCGGGAGGCCGTCAGCGGGGTGAGCGCACCGAAAAATGTCGGGCGATTCACACCCGCTTTGGCTATCAGCGGCGTGGCGCTAGGCTTCCTGCACATGGCCAATGCACGAACCGCCGACATTCTCGTGAACGATGCCGTCACCGCGCTCGACACCAATATGGTCTCCGAGCCAAAGCGGCAGAAACCCGCGCCCGGCGGTTTTGATCCAACCGAGAGTTCAGGCATTCTAAGCAGAAACGGCCCCGAATTGCCGTTGCTACCTATTTGATTTTCATTGTGCTTTTTTTGGAACTGGCGAAGGGATTCGAACTCTCGACCCCAACCTTGGCAAGCCTGGACAAGCTCCGGGGCCGATTTTGGTGACAAGGTGGTGACTTGAATGCCCGCGTCGAGTTATTGCCCGGCTGCTCGCAAGGCATAATGCTTATTTTTCATGTGTTGAATTGGTGCGGTTGCAGGATTCGAACCCGCGACCTACTGATTACAAAGCGGGTGTGAATCGCCCGGCCGACATTTTTCGGTGCGCTCATACCACTGACGACCTCCCGTCGGATTTCTCGCGCTTCTTCTTCCGTGGAGTGGCGGAGTTCGGCCGCTCGAACACGCGGCGCTTCACCGTCGTTCAGAATTGGGACTGTGATCTTGGCTATTGCAACCTCCAGGATCGCCGTCAGCGAATTGAGCAGAGCGAACGTCGTCGATGCAAAATTCGAGGAAACCGCGGAAATGACTGATCGGTCGAGATTCGTGCTTTTCAGTCGCGAATTGAAATCATATTTTATATTGTAAATACAATTGTTTATTTTGAATAGAAAAATTCCAGCAAGGGATCAGCAAGGGCTGCCGACCCATTTCCAGGGCGGCGCAGACGCGGTCGTCGATGAGAGGCGACGTGAAGGCGTCGCGCGTTTCCGCAATTGTGCGCGCGGCTTTGACGCTGCGGCAACATTGGACAATTTCGAAGGCCTTTGCCGTCAATATCCTGTGCAATAAGCGAGGAACCTTTTTGCGGCGAAAGCGGCAAATCCGAGCTTTGCGCTGTGCGGTCTTCAGACCTTGCAGCCACCGACACAGAAAATGAATTTCCATAATTCGTGACTATGCAAGATATAAATAAAACAGAGATTGCGATTGCGACTTTCTTCGCGATAGTTCGTTCCACTCGCGAAGGAACACGACATGATCGATCGTCGATATTTCAGCCGAGCGGTCGTCGCATCCGCTCTCACCCTGCCTGGCGTCGCGCGGTCGGAGGCCTCCGTGCTGCGCCTCGGAACTATGCGCCTGAACAGCGCAGCGCCGTTTTTTGTCGCGTCTGACAAAGGTTTCTTCGAGGGCGAAGGTTTGAAGGTTCAAATTGAATATTTCGACGCAGCCGCTCAACTGCCCGTCGCCGCCGTCGCGAACTCGATCGACGTCGGCATGACCGCCTTCACCGCCGCTTATTTCAACCTCGCCGCCAAAGGCGGGCTGAAACTCGTTTGCGGCGACAGTCGACCGCACCCGGCCTTTCCCAATAATCAATTGGTGGCTAGCCGCAACGGCTACGACGCCGGATTGCGCTCTTTCGCCGACATTCGAGGACGACGCCTGGGCATAACGACGATCGGATCGTCGTTCCATTATCAGTTCGGCGTGATTGCTGCGAAATTCGCATTCCCACTTTCGCAGGTCGAACTCATCCCTCTTCAGACTTTGCCGAACGTCGGTTCGGCGATTGCCGCCGGAAAATTGGATGGCGCCATCCTTCCCTCGACGGTCGCAGACCCGCTGGTCAGAGCGGGCTCTGGCGTCTTCATCGGAAATACGGCCGAAGTCGACATGACGCAAGGAAGCGGCGTGTTTACCCGCCCCGATTTCATCGCCGCCAATCGCACGGGGATGGAACGCTTCGTCCGAGCGCATCGGCGTGCGATGGCTTTCAGCAATAAAGCTGTCAATCGACTCGACGAGCAAGGCCGACCGATCGCTAGCGACGAGCGAGAGGATCTTCTCGAGATCGTCGCTCGGCGCACAGGCCAGACCAGGCAGCAAATCAGCTCGACCTTCGGCTATTACGATCCCGCCGCCAGCTTGAACGTCGAGGACGTTCGCAAGGTGCTCAGATTTTGGCAAGACCAGGGGCTCGTGAAGCGAGAAGTCGACGCCGAACACGTCATCGATCTCTCTTTTGCGGCTTGAAGTCGGCATCGAACGGCTCGGAGAGGACGGCATGGAACTGGAGCTTCGAGGACTGGGGCACGACTTCGGGCCGTTGACCGTTCTCGACGATGTTTCGTTTTCTGTGCGCGAATCCGAGATCGTCTCCGTCATCGGTCCCTCTGGTTGCGGAAAGTCGACTCTGCTGGCGATCGCCGGCGGCCTGATTGCGCCGAGCCGAGGATCGGCTTTCACCGTCGGCGTTCCGTCGGCTGCGAGCCTCAATCCATTCACTTTTGTTTTTCAGGACGCCGGGCTGCTGCCGTGGCGAACCGTGGCCGGCAATGTCGCGTTGGCGCTGGAGGATCGACTGCCATCGAGAAAGGAGCAGGCCGAGATCATCGAGGAAGTGTTGGAACGAACCGGTCTACGCGGCTTCGCGCAAGCCTATCCGAAGCAATTGTCGGGCGGCATGAAACAGCGTGTCGGCATCGCCAGGGCGCTGGCCGCTCGTCCAGCCTTCCTTCTCATGGACGAGCCTTTGTCCGCTGTAGACGCGCAGACGCGCGAACTGCTGATGGAGGAGTTCCTCGCCCTGTGGCTGCGAGAACGCGTTTCGATCCTCTACGTCACACATAATCTCGACGAGGCGGTGCGGCTTTCCGACCGGATCGTCGTGCTCTCGAGACGGCCGGGCCGAGTCCGCGAAATCATCGACGTCGGAATTCCGCAAGCCGAGCGCGGCCACCCCGATGTCGCGAGCGAATTGTCGGCGCTGCAGCACGACATTTGGAACTTGCTTCGATCGGAAGCGCGCAACGCCGACCGAGAGCTTCTGTCCGTGGAACGAGCCGATGTCTGAAGCCCATACGCCATCTGCGATCGGAGCTCCAAGCACGGTGCGATTCCGCGGCGGCGGATTCGAGATCACGCCGAAGCGGTGGTTCGCTCCGGCATTTGCCGCTGTGCTCGTCGGAGCGTGGCAGCTCGGATCGACATCGGGGCGGATCGATCCGCTGTTTCTGCCTGGGCCGGTCGATGTCATCGAGACGCTCTATCACGAGCTCGCGCAAGGGGACTTGGCGATCCATATCGGCAAGTCGCTGATTCGTCTGCTATTGGGCTGGTTGATCGGGAGCCTCGCCGGCCTGAGCGTCGGCCTCGCGATGGGCCTCTGGTCCTGGTGCCGAGCAATCGGCGACGCTGCGATCTCCTCTCTGTACCCCATTCCCAAGATAGCGCTGCTGCCCCTCTTCATACTCTGGCTCGGAATCGGAGAGTCCAGCAAAATAACGACGATTGCTCTCGGCGTTTTCTTTCCTATGGCGGTGTCCGTATGCGCCGCCGTCGACGCGGCGCCGCGTCCTTTCATACGCATGGCGCAGAGCTTTGGACTCGATCGCATGTCGATCGTCGTCAAGGTCGTGCTGCCGTCCGCCCTCCCAGCCATGTTGGCCTGTGCGCGAATAACTATTTCCACCGGCCTCGTGCTCCTCGTCGCCGCCGAAATGATCGGCGCACAATATGGGATCGGCGCCTATATTCTCGCCGCCGGCAACATCATGGACTCCGAGAAGCTCCTCGCCGGCGTTCTCGTGCTCTCTCTCCTCGGAACATGCGCAGGGGCGGTAATCGCAGCGCTCGAACGCACGCTCTTGCGCTGGCGTTGACCCGAACGCTCATCGGATCGTCATTCATGAAAGCTCTCCAAAAAACAGCCCCGACCTTCGGCGTCGAGTTTCGGGAGGTTCCCCGCCCGGTTCCAGGCCCCGGCGAGGCGCTGATCGAAATCACTGCCGCCGGCGTTTGTGGGACGGACGTGCATATCTTTGAATGGAGCGGCGGCTATGATTTCATGGCGCCACTGCTTCCGCTGACGCTCGGGCACGAATTCGCGGGACGCGTGATCGACGTCGCTGGCGACGCAAATGGATTGGCGCCCGGCGCGCTCGTCGCCGTAATCCCTTCCACCCCATGCGGAAGTTGCGCGCATTGCCTGAGCGGCGCAGCCGAATCTTGCGAGCGTCGGTCAGCCAAAGGCACCAGCGCCGACGGCGGCTTCGCGCCTTGGATCACGGCGCCTGTCGTCAATTGCCTCGCGGCGCCGAACGGCGTCGACGACGAGCTCGCAGCGCTCGCTGAACCATTGACCGTCGCGCAGGAAGCCGTCCTGAAAGGCGGAGTGACGCGCGGCGATCGGGTGCTCGTCATCGGTCCGGGCACGATCGGACAGGCGATCGCCCTCTACGCCCGCATGGCCGAAGCCGCAGAGGTCGTCGTGGTGGGGAAGAACGATCTTCTTCGTTTCGAAACGCTACGCGCTCTCGGCCTTCGGGACCTTATCGACATTGGCGATGGCGATCTCGAAACCGCATTGGCGTCCCGCTTTGCAGACCAGAAATTCGATATCATTTTCGAGGCGACAGGCGTTCCGGAGGTGGTTCAAGAAGGCCTCGCATTCTTGCGCAAGGAAGGCGTTCTGGTCGTCGCGGGGATACACCCGCGCAGAGCTGCGCTCGATCTCACCCGCCTCGTACGCGAAAGACATCAAATCCGAGGCACGCAACGCGCGCCGCGCCATGTCTGGCCGCGTGTGCTCGACAGCCTCGTGACCGAAGGCGAACGTATTCGCCACATGATCACGCATCGCATGCCGCTCGATCACGGCGTCGAGGCCTTGGAGTTGGCGCGGACGCGTCGGGCCTCGAAAATCATTCTCTCGCCAGGCGTTTGAAAGAGAAGTTCATGACCGCCGTCTCGATCGCCACCCATGGAAATGTTGTTGTTATTTCGATCGACCGCCGAGAGCGACGAAACGCCATCGACATCGACGTCGTCCGTGGACTGCAAGAGGCCTTCGCCAAATTCGACGCCTCCGATGGCCGCGTCGCGGTGCTGACCGGCGTCGGCGCCGATTTTTCGGTCGGATCCGATCCAAATGTCCCGGTAACGGAGCTCTGGCGCTGCATGCCGACGATCGGAACCGTCACGAAAAAGCCCATCGTCACCGCCGTCGCCGGCGAATGCCGAGGCAGCGCCTTCACTCTCAACATGTTCGCGGATCTCTGCGTCGCAGACGAAAGCGCAAACTTCTGCTATCCAGAAGGAACGCATGGGGCCTGGGGCGGCCTCGCAGCAGGTCTCGCGGTGCGCATTCCGCACAAGATCGCGATGGAAGTTCTGCTGTTGTCACAGCCTATCTCGGCGCGCCGCGCTTATGAAGCCGGGCTCGTCAACCGCGTCGCCCCACGAGGAAAGCATCTAGACACTGCGCTCGAAATCGCCCACGTCGTCGCGACGCGCGCTCCCCTCGTCATGCAATCGATGAAGCATTTCGTGACCGATCATGTGCTCGTGCAGAGCCCATCGGAGATACTCGGCCGGACGACGCGCGACCTCACGGCCGTCCGCACGAGCCAGGATGCAGCGGAAGGCAAACGCGCGATGGCCGAAGGACGACCGCCCGAGTTCGTCGGCAAATGACCGCCACGCTCTGCGACAACAAGGGAATTAGCCGACCGTGACGACACGCGCCGTCGATGCGAGCACGATCATTCGCCGAAATCTCCGAGATCACCCGCCGCGCGTCTTGACGACCGACCTCTGCGTCGTGGGGTCGGGAATTGCGGGCGTCTCCGCCGCCCTCGAAGCGGCGAGGCTCGGGCATCGGGTCGTTCTCGTCGAGGCCGGCGGATCGCTCGGCGGCCAGTCCGTCGCGGCGCAGATCAACACGTTTTGCGGGTTCTATGCGAATGGACCGACGCCGCGGCAAATCGTTTTCGGCATAGCCGACGAAATTCTCGCCGACCTCGGGAAGACCGGCGACGTCATGCTGCTTCGGAGCCGTCATAACTCCTTCGTCGTTCACTACCACAGCGTCGCACTGCAACGTTGGATCGAGCGCGCTGCAAGCCGCGAGAGAATTACTCCCCTCCTCGGCGCGGCGCTGTTCGACGCGCACGTCAAAGACGAGCGTCTGATCTCCATTTCAGTGGCCACGCGTTCCGGAATTCTGCGCATCGAAGCCGAGTGCTTCGTGGACGCGACCGGAGACGCCGCCATCGCATGGACGAGCGGCCTCGCCACGCGAGAGCCGGCCGCCGGTCCGATCTACGGATCACAAAACGGTATTCTTCGCAATGTCGATGAGCAGGCGCTCGCGGCGATCGATCGCGCGACCTTACGGTCGCGCCTCGCCGCCAAAGGCCGCGCCTATGGCTTGGACCGAAGCGACGCCTTCATATTCACGGCGCCCGGATCTGGCGAGACGCTCGTCAATATGACGCATGTAGAGACACCTCTCGATCCCATCCACGCCAGTAAGATGGTGGCCGTCGGCCATGACAAGATGGATCTCGCCGTCGCCTTTCTTCGTGCTGAATTTCCGGAAGCTTTTTCTCGCGCCGTTGTGAGCATTTATGGCGCCCTCGGCGCGCGCCAGACACGCTGGTTCAAGAGCCGCTACCAGCTGTGCGCGGACGATGTGCGCGCCGGAACGAACTTCGAGGACGCGATCGCCCGTTGCGCCTGGCCGATCGAGCTCCATAATAGTCTGGAGCAAATTTATTTCGAAGCATTCGATGAGGAACACATCCATACAATTCCGTTTCGCTGCATGGTTCACGACGAGGTACACAACCTGCTCGCCGTCGGCCGATGCGTGGATGGCGACGCACTCGCTCTGTCCTCCATTCGCGTAATGGGGCCATGTATCGCAATGGGGGCCGCAGCCGCCCACGCCTTCGATCTGACCGGCGGCAGATTCGACGACGCACCGATCGGCGGTCTGCGTAGACGTTTGGCCGCCAATCTCGGACTGGCGGAACTCGCCTGAGCGCTTCGCAGTCTCCATCCCCGGGCTTCGACCCCAAAAAAAGCGGCTTGCAAATCTATTATATCTATCGATATAATAGATTGTACTCGGGGAGTTCCTGACGCATGTCGCTGAGCTTACAGCCTCGTCGAAACGAAAATCCGACGCTCGCTCCGGCGCGAGACGACCGGCCGTCCGGCGTCAGCGTCATACGCAATCAAATTCTCGAGAACGACCTTCTTCATGTGTTCGTGACGGTCGTCGACCAGGGCGGGTTTACTGCCGCCGCCCGGACGCTGCACAGAACCCAAGCGGCCGTCAGCCTCCAGATCAAGCGTCTCGAAGACGTTATCGGCGTCAGCCTGATCATGCGTCCCCAGAGGGGTTTTCGCCTCACTCCCGAAGGCGAGCTCATGCTCGATTACGCGCGGCGCATGTTGGCGCTCAACGCTGAGGCGCTTCGCACGCTCCGCGCCGAAGAAACCGATTGCACGGTTCGCCTCGGCTCGATCGACAATTACGTCGCGAATATTCTGCCGCCGCTCGTCGGCGCATTCTGTCGTTCGTATCCGCGCGTCAATGTCGAGCTCTATGGCGGCATGCCGAGTTCCATGCTCACGCGCATTGGCGCCCATTTCGATATCGTGATCGCCATGGAGCCGGCTGGCACGAGCCAGGGACAGGTGCTTCGTCGCGAGCAGGTCGTATGGACGACATCGTCCGAGCACAATCAACATGAGCGATCACCTTTGCCGCTGGCGGTTGCTCCTCCTGGAAGCATGTTTCGTCATTGGACGATCGCCGCCCTCCAACAAAGGGGCGTTCCATGGCGACTTGCTCATGTAAATTCGAATGTTTCCGGCATCGAAGCTGCTGTCCGACAAGGTTTGGGCGTAGGCGTGTTCAAAGCGAGCACGATCGAAGACCGACTGCGGCATCTGAACGAAGGAGACGGCTTCCCGCGGCTTCCCGATGTTGAAATAGCACTCTATTCAATTCGGTCGTCTCCGTCCTCGCCGACCATGCGACTGCGAGACTTTCTCATCGAAAGACTCGCCGATACATCCTGCTCCGAGCGATGACGACACGGCATTTGAACCCGCTGCGCTGGTTATTCGACGAATAAGCGAATTTCGTATTTCCAAACGATATAAGATCGCATCAAATTCGTCACACGTGGACGCGGCGCCGCGGAGGGATATCCCGACAGGCGGAGAGTGGCGATCACGGGAATCCTCTATCATTTCGTGGCCATGATCAGCGCTTATCCGAGTCTTTGTCCTCGACCATTCGAATATGACAAATCGCATGTCGTGAGCTCGGACGGCGTGACTATCGCCGTGAGGCGGTGGGGGAATCGCCGAGGACCTCCGATCATCTTCGTCCATGGCTTCGCGCAGAGCGGTCTCGCCTTCATCCGCCAAGTACGGGACGTGCGCCTCGCGGAAAAATATCATCTGATAACCTACGATCTTCGCGGTCATGGGGCGTCGGACAAACCGCTCGATCGCGACGCCTACCACGACAATCGGCTCTGGGCGTATGATCTACGCGCCGTCGCCGCTTCGATCGGCGCCGTGCGGCCAATTCTTGTCGCCTGGTCATTCGGCGGCCGCGTCGTTTGGGACTACCTCAAAGAATATGGCGACGAGAGCCTCGCCGGCGCGCAATTGGTGGGATCGTCGTGGCGCCGAAGCAGCGAATGGACGAGCGCGGCTTCGGCCGCGAGCCTACCGCTGATGCTCGAAGACGATCTATCCACTAATATCGCCGGAACGATCGCCTTTCTTTCGAGCTGCTTCGCAACGCCGCCCTCGCCGGAGGAGTTCGCGCAGATGCTCGCCTATAATATGACGCAGCCGCCGTCCGTTCGAAGGCTGATCGTTGGACGACCACAGCAGCCCCATGATTTCATCGCCTCGCTCTCTTTGCCGCTCGCGTTCATCGTCGGCGAGAAAGATCGCCATTGTGACCCGCGCGCGTCGCGCGCCTCCGCCGAACATATTCGCGGCGCAACCTTCCTCGAGCTGCCCGATGTCGGCCATTCGCCGTTCTACGAGGACGCGCCGGCGTTCAACGCGCAGCTGCTGAGCTTTGCGGAACGCGTCTTTCCGCGCGGATGAAAGCATCCACCGTTTTCGATATGCCACTCATAAGAAGAATCAGCGTTGCCTGAGCGTTTACGTAATCTGTAGCGTTGCTTTACGATGTTTGCGTCAGAAAGTGGGAATGATGAGAAAATCGCTTATCGCCGCTATTCCGCTTTGCCTCCCCTTCACTGTCACCAGCGTCGCGCAGACGCTTCCTTCCGAGGAGGCGCGCGTTCCAGATGTGGTGGTCGGCGCGCCGAAATCGACCGCCGACGTGTCCGAGCGTCAAGCGACCGCTTTCCAAACGACGCCGCAGGCCGCGACCGTCATCACGAAGCAGCAGATAGACGCGTTGCAGATCAGCAATCTTTTGCAGGCGCAAAAGCTCGAGCCGAGCTTGCAGATCCGCTTCGCCGACGTTCGCTCATTGACTGTCAATATTCGCGGGTTCGGTTCGTCGACCTCCGTCGCCACCGACGGAATCTTCGGCGGCGTGCCAGTCTATGTCGACGGCATATTGCAACCTCGGCCAGGCCAAGCGATATTCGATATTCCTGATCTCGTTGGCGTCGACGTTTTAAAAGGGCCACAAGGAACGAGAGGCGGGACGGATTCGACGGGCGGCGCCGTCTATCTCAACACGGCGTCGCCGAGCTTCGACACACAACGAAAGCTCGAAGTCACTCATGGAAGCTATGGCAACATTCAGGTTCGCGGATCGGCGACGGGTGCGATTGCCGACAGCGACAAGTTGGCGTTCCGCGTGTCATTCGTCAGCGCGGATCGCGACGGATACGTCTACAGCTATTACAGCGGCCAAAAATACAATGACTGGCACAACAAGAGCTTTCGCGCGCAGATCCTGTTCCAGCCGACGAACGACCTCAGCATACGTCTGATCGCCGACTATTCGCGTGTCAATCAGGCGTGTTGCCCGAATGTGCTGAACGGCGTCGTCGCGAATTACGCCAATGGCGCGGCGGTTCCGAACAATCTCTACGCCCGCCTGGCGAGGCTGAACTATGCGCCGACATCGTTCTACAATATCGACAGCTACAAGGGCGATATTTCCGGCTATCTGCAGAACACGCAGCAGAGCTATGGAGTGGCCGCTGTGATCGACTACAAGCTCGGCGGCTACGAATTTTCCTCGGTCACGTCTTTCCGAGGGTGGAGCTTCGATCCGCTGAACCAGACGAGTAGCGCTCTCGCCCCGGTGCGGACGACCAACTCGAACAATCAAATCGCTGAAAGATCTCTGCAGCAAGAGTTCAAAGTAGCGACGCCCGCCAACGGCCCCATCGAGGGAACCGCAGGCCTCTTCTATCTATTCGAGCAGCTCTATGACTGGGGATATTCGAGCTATGGCCCTGCTGCGGGCGGATGGTACGGCTCGGCGGCGAATCCCCAGGCCTTGAATGATATCGCGCTCAACAACCTCGCCTCCAAGTCCTACGACAATCCAGTCAGCCATGTTATCGCGCCTTATGCGCGAGCCGTCTGGCATGTGACGCCGGATCTCGATTTCACCTTCGGTCTTCGCTACTCTTATACCGCGAAGAGCACATTATTTCGACAGTACCAGTTTGCCGCCAACAGTCTCGACGGGCTGACCGCGGCGCAACAAGCCACCGCGCGATCCGCGCGAATTGGATTGATCGGCGCAGATCGTGAATTCTACGCCACGACACGACAAGGATTGATTTCCGCTCTCGCCTCCGCCTCCTATAGGATTTCGCCCGACGCGCTCGCTTATGCGACCTACGCGCGCGGAGGACGCGCCGGCGGTCCAAATCCCGTCGCCAACCTTCCGACGACAGCCGCCACGACCGTGCGGCCCGAGGAATTGGACGACCTTGAAATTGGATTGAAGACCGATTTCTTCGATCATCGACTGCTCGCGAACGTTGCAGCCTTCATCATGATCGACCGGAATTATATCACCAACATCACCGATACGTCCGGCGCTCGGCCGATCACCTATCTTTCCAACGCCAAGAGGGCGATCTCGCGAGGGTTCGAGCTCGATCTGCGGGCAAAACTCATCGAGGGGCTGACGACCTATGGTTCAGTCACCTATGATCACACCTATTACGACTCGTTTGAAAATGCGCCTTGCCGATTCGAACTCGCATTCTCGAGCTCTTGCAGCCTGACCGGCCGCCCGATCTCCCTGACGCCGCGATGGGCTCTCGCCGCCGGCGGCGAATATGCGCACGATATCGGACGCGTGCTCGATCCGATGGAAAGATCGGTGATCGCCTATTTCGGAGCCGACTTCTCCTACCAGACGAAATTCTTCTCGGTTCCAGACGATTCGATCTACAGCGTCATCGACGCGTACGGCCTGCTCAATCTGCACGCCGGACTACGCCTCTCCGATGAAAGCGTCGATTTGTCGGGGTGGGTCCACAATGTGACCAACAAGCACTACTTCACCACCGTGTCGCCGAATTTTACCGCCGGCGGAGTGATCGGCACGCCTGCTGATCCGATCATGGCCGGATTCACGCTGAAAGCGAAATTTTGAACGCGACGCCGATGTGCGACTCGTCCCCGAGGCCATGTTCGTGATCGCTGCGAGCCTCGTCGACTTGCGCGGGGACCTCGACGGCGATTGCATGCGCGCGAATGAAAAGATCACGGCCCGGAATCTATCTTCCGAGCGATAGACGCATTAGCGGGAGCGATCTCACGCATAAACGAAACGAGCATTGCCAAACGCGACCGCGATCGGCATTGCTAGGAACGGCGCTTTTGCCCATCCCCTGTCGAGTTATCCGGCGAAATGTCGCTCGAGCAACAGAGCCGCAGCAATGGAGTTGTCGTCGCTCACGCGCGGTGGCGTTGGTTCCGCTTCGCGGTGCTGCTCACGGGCGTTTTTCTGTCGCCACTCGATTTTTTTATCGTCAATATCGCGCTTCCGGCGATCAAGGAGGAGTTCGGCGCGACGCCCGCCGATTTGCAACTCGTTGTCTCAGGCTACATGACCACCTATGCCGTCTTCCTTATCACAGGCGGGAGGCTCGGAGACATTTTCGGACGTCGGACCGTCTTTTTGGCGGGACTCGCCTGCTTTGCCGGCGCATCGGCGATATGCGGTTCGGCCCCCAGTTCCAGCATTCTCGTAGCGGGCAGAATTCTCCAAGGATTCGGCGCCGCGCTGATGGTTCCCCAAGGGCTCGCGTCCATCAATTTGATTTTCGCGCCGGAAGAAAAATCGTTCGCGCTGGGTCTTTATGGAGCGACGCTTGGACTTGCCGCGGCGAGCGGACAAATCCTGGGCGGCTTCCTGGTGTCGGCCGATGTCTTCGGTCTCGGCTGGCGGATCGTCTTTCTCGTCAATCTGCCGATCGCAGCGGCCGTTCTCATTTCGGGGCTTCTCTTGCCCGAGGCCTCTAATCCACATCGACCGCGGCTCGACATTTTCGGCGTCCTGCTTTCTGCGCTGACGCTCGCTCTCGTCGTCACGCCGCTGATCGAAGGTCGTGAACGAGGCTGGCCGCTCTGGTCTCTGCTATTACTGATGGCGGCGCCGATCGCCGGATCGCTGTTCCTGCGAAATGAGGAGCGACTCCTGCGAGATGGAGGAACTCCGCTTTTCGATCCGCGCGTCATGGAATTGCCCGGCTTCGGCCTGGGGTTGCTGGCGGCCCTCTTCTTCTACGCCATCGGCTCGTTTTTCCTTATTTTTTCGATTTATCTGCAAGCTGCGCTCGGAGAATCTCCGAGAGACGTGGCGCTCGTCTTTCTCCCATTCGGCGTCGGCTCTTTTCTTGCTCCGCTGCTCAACCCCTATGCCGGTCGGACGCTCGGCCCGCGAACGGCTCTCGTAGGAATCGCTGTCGAGACGATTGGTATGCTGGGCCTAGCGTTCGTCGTTTGGAATTGGCGAACCGACCAGTCGCTCGATCACGCGCTTCGCGGCCTTGCACTGTTCGCGATCGGCTTTGGGCAAGGGACAGCGTTGCCGAGCCTCGTTCGCGCCATTATCGGCAAAGTCGACACGGCATGGTCTGGGCTCGTATCCGGCATCATCAACACGACCTTGCAGATCAGCTCCGCATTGAGCATCGCCATCGTCGGCGGATTGTTTTTTTCGATCGCCGGTCATGAGCCCATCGCTGAGAATATCTCGTTCGCATTGGTGGTGTCCTTGATCGCTATTTCGGGTTGCCTCGTCATTGCCGCGCTCGCAACCGTCGCTCTCACGCAAACAAGGCTCGTCGAACTCGGCACGACGCCCAGCAAGAAAATCCGCTAGTGCGCGCCGGCTGAAAGGCCTTATTCTTTGTGAGGCGCAAACATAGAATAATACATGCTTCCAGCTTGTCGATATGACATTGCGGAATTACGAGTCATTTCAATTGTTATCTCCATATATTGTTATGTGTCGTATAATAAAATACTATATTGCTATTTTTGCGATCGTAATATTTATTTAGTTGTCGAGCTTTATTGTTGCTCGGTTATGGATGCGGCTACAAGAATAGAGGCTCGCCCTGGCATCGTTCTCGGGAGACTCGAATGACGACGCGGCAATTCGTCGAGACAGACAATAGGAATTTTTTTCGGGTGCATCGGCAAGTCTATGTATGTGAGGATACTTGGCGCCGGGAGCTGACGCGAATATTCGATAAATGCTGGTTGTATGCCGGTCATGCGAGCGAGTTGGAAAAGCCCGGCGACTTTCTCACGCGGAAGATCGGCGGTCGCCCCGTCATCTTGGTCAGGGACGTAGCTTCCGAGACGCCGCGCGCGTTCTTGAACGCCTGCGCGCACCGCGGCGCCGTCGTCTGCACGGACGCGAAAGGAACCGCCAATCGATTTGCATGTCCCTATCACGGCTGGATGTACGATACGTCGGGCACGCTCACCGGCGTGCCGGGAAGGTCCGCGTATGGACGCGTCGGCGAAGGGCTGCCCGAGCCTTCCTTGCCGCAAATCAAGCTCGATGATTATCGCGGCTTTCTATTCATCAACTTCGGCGAACCGTCGGTGAGCCTCGCCTCCTATCTCGGGGGCGCGAAGGAATACATAGACCTCGTTTGCGATCAGTCCGAAGGATCCGTCGAAGTTCTGCCCGAACATCTTCATCACTCCATCCGAGCCAATTGGAAGCTCCTCGCTGAAAACGGCGTCGACGCCTATCATCTGCCATTTGCGCACAAACGATTTCTCGAGCTTCTCGATTCGCTCGGAACCGATCCGAACTCGCACAAGCGCAGCGGCGTCGGCTATGCTCTCGGCGGCGGACATGGCGTCATAAAGAGCGGTCCGCCTTCGACTGGACGGCCCATCGCTTATTGGAGCCCGCTATTCCCAGCCGACATGAAAGCAGCGATCGATAAAAAGTTCGACGATCTCGTCGCTCGTGTCGGACGAGGACGCGCGGAGGACATGGCTCATACCAACCGCAGCCTCTTCGTTTTTCCAAATCTGGTCATCAACGACATACTCGGCTTGAACATACGGACTTTTTTCCCGACGTCTCCCGACGAGGTCGAAGTGACCGTCTGGGGCGCCGGATTTTCGAATGACACGCCGGAAGAAAGAGCCATGCGCGTCAGCGCGCTGATATCCTTTATCGGGCCAGGCGGTTTCGGAACGCCCGACGACGTCGAAATTCTGGAATCCTGCCAGCGGTCGTATGCACATGCGGGCATCGGCTACAGCGACTTCTCGCGTGGCATGAGCGTCGGCACGACAAATCATACAGATGAAGAGCAGAACCGAGCCTTCTGGCGCGAATGGGCCAATTATGTGGAGCAGCCGTAATGACAGCAACATTCGTCGTTCCCTATATGAGCGCCGTCCCGATTGTTCCGGATATCGTAAGCCGCATCACCTCCTTTCTCGCCTTGGAAGCGGACCTTCTCGATGATTGGCGCCTCGAAGACTGGTTCGAGCTTTTCGAACCGGACGGGCGCTACATCGTCGCTCCATTGCAGCGCCCCGCCGAAAGCGCGCCTGAGCGAGCTCTCTGCCTGATTTTGGACGACTATGACCGACTGCGGGCGCGCGTTCGGCATTTCGCGGGCGCGTCGACTTGGATGGAACAACCGCGCTCGCGTACGCGCCGCTTGGTGTCCAACGTACGATTTTTGGCGCCTCCGACGGAAGAGATCGTCGTGAGAGTGAATTTCGTCGTCTATCAATTTCGAAATCACGAATCCTGGGAATTCGTCGGCAGCGCGAAATATCGACTCGTTCCGCATGAGGCCGAGTTTCGAATCCGCGAGCGATCGGTGCAATTGGACCATGAGTCGATTTCGAAGCAAAGACGCATCAGCATCATCATCTGAGACCTTTCACGGTGAAAACCATGCAGAACCACGACGGCTATTCGAAGAGTGAAAGCGAAGCCTATATCCACGATGTCGGCTACGCCGATCGAGAGCGCTTGGAGATATTGACCGAGCTATACGATCCCGCGAGTCGAGACTTCATCTCGAGCCAGCTTCCTGACAATACTCGGTCCGTGTTGGAAATCGGATGCGGGCATGGCCAAATGGCGTTCTGGTTCACCGATCAAGTCAGGTCGCGCAACGGAGCTGTAGTGGCGATAGACGAGTCGCAAGCTCAGATCGACGTCTGTCTCCAAAGACGGGAGGAGCGCGGGATCGACAATATTCGCTTCATCCGCCATGACATGACATCCACGCTGGACATCGGAGAAGCGTTCGACGTCGTCTACTGTCGCTTCGTTCTCGCGCATATCACGAATTGGACGACATTTTTCGAAAACGTCTTAGCGCTGTGTAAGGACAACGGCTCGATTATCATCGAGGAGCCGACGACACGGCGCTTTTCGATTCCGCATCATCCCTCCGTCCCCCGTTCGGTCGAGCTGCTCGAAAGGCTGGGCGAGAGAATAAATGTCAAATTCAATTGTGCGGAGCCACTTTGGACATATGTGCAGAACATCGACGTCGACATCGAAGCGGCGCAGTTCACGCAACCGGCGCTCAGGACTCCGCGTCAAAAGAGCCTGATCTGGCGTTCGTTCGTTCAGATTCGTGATCGGCTGCAAGAATTCGGGCTCGCGACCAGTCCAGAAATAGAAGCGCTTTACCGCGATCTTCGGAATGTCGCAGAGGACGACGGCTACCTACTGGAAGGCGTTCGTATTTTTCACCTGCATTTGAGAAAGCGCCCTCCGGTGCGAAACTAAACGGCCCCAGTTCGGATCGTGGAGCTGCGCGGCGGGGCGTCTCTTCATGCTTCGACCACGTGGCGGAAGCGGCGACGAGATCGAGTCTGCGCTAGAACGCTGAGGTCTGCATGTCTCATAATTGTTTCGGCCACCTCTTCCGCGTCACGACATTCGGCGAGAGTCATGGGCCGGCGCTCGGCGCAGTGGTCGACGGTTGTCCGCCGGGAATTGAGCTGACGGCGGCGGAGATTCAACATGCGCTCGAGAGACGTCGACCCGGCCAATCGCGATTTACCACGCAACGGCGGGAGCCGGATGACGTGGAAATTCTCTCCGGTGTCTTCACGGACGGAAACGGCCGGCAAGTGACGACGGGCACGCCGATCGCTCTGATGATCGACAACACCGATCAGCGCACAAAAGACTATAACGAGATCGCGAACAAATTCCGTCCGGGTCATGCAGACTATGCCTATGATGCGAAATACGGAATTCGTGACTATCGCGGTGGCGGACGCGCATCGGCGCGGGAGACGGCCGCGCGCGTTGCAGCGGGCGCGGTCGCCCGCAAAGTCGTCGCGGGTGTATCGATTCGTGGAGCGCTCGTGCAGATCGGCGCGGATAGAATCGATCGCGAGCGCTTCGATTGGAGCGAGGTGGAGAGAAATTCGCTATTTTGCCCGGATCCACGAGCAGCGCGGCGTTGGGAGGATTATCTCGACGAGGCGCGAAGAGCGGGCTCGTCCGTCGGCGCCGTGATCGAGGTGATTGCGGAAGGCGTTCCTGCAGGCTGGGGCGCGCCGATCTATGGTAAGCTCGACGCCGAGCTCGCGAGCGCCCTCATGTCGATCAATGCTGTCAAGGGAGTTGAAATCGGGGCGGGCTTTGCGGCCGCGGAACTCTCGGGTGAAGCCAACGCCGACGAAATGCGTTCGGGCAATGACGGGAGAGCGATCTTTCTCTCCAATCGCGCCGGCGGCGTGCTCGGCGGCATTTCGACCGGGCAGACGATCGTGGCGCGTTTCGCGGTCAAACCGACGTCGTCGATCCTCACGCCGCGGCTGACGATCGACAGCCTCGGAGGAGACACGGAAATCGTCACGAAAGGCAGGCACGATCCCTGCGTCGGCATTCGCGCCGTGCCGGTCGGCGAAGCAATGATGGCGATCGTGCTCGCCGATCAGTTTCTGCGGCATCGTGGCCAAGTCGGATAGCGTCGTAAGCGCTGGGAGCTCGGTGTCACGCGGCCAGCCGGCATATATCGACAGACAGCCACGAAGCCACCCTCTCGCGAGCCGCGCCGGCGGAGGCGCAAGTCCGGTCGATGGCGAGGCAAAAAGCTTAATCGATGACGACGTGCGGGGCCGTGACGCCGTGGTCGGCGATCGCTGCGCGCTGCGGCGCAGCGCTTCTCCGTCGTGCGGTAAATCTCACTTTCGTGCTGACCCTGACATTGATGTCAGGGGCTAGACCATGCGGCAGGAGGGCGGATGAAGATCGGAGACGTTGCAAAAAGGACTGGGGCGAGCGTGCGCTCCATCCGTCATTACGAGAAGGTCGGCCTGATCCGCGCCACCCGCGAGGAGAACGGCTACCGCGATTTCGACGAGGTCGACGTGGCTTTCGTGCGCCGCATCGGCCGGATGATCCGGCTCGGCTTCACCACAGACGAAATCGCGACATTTCTCAACTGCATCGTCGACGATCCCGCCGCAGTCACCGCCTGTCCGAAGGTGGCCGCTGCGCATCGGTTGAAGCTCGAGGCGATCGAACGGCAAATGGCCGATCTCGAAACGCGCCGCCAGAAGCTTCTTGTCACCCTGAAGACTGCCTCCAGCCAGGACGACATCAACGTATCGGAATCGCCTGTCCATGCCGAATCCAACCCCATCGCCCTCGCTTATCCTCGCCACCCTGGCGCTCGCCGTCTATTTCGTCGGCGCGGTTGAATTCATGCTCGCGCCGATGCTGACGCCGTTGGCGTCGGCCTTTGCCGCGAAGCCTGCTGATATCGCCTGGCTCGTCTCTGCCTACGCGGTGTCCTATGCCGTACTCGCCCCGCTCATCGGCCTCCTCAGCGATCGGATCGGTCGGCGGCGTTTGTTGTTGCCAGCGCTGGCGCTTTTTGCCGCTGATGCGTTGGCTGTCGCCTTCGCGCCCTCGCTCTCCTTCGCGATCGTCGCGCGTGTGCTCGGCGGCGCAGCGGGAGCGGCGCTCACGCCGACCGCCTTTGCCCTGATTTCCGAGACCGTTCCCGAAGACCGTCAGGCCGGAGCCATGGGGCTCGTCCTCTTTGGCTTGACCCTCGGCATCGCCACGGGGCCGACCGTCGCGGGGCTCTTGACCGACGCCTACGATTGGCGCGCGCCGTTCATCGCCGTCGCCTGTGGTTGCATCGCCGTCCTCATCGTGGGGGCGCGCATTTTGCCGCCATCCATCGCGCGGCAGAGTCGCCCGCTCAAAGCGTCGGCCGCCCGATTGCTCGACGGCGCGATCCTCAGGCCAAACCTTTCCAAGGGTTTATGGCTCGGCGCGACGATCGCCGGGTATCTGATCTCCGGCGAGGTTCTGCGTAGCCGCTACGGTCTTTCCACCGGCGTCATCGGCCTTTCGGTCGCTGCCTTCGGTTTCGGGCTCGCCGCAGGCAACCTAGCCGTCGGGCGGCTGACAGCCTGGGCCGGACGGCCCGAGACTGTGCTGGTTTTCGCCATCGGCCTCATCTTCTTTACGCAGAGCGCGTTCCTGGCGACCGAGTCGAGTCGCGTATCGGCAATTATCCTTCTGGCTCTTTGGGGATTTGCCTCGGGTCTCGCCGCCCCGGCCAACACCGCCGTTCAGGCGAGCCGAGCTGGGTCTGACGCGGGCTTTGTATTGGCGTCATCGGAATCGATGAACAATGGCGCCCTTCTCGTTCTGGCGCCAGTCGTCGCGAGCTGGATCGGACGGGCCGACACCGTCAACGCGGCGATCCTGCTCGGCGCCTGCACGTTCGCGGCGCTCGGCGTAAATCTCCTCGATCGGCAATCGCTCCCGAAAATCCTTCCCGGCGAGACTGCCTAGCATTATTCGGCATGCCCCGCCGCGTTTCGATTGCACGATGGCGCTGGTGTTGGGGGACGCGCGACTGCCCTTTCAGCAGATAGGGACATGAAAATCGCACTCGCTATAGACTGTAGAAGGCCCACACGTCTAGTTTTAGGCGAAAAACCGTCAGCTCCTGGCGCATTGCTGCGGCAGCTACAATGGCAACGGCATGCCTATGCGTAGTGGTTCCTTTCACGACGGCCTGGCCGACTTCTTCGACTAGATCAATCGATCACGCCATTTTCGGCAACCCCTCGCCGCTGGCTCTTCTCGATAACCGCATATCGGCTCCAGAAGCTCGGCGGGCTTCCCCCTTGCTGGCGCCTTGCTACGATTTTTCTACTTCTAATAAGTAGTTGTAATTAGGCCATAAAACATGGCTGCAATCCGCGACTGAAAATCCGGGCGTTGGTTCCCACAGCCCATCGCGCACGGATTTCACGCCGCCACACCACTCTTCCGGGCATGCAACTGCTCGGGTTTGAGATGCGTATATCGTCGAAGCATCTTCCAGTCTCGATGCCCCGTGACGAGCGCCACTTGCTCGATCGAAAAGCCCGCCTCGAAGAGGCAGCTCGCGCCTTCATGCCGTAAATCGTGAAAATGAAGGTCGGAAATCTTGAGGGCGCGACATGTCCGACGAAACGCCGTCCCTACCGACCGGCTGTTATACGGAAAAATTCGACCCTTGCTGCTTTTCGAGGCTTCCTTCTGCTCGTGAACGAGAGCGCATGCGTCATAGCCGCTCACGTCGAGAAGCGGAATCTTCTGATTGTTTCCCGACTTCCGGCGCGGGTCTTTCCGATCTTTGATGAGAAGCATCTTATGGTCGGGATCGAAATCCTTCCATGCGACGCGGCAAATTTCATCGAGCCGCATCGCAGTCGCGATCGCGAAGCGCACGATCCTTCCCAACGGAATTGTCAGCTTCGGCGTCAAATCGGCTCGTGCGATAATGCGATCGATTTCGTCCGGCGTCGGCCGGCGATCACGTTCGTTTCCTTTCCCGACCAATCCCAGACGGTTCAGCGCGATGCGCGCGAGATCGGTCGGCTCCGTCGAAAGCTGGATGCCGTGAACCGCCGCTGCGTGCGACAGGATCGTTTTGACATAGCCGAGGTCGATGCCGAGCGTGACGGGACCGGCTCCTTCCTTCGCTCTATCGCGACCGAATTGGATGAGGCGCTCTCGATCCAGCTCTGAAATCTTCAATCGTCCAAGGCGACGCTCGAGGAATGTAAGGCTAGCGGCCTTCGACCGGCCGATCCGCTTTCCGACTTCCGCGAGATCGTCCCTATGGAGCCGAACGAGGTCTCCGAATGTTCGCGCCTCCTTCCGCGCGCGCCTCGACGGCGACTCGCCACGGTCGATCCGGCGCTCTATGTCGAGCGCCCACTCCTCCGCGTCGCGCCGGCGGAGAAACGTCTCGTTGACGTAATTCCCCTTGCGTCGAACTTGAGCTCGCCAGGAGCGGGATTTGAACCTCGTGAAGGTCGCCATTTCGTGTGCGCTCTGTGTGCACCGAGAAGTCGAAAAGGAGCGAAAAGTGTCGTATCGAGGCGTAACCGGAGAGTGCACACGCCCCGACCTATGGCCTTGAGACTAAAATGAAATCGCTTACAAATCAAGACATTAGATTCTCTACCGCGCCTATGATGGACTGGACGGATCGTCACTGCCGGTTCTTCCATCGGCTTATGTCGCGCCGCGCGCGGCTCTATACGGAGATGCTGACGACCGGCGCCGTGATCTTCGGCGACCGCGATCGGCTGCTCGGCTTCGATGCGGCGGAGCGGCCGCTGGCGCTGCAGCTCGGCGGCTCCGATCCGGGCGAGTTGGGCAAGGCCGCGCGCATCGCCGAGCCCTATGGGTTCGACGAGATCAATCTCAATGTCGGCTGCCCGTCCGATCGCGTGCAGAACGGCGCTTTCGGTGCCTGTCTCATGCTGCGGCCCGATCTCGTCGCCGATTGCGTGAAGGCGATGAAGGATGCGGTCGCGCTTCCCGTCACCGTCAAATGCCGCATCGGCGTCGACGATCAGGAGCCGAGAGCCGCGCTGTTCGACCTCGCCGAGCGCGCCGTCGGCGCCGGCTGCGACGCGCTCGTCGTCCACGCCCGCAAGGCTTGGCTCTCCGGCCTCTCGCCCAAGGAGAATCGCGACGTTCCGCCGCTCGACTACGGCCTCGTCTATGAGCTGAAGCGCGCCTATCCGAGCCTGCCGATCGCGATCAACGGCGGCATTGCGACGCTCGAGGACATGCGCGCGCATCTCGCCCATGTCGATGGCGTCATGATCGGCCGCGCGGCCTATCACGAGCCGGAGCTTCTGCTTCGCGTCGACCCAGAGCTGTTCGGCGAGGCGGCTCCGCTCGCGGACGGCTTTGCGGCGGTGGATGCCTTCATTCCCTATATCGAGGCGCAGCTGCAACGTGGCGAGCGCCTCTCCAACATGACGCGGCATATGCTCGGCCTCTTCGCCGGCAGGCCCGGCGCGCGCGCCTTCCGCCGGCGCCTCGCGAGCGAAGCGGTGCAGCCCGGCGCCGGCGTCGAGACGCTGCGCTCCGCCGTCGGCGAGGTGCGGCGCGCGACGGCGCGCATGGCGGAGGCGGCGAGCGCCTGACGCCTTCTCAGCCGCTCGAAAATACGAGCAGCGCCGCGATCTCCGCCGCCTGCTGCGCGCCGCCCAGCACATCGCCCGTGAGGCCGCCGATCTGCCGCTCGGCGAGCTTGGCCGTCGCATAGGCCGCGGCGACGGACAGCGCGCCGGCGAGCACAGCCGCGATCGGCGAGACGCCGAGCGCGATCGGCAGAATAGAGAAGGCGCTCGCCAGCAGCGCCGCCGTCTGCAGCGCTTCCTTGAACGGCCGCATGGCGGCGTGGCCGGCCCCGTCCGCGCGCGCGGGCGCGAGGATCATGATCGGCAGCAGCCCGGCGGTGCGCGAGAGCGACGCCGCGAAAATGAGAATGGCGGCCGCCTCGAAGACTCCGCGCTGCGCGATCGTCGTCAGCGCGCCGAGGCGCAGCGCCAGCGAGAGCGTCAGCGCGAGGGCGCCATAGGAGCCCAGCCGGCTGTCGCGCATAATCTCGAGCTTCTCCTCCCGCGTCGCGCCGCCGCCGAAGCCATCGGCGAGATCGGCGAGCCCGTCCTCATGCAATGCGCCGGTGATGACGACCAGCGCCGCCAGCGCCAGCGTGGCGGCGAGAAAAGGCGGCAGGCCGAGCGCATGGGCGGCGAGCAGCGTCCAGGCCGGCGCGAGCGCGACCAGCGCGCCGGCGAGCGGCAGCGCCCGCACGGCGGTGCGGAAGTCCGGCATCTCATGCCCCCGCGGCGCCGGAACCGGCAGGCGGGAGTAGAAGCGCAGGCAGGCGAGGAAGTCGTCGACGAAGGGGCGGAACATGCGCCCCCTCATGAAGCCAAAGAGGCGATTTGTCGAGAAGGGAGGATTTCGCCTCTCTTCGCGACGCGGCGCACGCGCCCGTGATAGTCTCGCCGCGGCGGCATGTCGGCACGCTCCTGCGATCGGATGTGCGCCGACGCACGGCAAATTGCGCGGGGGCGGCTAGTGGTCTGCGTCAGATGGAATTGACGCGTCTCGAGACGCGAGCCCGAAGCTCGCTCATTTGAAGCCCATCGGTTCCGATGAAGCGGACGACTAGATATCCGAGCCTCCGCACACACGCGATTTCGAAGATGATACAAAGGAAAATCCCCATGGGCCTACCCCTCCTGCTCGCCGGCGCCGTCGCGCTCGCTCTGCTCGTTTTCGATCGCAATCTCGGGCTCGGCCTGCCGCTCGGCCTCCTCCATAGCCCGCTTTTCTGGCTCGCCTATGTCGTCGCGCTCACGCTCGCGACAATGGTGCGCTTCGTGCGCCAGCAGACCGTGCTCGTCATCGAGCGGCTCGGCCGCTACAATCGCACGCTGGGCGCCGGCATAAATTTCGTCTGGCCGATCGTCGAGCGCGCCGCCTACACATTCGACCTGCGCGAGCAGGTGATCGACGTGCCCGAGCAGGACGCCATCACCAAGGACAATGCCACGGTGACGATCGACGGCGTGCTCTATTACAAAATCGTCAACGCCAAGGACGCCGCCTATGGCGCGCAGGACATCAGCCGCGCCATCATCAATCTGGCGCAGACCAGCATGCGCTCGGCGATCGGCTCCATGGAGCTGGACAAGACGTTCGAGAACAGAAGCGAGATCAACGAGCGCGTCGTGCGCGCGGTCTCGGACGCCGCGCAGCTCTGGGGCGCGCATGTGACGCGCTACGAGATCAAGGACATAAAGATGCCCGAGTCGCTGCGCCAATCGATGGAGCGGCAGATGAAGGCCGAGCGCGACAAGCGCGCCGCCGTGCTGGAGTCGGAGGGCGTGAAGCAGTCCGAGATCAACCGCGCCGAGGGCGAGAAGCAGGCCGCCATTCTACGCGCCGAGGGCCAGGCGCGCGCCATCGAGCTCGTGCGCAAGCAGATCACGGAACAGGGCGGCGATCAGGCCGTGCAGCTCGAAGTGGCGAAATCCGCCATCGAGCAATATGGCCGCCTCGCCAAGACCGGCACGTCTCTCGTGCTGATGGGCGAGGGCGCCGATCCGGCTGGCTGGATCGCCAGGGCCATGGCGGTGCTGAAGTCGGTGAACGCCGGCGCCGCTCCGCAGACCCAGAGCCGCGCGCAGCCTTGGCAGAAGAGCGAGTGAAAGCGGAAACCAGCAAAAGGCATTCGCGATGGAGCTGATTTACGATCCCGCCACGCTCGCCCTCGTCGTCGGCCTCGCGCTGCTCGGCCTCGATATCGCCGTGATCGGCCTGTCGCCGCTGATGTTCTTCGCCATCGGCGCGCTGGCGACGAGCGCCCTGCTCTTTCTCACCGGCTTTCGGCCGTCTCTGCTGGAGACCGCCGCGCTCGCCGCGACGCTGAGCCTCGCCATCGCGCTCCTCGGGCGCAAGCCGCTGCAGCGCTTCCAGAATGCGGACGTGCAGGAGGACACGAGCAGCGACCTCATCGGCCGCGAGCTGACGACGACGCATGAGGTGACGAAATCGAGCGGCGTCGTCTATTGGTCCGGCGTCGAATGGCGCGCCCGCCTCGCCGCGGAATCGCGCGCCGACAGGCTTGTCCCCGGCGCGCGGGCGCGGGTGACGGCGATCGACAATCTCGAGCTGGTGCTGACGCCGGCCGCGCCGGAGCGAGAGCAGAGCGAGCAGCGAGCCTGAAGGCTCGCGGTCCAAGCGCGCGTCCCCTGACCACTGGCCTTCGGGCTCTCTCTTTTTAGGCCCCCTCGAGCGGCCGCCCGGCTCGGCGGCTTCGCCTACTGGGCGACGCGCAGGTTGCGGGGGAGGGCGGCCGCCCTCCCCGCTTCGATCAGTTCAGCGTCTTGCCGCCGGCGGCCTTGCAGGCGTCCTCGGACTCGACGAACACCCAGCCCTTGCCCTGGCAGGCGTTCATGCCCTTGCAGGCGTTCTTGGGGCTGTGGCAGTCGCTCTTGCCCTTGCAGGCGTTGGCGCCGATGCACTGCACCTTGCCGGGCGTCGCCGCCATGGCCGTCGTCACTGCGCCGGCGAGCGCGAGAGAGACGGCCGCTATGGCCAGGGCCGTTCCGTTGCGAATATTGTCTTTCATGTTTCCTCCCCGAGGGGTGTCGGCCTCTTTGGGCTTCGACCGCGCCTATCTGTCGTGAATCCGCCGCAGGGGCAAGGGCGCAGGCGCCCCGCCCGCGTGACTTTCGCGCCGCAAAATGGCAGAACTCGCCTCGCCTGCGGCGACGGGCCGCATTCGGAGCCTCTCATCCATGTCGATCCTCGAATCGGTCCGCAAATCGCTCGTCCCGATCCATCCCGAAGGCTACATCTTCATCGCCGCCTTCGCCATCGCCGCCCTGCTGCTGCATTGGATTTCCTCGACGCTCGGCTGGGTGGGCTTCATCGCCACCGCCTGGTGCGTCTATTTCTTCCGCGATCCGCAACGCCTCACGCCTTTGCGCGAGGGGCTCGTCGTGTCGCCGGCGGATGGCGTCGTCTGCTCCATCGGCTTCTTCCTGCCGCCGGCCGAGCTCGGCCTCGGCGCGGAGCCGATGCAGCGCGTCTCCATCTTCATGAGCGTCTTCGACGTGCATGTGAACCGCGCCCCCATCACCGGCCGCATCAGCAAGGTCGCCTATAAGCCCGGCATCTTCCTCAACGCCGATCTCGACAAGGCGAGCGAGGACAATGAGCGCAACGGCATCGTCATCGACGCGCCGTCTGGCCGCTATGGCGTGGTGCAGATCGCGGGCCTGGTGGCGCGGCGCATCGTCTGCTTCGTGCAGGGTGGCGAGCCGATCGGCGTCGGCGACCGTTTCGGCCTCATCCGTTTCGGCTCGCGCGTCGACGTCTATATGCCGACCGCCGCCAAGCCCCGCGTCGCCGTGGGCTCGCGCGCGATAGCGGGCGAGACGATCCTCGCCGATGTGATCTCCACCGCCGCCCCTCTGAGCTTCAAGGCCGGCTGAGCCGTCGCCGCGACAAAGGCCTCTCCGATGACCGAACCTTCGTCCTTCGACGCCGGCCCCGAGGGCCGGGACGCGCAATTGTCGCCCTCGGAACGGCGCCGGCTGCGCTTTCGCAACATTCCGATCCGCGTGGTGCTGCCTAATCTGGTCACGCTTCTGGCGCTCTCCATGGGCCTCACCGCGATCCGCTACGCCACGGAAGGCAAGTTCGACACGGCCGTGACCGCCGTCATCGCCGCCGCCGTGCTGGACGGGCTCGACGGCCGCATCGCGCGCGCGCTCAAAGGCACGTCGCGCTTCGGCGCGGAGCTCGACTCGCTCGCGGATTTCGTCGATTTCGGCGTCGCGCCGGCGCTTCTGCTCTATCTCTGGTCGCTTCACGAGATCAAAGGGCTCGGCTGGTTCGCGGCGCTCGTCTTCGCCATCGCCGGCGCGCTGCGCCTCGCCCGCTTCAACGTCACCGTGGACGATCCGGGACGCCCGGCCTGGCATTCGGATTTCTTCGTCGGCATGCCGGCGCCCGCCGGCGCCGTGACCGTGCTGCTGCCGCTCTATCTCAACCTCTCGGTGGTCGATCTGCCCGGCTCCAAGGCGCTGGTTCCGCTCTTCATCATCTATGTGCTGGCCATCGCCTTTCTGATGGCGAGCCGCATTCCGCATCTCTCCGGCAAGCGCATCGGCCGCATCCCGCGCGAATATGTCATTCTCGTGCTGTTCTGCGTCGGCGTGACCGCGCTGCTGCTCGCCATCTATCCGATGGAGACCCTGGTGCTGGCGAGCCTCGCCTATCTCGCCGCCATCCCCTTCGGCGTGAAGCGCTACAAGGAGCTGGAGCGGCAGGAGGCGGAGAGAGCGGCGGAGAAGGCGCGGCCGGCCTGACGCGGCGGCTCGAGCGGCGCGACAAAGTGGCGCTTGCGCGCCGCCGCGCGCGCCGACATAGTGCCCGTGAAAACAAGCCGTCCATGGCCGAACGCCATGGGAAAAAGCGGCAAAATCGGGAGGGGAGCGAAACAGCGCTTCGAGGAGAGGCGGTTTCGCTCTAGAACGTCGGCTCGAGAGGAGAGACTGCGCCTTACAAAAAACGGCGCCGTCGCGGATCGCGTCATGTTCATCAAAATACTCGGATCGGGCGCCGGCGGCGGCTTCCCGCAATGGAACTGCAATTGCGCCAATTGCCGCGCCGTGCGCGAGGGCAAGCCGGGCTTTTCGGCGCGCACGCAATCCTCGCTCGCGGTCAGCGCCAATGGCGTCGATTTCGTGCTGCTCAACGCCTCGCCGGATTTGCGCCAGCAGATCGCGCATGCGCCGCAGCTCTCGCCCGGCCCGCAGGATGGATTGCGCGCGAGCCCGATCAAATCCGTCGTGCTGACCAATGGCGACGTCGACCATGTCGCCGGACTCTTGAATTTGCGCGAGGCGCAGGCCTTCTCCATCTATTCCTCGGGGCGCATTTTGAATGTGCTCGCCGGCAATCGCATCTTCGATATTCTGGTCCCCGAGCTGGTGACGCGCGTCGAATTTCCCTTCGACGAGGCGATCCCGCTGCATGGCGCCGGCGTCGATCTCGGCCTCGCGGTGAAGGCGTTTCCGGTGCATGGCAAGATTGCGCTCTGGCTCGAGGACAAGAGCGTCGCGGGTTTCGGCACGCAAGTGGGCGACACGCTCGGCGTCGAGATCATCGAGACGGCGACGGGCAAGAGCTGCTTCTATATTCCCGGCTGCGCGAACATCGACGAGCCGCTGAAGGAGCGCCTGCGCGGCGCCAGCCTCGTCTTCTTCGACGGAACTTTGTTCCATGAGAATGAGATGATCGAGCAAGGCTTGCTCGGCAAGACCGGCTCACGCATGGGCCATGTCAATATGAGCGGCGATGACGGCTCGATGAAAGCCTTCGCGGATCTGTCCGTCGCGCGCAAAATCTATGTGCACATCAACAACTCCAATCCGACGCTCGACGCCTCCTCCAAGGAACGCGCGATCGTGAATGCGGCCGGATGGGAGATCGGCGCGGACGGCATGGAGGTGACGCTATGAACGACTTCTCGACGGCCGAGTGGCACGACGCTCCTCCCTTGTCGAAGGAGGCGTTCGAAGCGGCGATCCGCGCTGTCGGCGAGGAGCGCTATCACGACAAGCATCCCTTCCATAAGATGCTGCATGGCGGAAAGCTGAGCAAAGGCCAAGTGCAGGCCTGGGCGCTCAATCGCTATTGCTATCAGGAGGCGGTGCCGCGCAAGGACGCCGCCTTCATGAGCCGTGTCCACGACCGCGAATTACGGCGCGAATGGATTCATCGCATCCACGATCATGACGGATTGGGCGAGGAAGGCGGCGGCATAGAGCGCTGGCTCGTGCTCACCGACGGGCTCGGCCTCTCGCGCGACTACGTCACCTCGCGCAAGGGCGCGCTGCCGGCGACGAAATTCGCCGTGGAAGCCTATGTGCGCTTCGTCGTCGAGCAGCCGCTCGTCATCGCGGTGGCGTCCTCGCTGACGGAGTTGTTCGCGCCGGCGATCCATCGCGAGCGCATCGCCGGAATGCTCGAGAATTACGATTTCGTCGACGATTCCGTGATGGCCTATTTCAAGCGCCGCCTCGCCCAGGCGCCGCGCGACAGCGATTTCGCATTGTCGTATATTCTCCAGCACGCCTATACGCGGGCGGAGCAGGAAGCCTGCGTCGGCGCGGTACGCTTCAAATGCGACGTGCTCTGGGCGCAGCTCGACGCGCTGCACCAGGCCTATGTGACCGGCCTCATCCCGCCGGGCGCGTTCACTCCGCAGACATGACGAAGGATCGAGTTGGACCCGGCGATCGTCGAAAAAATTCAGCAGCGACTCGACGATCTGCGCATCGTCGAGCGGGTTGCTGTTCCCTTGGCGGTGGAGAGCGGCAGTCGGGCTTGGGGATTTCCCTCTCCCGACAGCGATTATGATTGCCGTTTCATCTATATTCGTCGCTCGGCGGACTATCTATCGCCTTGGCGCAAGCGCGATGTGATCGAAACGCCGCTCGACGAAATCTTCGACGTGAACGGATGGGATCTCGGAAAGGCCCTACAGCTTCTGCTCAAGGGCAACGCCGTCGTCATCGAATGGCTCACCTCGCCGATCGGCTACCGCCGTGATCAGGAATTCGCCGATGCATTTCTGGCGCTCGCGCGCGAGACCGTCGATCGAGAGCGCATCGCCTATCATTACCTGCACCTCGGCGAACGCCATCGTCGCGCCTATTTCAGCGACGACAAGAATGTGCGCCGCAAGAAGCTGTTTTACGCTCTGCGCCCGGCGGCCGCGCTCCGCTGGTTGCGCCTTTACCCGAATGAACGGATAGCGCCGATGCAATTCCAAGAGTTGATGGCGCAATGCGATCCGCCGGCCGACGTCGCTGCCATTGTGGAAACTCTGCTCGCGGAGAAGTCGCGATCGAGCGAGATGGGAACCGGCCCGGTCGACCCCGTGCTCGCAGCGTTTATCGACGCGGAATTCGCCTCCGCTCGAAACTCGCTGCGACCGACAGAACGCCGGATCGAGCGCGAGGCGATCGAGCGGGCGGAAGCCTTTTTTCTTGCGGCTCTACGCCGTCACGCTCCAGATGGGGTGATGTGAGGTTCGCTGCGAATATGCTAAAAGGATGCGCAAAAGGAACGCCATGACCGACGTCCGCACCCGCTGGCTGATAACCGCCGACTCTCGCCCGGCATTCACGCGCTATTCGCGCCTGCACGAGGATGTCGTGCGCAAGCGCAAGGTGATCCTCGCGCCGGAACGCGCCTATGAGCTGGACCCGATCGGCCTCGCCGTGCTCGGCCATGTCGACGGCCTCGCCAGCGTCGCGGAAATCTCGCAGCGTCTCGCGCAAACTTATTCGGCGCCCGTCGATGTGATCCAGACGGATGTGGTCAAGCTGCTGCAAGGCCTCGCCGACAAGCGCCTGCTGCGCGACGGACCGGACGCATTTTCGCCCCCTCCCCTGTCGCAGACGGCGAAATCCTATGCGCCCTTCGAGCGCGGCCCGGCGGGCCTGCTCGCCGAGCTGACGCATCGCTGTCCGCTGCAATGCCCCTATTGCTCCAATCCGCTCGATCTCGAGCGCGCCAATACGGAGCTGACCTCCGGCGAATGGGGCGACGTGTTTCGGCAGGCCGCCTCCATCGGCGCGCTGCAATTGCATCTCTCGGGCGGCGAGCCGACCATTCGCCGCGATCTCGAGGAGATTCTCGCCCACGCCGTCGACGCCGGCCTCTACACAAATCTCGTGACCTCCGCCGTGCTGCTGACGCGCGAGCGTCTGGCGCATCTCGCCGAGATCGGCCTCGATCATGTGCAGGTCTCGGTGCAGGATGTGGTCCCCGAAAGCTCGGACCATATTTCCGGCTATGAGGGCGGCGTCGCCAAGAAGCGCGATGTCGCGCGCTGGGCGCGGGAATTGGGCCTCGGGCTCACCATCAATGCGCCGATCCATCGCCAGAACATCGACCATTTGCCGCAGATCATCGATTTCGCGGCAGAGGTCGGGGCGCAGCGGCTCGAGGTGGCGCATATTCAATATTACGCCTGGGCGGAGGTGAACCGCGCCGCGCTGATCCCGACGCGCGAGAAATTCCTCGCCACTGTCGGCATTGTGGAAGAGGCGAAGAAGCGCCTGCAGGGCGTGCTCAATTTCGATTTCGTGATCCACGATCATTACGCCTCGCGCCCCAAGGCCTGCACGGGCGGCTGGGGCCGCAGCATCATGGTGGTGACGCCCTCCGGCAAGGCGCTGCCCTGCCACGCCGCGCAGACGCTGCCGGGCCTCTCCTTCGATAATGTGCGCCAGCGCCCTCTCGGCGACATTTGGCGCAATGGAGCGGCCTTCGAGGCCTTTCGCGGCGAGGATTGGATGCAGGAGCCCTGCCGCAGCTGCGACAAGCGCGGGGTCGATTATGGCGGCTGCCGCTGCCAGGCGCTGGCCGTCACCGGCGACGCGGCGGCGACCGACCCCGCCTGCCATCGCTCGGCCCATCACGAGGAATTCGCCGCGCTCGGGCAGAACGAGTCGCTTCTGCCGGCGCCGCCTTTCGTCTATCGCCGCCTCGGCGGGGCGGACCGCAAGGAGAAGGCGCTGGACGAGCAGCCGGCCTGAGCCGCCGGTCACTCCCTGCTAATCATGTCCCACGCTCGCGCTGGAGGGACGAGGACGGCGCTCCATTTGACCCTTTCGGCCGGTTTTGCGGCCAAGGGGGTCCAAAATGTCACGAGCAGATTTGGGCGCGCGTCAGATCGGCGCGCTTTTCGTCGCCTTTTCGGCGCTGGTCGTCTTCACCATTGTGGCGCTGATGGAGCGCGCCTGCGCCGCGCCGCCGCCGGCCTATCGCATTCCGCTCTTCGCCCAATGCGGGCTCGAGGGGCTGACGCCCGAGCCGGGGACGGAGAAGCTGGCCGCGCGCGCGACGCGCGAGGGACGTTCCGCCGCCTTCCAGAGCTGGGCGGCCTCGACGCGGCCAGTGACGCCGGCGCTGCTGGCTTTCGCGCCGCAGCAGAACGCCTTTCCAGCGGCGCTCTCGGCCGCAGCCGATCGCAAGGCGCGCTATTGCCCTTCGGGCGCGCGCCTATAAACGCCGGCTCAGGCCGCCTTGCGCTCCAGCGCATGCAGGCAGGAGACGATGGCGGCGATGGAGGCGAAATTGCGACGGCGAAGCATATGCTCCGGGAATTGGACGCCATAGGCGTCCTCGAGCGCGAGCATGATTCTGACCGCCGCGAATGAGGTGAGGCCGAGCTCATAGAGGTCGGCGTCGGCCGCTATGTCGCAGGCGGGCGCGGGCAGGCGTCCATTCTCGTCGATCGCTTGCCGAACGAGGTCGATCACTTTTGCTCTCCGCTTCTGGCTGCGCGCGGGGGCCTCCCCCCGCCGTCGCAGGTCACGATCATTCAGCGACAATTCGACGCGATGATCGTAAATCCAACGCTAAGATCGCGCCGTCTCGATGAATGTGGCGTGAACCAGGCGCCTCCTCCAATTGTGTAGGTTAGGAAATCCTTTCTTTTTCGGGAATTACTTATGGCCTATAGCGTGATCCGCCATTGCCCGGGGCGGTTCGGCCCTCTATGTTCCCGAGCATCGATTTTCGGCCGGCGACTTGGGCGCGCTTCGGAGACGGAGCCGCTGACGACCTCTCCCTACATCGATCGACCCGGCCCCGCGCAGGCGGGCCTTCTCCTCTATGTCTGGAGAGACAAATGGCGACTGGAACGGTTAAGTGGTTCAATGCCCAGAAGGGCTATGGCTTCATCCAGCCGGATGGCGACGACAAGGACGTGTTCGTCCACATCAGCGCGGTGGAGCGCGCCGGCCTGCGCGATCTGCGCGAGGGCCAGAAGGTGAGCTTCGAGATCGCGCAGGATCGCCGCACCGGCAAGTCCTCGGCGGACCAGCTCAAGGCGCTCTGAGCCTTTGATCTGAACCTTGGAACGAGAGGGTCGCCGCTCAGCGGCGGCCCTTTTGCGTTGTGCAGGGCTCTTGTCTCGAGGCGTTCTTGTCTCGAGCCCCGCGCCTTTGCTACAGTCGCGTTCATGCGCCTCGCGCCCTCGTCCCGCAGTCTCGCCGCCTTGCTCGCGGCCGCGTTGTTCGCCGCTCCCGGGGCGCTCGCCGCCGGGGCGGAGCGTCCGCTCACCGAGCAGCAATATCTCGACATTCCCGGCATCGGCCGCGTGCCGATCCCGCTGCCGCCGGGCGCACGCGTGTTCTCGCCGCAGCGTCGGCCCACCGCCCCGGTCGAGCCAGAGCTCGCGCCCGAGCGGGCGCCGCAGACGGCGCGCGACTCGCTCGACGATCTCATCCGCCGCCTCTCCCTCGCCGAGAGCGAGGAGGAGGAGAGCGCCCTCGCCCAGGCGATCGGCCGGCTATGGGCGCGCTCCGCCTCCCCCACCGTCGATCTCTTGATGCGCCGCGCGCTCGTCGCTGTCGGCATAGGCGCGGATTCGCTGGCGCTCGATCTCTTCGACCGCATCGTCATCCTCGAGCCGGAATGGGCGGAGGCGCTGGTCGGCCGCGCCAATGTCCGCATCGCGCTCGGCGATCTCGACGGGGCGGAGCGCGATCTCGAGTCCGCCCTGCGGCTGGAGCCGCGCCGTTTCGACGCGCTCGGCGCATTGGGCGCGCTGCGCGAGCGGGCCGGCGCCGCGGCGCGCGCGCTCGAGGCCTATCGCCGCGCCCGCGCGCTCGATCCGCGCCGCGAGGAATGGCGCAAGGCGGAGGAGCGGCTGCGATTGGAAGTCGAGGGCCGGGACATCTGAGTGGCGCGCGCGTTCTCCCGCGAGCCGCGATGCGAGCGAGCCGAGGAGCGATGATATGGCGCAAAACGACATTTCGCAGGAAACTCTGAGCGCCGAGGCGCTCGCGCAGCTTTTTACCGAAGCGCGCACCCACAATGGCTGGGCCGATCGCGAGGTCCCCGACGCCTTGCTCCAACAGGCGGTGCGGCTCGCGCTATGGGGGCCGACCAGCGCCAATTGCCTGCCGGCGCGCTTCCTCTTCATCCGCTCGGCGGAGGCCAAGGCGCGGCTGGCGCCGGCGCTGTCCCCCGGCAATCTCGACAAGACGCTCGCCGCGCCGGCGACGGCGATCGTCGCCCATGACACGCAATTCTACGAGCATCTGCCGCGCCTCTATCCCGCGACCGACGCGCGCGCCTGGTTCGTCGGCAACGCCCCGCTCGTCGAGACGACCGCCTTTCGCAATGGCACGCTGCAGGGCGCCTATTTCCTGCTGGCGCTGCGCGCCGTCGGGCTCGACGCCGGGCCGATGAGCGGCTTCGACAATGCGAAGGTGGACGCCGAATTCTTCCCCGGCGGGACGGTGAAGTCCAATTTCCTCATCAACATCGGCTATGGCGATCCGGCGAAACTCTATCCGCGGGGTCCGCGTTTCGCCTTCGAGGAGGTCGCCTCGATCCTCTGAGGCGCGATCCTCGACAACTGAGGAAACGCCCATGGCTTCTCTGGTTTCGCCGGGCCGCGCGCAGGCGCTGCTGGGCCTTTTGCGCATTCTCGCCGCGCTGCTGTTCCTTCAGCACGGGACGGCCAAGCTCTTCGGCTTTCCGCACGTGGCCATGTTCGACGGGCTGAAGCTCGTCTCCCTGCTCGGCCTCGCCGGGGCGATCGAGATACTCGGCGGCCTGCTGATGCTTGTCGGCCTCTTCACCCGGCCGACGGCCATCGTGCTCGCGGCGGAAATGATTGTCGCCTATGTCGTCGGCCACGCCGCCCGCGGCGCTCTGCCCATCCACAATGGCGGCGAGCTGGCGCTCGTCTATGCCGTCGTCTTCGCGCTTTTCGTGCTGGCCGGCCCCGGCCGCTTCGCCCTGGATCGATCCGTTCATGAGGAGGCTTGACAGCCAGGCGACAGATTCTCGCAGCCTGTGTCATTTCGGTCACAGAAAAGTAATTATGTGACAAATATATTTCAAAATACATAAACGTTTATTTGAGGCTTTAGTATAGATTACATCGAAATATTGATGCGGCATACTTGGCGCTCTGGCGCGGAACTAGGCAAAATCCGGTGCTGGCGCTCTCGCCACTATTTGATCACAACTCACCCTTACCGCGGGTCTACTCGACAGTCTCGGCCACGCTCGGTCGACTTTCGGGAGAGAAACGGCAAGGGGGATAGCGCATTGAAACAATGGATCATCGGAGCGGCGATTTTTGCAGGTTCGACAGCGGCGGCGGCGGGCCAATCCTGGGTGGGAAAGGCCTCCTACTACGGCTATCATGGCCGGACGGCGAGCGGGGGCCATGTGGGGGCGCTGACGGCGGCCCATCGCAGCCTTCCTTTCGGCTCGCGCGCGCGCGTGACCAATCTCGGCAATGGCCGTTCGGTGGTCGTCACGATCAATGATCGCGGTCCCTTCGTGCATGGACGGGTGATCGACGTCTCCGCTCATGCGGCGGACAGCCTCGGCTTCCGTTCGGCGGGCGTCGCCCGTGTGAAGGTGGAGCGGGTCGCCGGCGAGTAGCTTCGGCCCCGCGCAGCGTCGCCGTCGCTCCAGGCGGGAAATCCCGAGCTATAGACGCGCTATCGCTCGGGATTTCCGATCGCTCGCCGCGCGATCGTCTGGAGCGACGCCGTCCCTGCCGCCGACCGTGAGCTATGGTAAACGGCGATTTCTCAATTGGCCGCAAACACAGGAGTTTGGCTTAGGCAAATGTTAAATCGCCTCGCCTATAGAAGGACGGTCGAGTGATCGTGAGAGTATGCGAGTAACAAAATGACCGAGACGCATCGTCCGCGTGTCAAATATGTCATCGGCCCCGATGGCAGCCCATTGACCGTCGCGGATCTGCCGCCGCCCACGACCAAGCGTTGGGTTATACGCCGCAAGGCCGAAGTGGTCGCGGCGGTGCGCGGCGGGCTCCTCTCCCTCGAGGAGGCTTGCACCCGCTACACGCTGACGGTGGACGAGTTTCTGAGCTGGCAGATGTCGATCGACCAGCACGGTCTCGCCGGATTGCGGACGACCCGCCTTCAGCAATATCGCATGTGATTTCGGCGCCCGGGCGCCTCCCTTCAAAACGCAGAGCCGGCCCGCCTTCGAGGCGGCCGGCTCTTCGTCGTTTCAGGTCCTTTTTCGCGCCAGTTCGGCCGTCAGTTCTCGCTGTCGGCGCGGCCGCGCAAGGTTTCGGCGAGACGTCCGCGCTCGAACAGCAGCACGACGACCAGAGCGAACAGCAGCGGCACGATGAGATAGAGCAGGCGGAACACCAGCAGAGCGGTCAGCACCTTGAGCCGCGGCACATCCGGCATCGCCTTGATGAAGATGAGCTCGAACACGCCGAGCCCGCCGGGCGCATGGGAGACCAGCGCGGCCGAGAAGGACAGGAGGAAAGTGCCGAGCACGACGATATAGGGCGTGCCGCTGCCCTCCGGCAGAGCGAAATAAATAATGCCGGCGGCGCCGATCAGTTCCAGAGGGGCGGCGAACATCTGCCGGATCATCACCTCGGGCCGCGGATACATCACATGGATCTTGCCCAGATCGATCGGCTTGAAGTGCATCAGCGAGCCGATGACATAGAGCGCCACGGCGCCGAGGCAGGAGAGGCCGATGATCAGCGCCGTATGCTCATTGGTGAGCATTTCCGGCAGCATGCCGGAGAGGCGGCCGAGCAGGCTCGGCTGATAGGTCAGCAAAATGCCGGTGAGCAGCACTGTGCCCAGGCCGAAAGTGTAGGAGCACAGCACCACCAGCACCGCCACCTGACCGGCCGTCAGGCCCTTGGTGGAATAGGCCCGGTAGCGCACCACGGCGCCGGAGAACACCGACGCGCCGATATTATGCGAGAGCGCATAAGTGGTGAATGAGCACAGCGAGATGAACACCATGGAGATGTGCTTCACGCCGAGGTGCAGCAGCGCGATCCGATCGTACCAGGCGAGCGCGGCATAGGCGAGCAGAGAGCAGAAGCCGGCTGCGACCCAATGGGAGACGGGAATGGCCCGAAGATCGGCCCAGACCTCCTCGCCGACCGACTCCCCGCGAAATTCGCCATAGAGAAGATAGAAAGAGGCGATGACAGCCACCAGCCCGACGAGAGGCCAGACAAATTCCAAAATTTTTTTCATGGGGCGCTGCGGGTTCGGCGCTCCCGGTGCGGAGCGCGCGTTCTCACTGGCATGGCCACGCCGCGACCGCAAGCCTGAATGCCGGCGTCGTTCCGGCGTCGGCTTGTCCGCAGCGCGGGGGCTGCTAATCTGCGCTCCACAATTTCTTTTCAGCCAGCGCGGGGGCGCCTATGGCCGGCATTTCGATCCTCGGCCTTCCGGGGCCGGAGTTTTTAGGCCTCTACGCCGGCGTGGCGGCGCTGACGCTCGGCCTGTCCTTTCTCTTCATCCGCGCGGCAGATCCGACGCGCGACATGGCCCGGCTGAAAGTGCCGAGCGAGCCCGACGCCATCGCGCTCGCCTATCTCTCGGGCGGCGTCAATAATGTCATCCGCACGCTTTTGTTCGATCTGCGCCAGCAAGGCTATGTGGGCATAACCGACGGGCGGCTGGAGCGGGCCGCCGGCGCCCAGTCCGGCCGCGTGCTGGACGCGCGTTCGGCGCGCGTGCTGATGGCGCTTTCGGCGCGGCCGACGCCAGGCGAGCTCTTCGCCGATCCAGCGCTGGCGGCCGATATAGAACGACTCTGCGCGCCAGAGCGGCGGCGCCTCGTCGAGAATGACCTGCTCGCGCCGCCCGGCGTCGGCCAGACCGCCGGCACGGCCTTTATCCTCGGCTCGATCGTCCTCCTCGGCCTTGCGGCCAGCAAGCTGGCGGCAACGCTCCTCGCCGGCCATCACAATGTGATCTTCCTCATCGGCATGGCGGCGGCCGCCGAAATCTTCCTCTGGATGCTGACCTCCAAGGCCCGCAAGCGCATCGCCAGCGCGCGCGGGACAGCCTATCTCGCGGCGATCAAGCGCGCCTATGGGCGCAGCCTCTCCGAAAAGCTCGGCCAGGCGAAATCGCGCCCCACCGGGGCTGCGGCTTTCGACGCCGGCTCGCTCTTCCTCGTCTCGGTCTTCGGCTATGAGGCGCTGAAGGGCGCCCTAGAGCCGGAATTCATGAGCCTATTCAGGAAGTCGGCGAGCGATTCCTCCGGCTCCTGCGGCTCGTCCTGCAGCGGCGGCGGAGACGGCGGCGGTGGTTGCGGCGGCTGCGGCGGCGGCGACTGAACCGCATGGCGACGCCCGCAGAGCTGCGCGCCGGCCTCGGCTATCGGCCGCAGTTCTGCGCCGATCTCTTCGCCAATCGCGAAAAGATCGAGATCGTCGAGGTCATCGCCGACCATTATCTCGACGCCTCGCGGGAAAAGCGCGCCGAGCTCGATCTCCTCGCCGATCATTTCCCGATCGTGCCGCATGGGCTCGATCTCTCGCTCGGCTCCGCGGAGGGCGTCGATCCCTCCTATCTGCGAAAGCTGGCGCGCCTCGTCGCCCGGCTCGACCCGCCCTGGTGGAGCGAGCATCTCGCCTTCACCAGGGCGGGCGGAATCTCCATCGGCCATCTCGCCGCCCTGCCCTACACGCAGGAGGCGGCGGAGGCGGTGGCGCGCAATGTCGAGACCGTGCGCCGGGCGATACCCACTCCGCTGATCCTCGAAAATCCGACCGTCATCGCGCTCGTCCCCGGCTGTGAGATGGACGAGGCGGGTTTCCTCACCCGCGTGCTGGAGCTGACCGGCTGCGGCTGGCTCTGCGACGTCACCAATCTCTACACCAACGCCGTCAATCAGGGCGTCGATCTGGAGGCCGAGCTCGACCGCTGGCCCTTCGAGCGCGTGGTCCAATTCCACATCGCCGGCGGTCGGCGGCTGCGCGGCCTGCTGATGGACAGCCATGACGCCCCGGCGCCGCCGGAAATCTGGAGCCTGCTCGAGAAAATCCTGCCCCGCGCGCCGAATGCGCGGGCGATGGTGCTGGAGCGGGACGAAAATCTGCCGCCCTTCGGCGACCTGGTCGAGGAGGTCGCGCATGCGCGCGCGATCGGCCGCCTATGCCGCTGAAGGAGACGCAGGCGCTGCTGGCGCTTCTCTATACGGACGAGACGTTCCGCGAGGCCTTCTTCCGCGCGCCGCTCGAGCGCGCGCGGCAATTCGGGCTCGGCGAGGCGGAGGCCGAGAGCTTCGCCCACATCGATCCCGCCGCCGTCGCGCGTTTCGCCGATTGTCTGAAGGGAAAGCGGACGCTCGACGCGCGCAAGACGCTGCCGCTGACCCATACAGCGCTGGGCGCGCGTTTCGATCGCGAGCTTTTCGCCGCCATCTCCGGCCCGCCGCGGCCGGGGCGCCATCGCGCCGATGCGGCCGCGCTCGCAGCGCGCCTCGCGCGCGCCGAGCCCCAATGGATCGGCGATCTCGCGCGCTTCGAGCTGGCCTTTGTCGAGGCGGGCGCGCGCCACAATTGTTTTGCGCTGCGGTTCTTCCGCTATCCGGTCGCCGAGATCGCGGAGCAGCTCGCCTACGGCGCTGCGCCGGGCGCGACGAGGCGTCCCAGCGTCGGCGTCTGGCTGCGGCTTTTCGGCTCGCGCCTCTTCTATTTTCTGGCCTGAGCCAGAAAGACCTCAGACGCGCCGCTCGGCGACGAGATCGATGACGCGATCGCCGCCACGGTCGCGGGCTTCCTGGCCCTGCGCCTTGCCCAACTCCTCGGCCGCGTCCTTCATATGCGTCTCCGCCTCGACCAGCTGGTCCTTGAGATCGGCGACAGAGCGCAGGAGATTGTCGCGGCGGGTGCGCGCGGCCTGAGCATAGGTCGGATAGGCGAAGTGATTGGGGTCGGTGATATTGGCCCGCTGCTCCTCATGAGCGATCTCGCGATCGAGATCGCCCGTCATGCGGGTGAATTCGGCGATCATCGTCTGCAGCTGCGCCACGCGGCGCCGGCACTCTTCGGCGTGAAAACGTTTCAGCCGAACCAAGGCATCTCGCGACTTCATGACACTACTCTCCGGCACAAGTTACTTACGACACATGCGAACACAATCGCTTTTTCGCGAGACGAGCGGAAATATGGCGCAAGGAGGTTGCTCGAGTGTTACTGCTCGACGTTTCTCGCGCCGAAACAAAAAAGCGCCGCAATTTCAATCATCCCACTCGGCCAGTCGGAGCCGCGCCCTATATCAGCGGCCGCGGGCGCTGCACGTCCTGAGGTTTCTGACCTGGAGAGGAGGCGGAGATGAGACGAGCCTTTGCAGTCATTGCGGCGGCCGGGGTCGCCGCGCTCCTTTCGGCGGCGCCTTCGGGCGCCGATCATGTGGGGACGCACAAGGTCCTCTTGCCGGGCGACATTCCCTTCACGGCCGGGCCGCCGTCGCTGCCGGCCGGGGTGGAGGCCGCCGTCCTCTATGGCGACCCCGCCAAGGAGGGCATATTCGTGATGCGGCTGAAGGCGCCGGCGGGCTACCGCGTTCCGCCGCATACGCATCCCAAGGCGGAGGTCGTCTCGATCGTTTCCGGGCGGATGCGGCTCGGCCTCGGTCAGGCGGCGGATCGGGCGAGCGTCGAGGAGCTGCCGGCGGGCGCCTTCTCCGTCATGCCGGCGGGCGTGGCGCATTACGCTTTCTTCGACGCGGAGACGGTGCTCCAGATCGACGCCATGGGGCCTTGGAGCATAGATTACGTCAATCCCAAGGACGATCCGCGCAATCAGATCGCGCCGGCGCAGCGGTGAGCGGCGCGGCCGTCAGCTCGCCAGCTCCTTCAGCCCACGGCGGATGAGCGCGCCGGTGTCGGCCCCCTCGCCCATCGCCTCGAGGCTCTTGGCGACGGCCGCCGCCGCCTGCGGGCGCCCATAGCCGAGATTGACCAGCGCCGAAATGGCGTCCTGCGCCGCCTGGGGCGCCGCCGCCGGCTCCTCGCCGGAAAGCCGCGCCACCACCGGATCGATTCCGGCGAAGGCCGGGGCCTTGTCCTTCAGCTCGGCGACGATGCGCGCCGCCAGCTTGGGGCCGACGCCGGAGGCGCGCGCCACCATCGCCTTATCCTGCCCCGCAATGGCCGAGGCCAGCTCGCCCGGCGAGAGAATGGACAAAATGGCGAGCGCCACTTTCGAGCCCACCCCCTGCACGCTCTGCAGCAGGCGGAACCAATCGCGCTCGGCCTCCGACGAAAAGCCGAACAGACGTATGGCGTCCTCGCGCACCTGCGTCTCTATGGAGAGCGCCGCCGCCTCGCCCACGGGCGCGAGCTTCTGCAGCGTGCGCGCCGAGCAGCTCACCACATAGCCGACGCCATGCACGTCGATGATGACGAAATCCTCGCCATAGGAATCGACGATTCCCTTGAGCTTGCCGATCATCTCGCCCCCGCGATGAAGGCCGATCCGATGCGCCCACCGGATGATGGGATGAAGCTTCCCTCATCCTGAGGAGCCCGCGCAGCGGGCGTCTCGAAGGACGAGGGAAGCGTCACGCGCGGCCTTCTGGATCTCGCCCTCGCGCTTCGAGACGGTCGCTTTGCGACCTCCTCAGCATGAGGGCGAGGGCGATTGTCGCCGGACCGCGCGCCTTCAGGCTCGCTCCTCGAACGAAAGCCGCTCATCTCGCCCCCGCCACCAGCTTGCGCGCGGCGATGCGGCCGGCGCGATGATGGGCGTGGCAGATGGCGACGGCCAGGGCGTCGGCGGCGTCGGGACTCTCGGCCCGGCTCAGCGGCAGCAGCACGCGCACCATCATGCCGATCTGGTCCTTATCGGCGTGGCCATTGCCGACCACGGTCTTTTTGACGACATTGGCGGCATATTCCTCCACCTCGAGCCCTGCGAGCGCCGGCGCCGCCAGTGCGACGCCGCGCGCCTGTCCGAGCTTCAGCGCCGATTGCGGATCGCGATTGACGAAAGTCTCCTCGATCGCCGCCTCATGCGGCGCATAATCCGCGATGATGCGCGCGAGGCCGCGCTGCAATTGCGCCAGCCGCTCGCCCATGGAGGCGTCGCCGTCCGAATGCAGCGAGCCGCAAGCGACAAAGGAGAGCCGCGAGCCGCGCGACGCCTCGACGACCCCCCAGCCCGTGTTGCGAAGGCCCGGGTCTATGCCGAGAATGCGAATCGTCTCTTCCGTCATGGCGGGAGGTTAGGGGGAAAGGCGCGCGAGGGGTAGCGGCCTCTCTCGCGCCGGGCGCGCGCCCACCTCCCCCTCGAGGGGGGGAGGTCGATCGCCGAAGGCGAGCGGGAGGGGGTGATCCCCGAGTCGCGGGCATCGACCCCACCCCGGACCGCTCCGCGGTCCGACCCTCCCCCTGAAGGGGAGGGTGGAGGGCGAAGCTTTTTGGATACTGCGCGCCGCGAGCGACGAAAGCGCGCGGCTTCGCGCCCGCCGCCGAAATTCGGCGCGGGAGGATGGGAGGTCCGGGACGCGGCGGCTCCGTTCGGCCGTCGCTTTGGTGAGAAGAGCGCATCGAAGCCGGACAGCATCCCGGACCACGGCTGCCTTTTCTGTTCGCCGCCTGCGGGCTCAGGGTTGTTTTCCCCTTTCGGGTAGTCTATCCCCGCGCGAGCCTCGGAAATTCGGCCGACTTTCGCATGTGTTCCCACATGCCTCCGCACGAAGGAGAAGTCGTGCCGGCGGCGTGGCGTCGCTTGAGACGAGAGAGGGTCTGCCCCCGCCCTTACGAACCGCACCCCCGCCGACGCCGCCTACCCTTCAAGACGACGCCCCACCGGCGGAGGCAGGACGAAGATAGGAATTTAGTCCGCACGTGTCAAGAGGCGGGCACATGCCGAAAGGGGCGTGCTCACCCTCCCCTTCAGGGGGAGGGTCGGCCGGCGATAGCCGGCCGGGGTGGGGTGCAACGGCAGAGACTCGGGGCGTCACCCCCTCCCGAGCGCCTGCTGCGCTCGACCTCCCCCCTCGAGGGGGAGGTAGAAACGCCTCTTCGATTACCGCTTCTCGTTCGCCCATCGCCCTGTGCGGCCGTCCTGGCCGGGCTCGTCCCGGCCATCCACGCCAGCGCGCCGAGGCGTGGTGGAAGTTTGGTGTAACGCCGAAGCTCCGGCTGCGTCCAACATGGGAACAGAACCCGTCGATGGCGGACGCTTTCCTGCGGTTTCTCAGCTGCTTGGCGTGGATGGCCGGGACAAGCCCGGCCAGGACGACTGCAGAGTTTCGCGATGTGTGATCCGATAGCCCTCGAGGGGATCGCCGAAGGCGGGCGGGAAGGGGCACTCTCCGGGGCGCTGACCCCACCCCGGACCGCTCCGCGGTCCGACCCTCCCCCTAAAAGGGGAGGGTGGGCGGCCGAATGCAGCGAGCCGCAAGCGACAAAGGAGAGCCGCGAGCCGCGCGACGTCTCGACGAGCCCCTGCCCGTGTTGCAGAGGCCCGGGTCTATGCCGAGGATACGAATCGTCTCTTCCGTCATGGCGGGCTGCTAGGGGGGAAAGGGCGGCGACGGGTAGCGATCCTCGCAAATTTTTAGAGCCGAGCGCGCCGTCGGTCGTGTTTTCTCCGTCGTTTGTGACGCGGGCAGGCATGTTACCGTTGGATCAGCCGGAACCGGCCTTCACATCCGATGTCGGCCGGAATATCGTCCAGTAAGGCTTTTTGTTTTGCTCAGTGAACAAAATTGCGAAAAGCCACCAACTGAAATCGTTTGCCGATTTCGCAATTTTGTGATACCTGTATGGCCGTTAGGTGGACGTTCCGCGCCTATGTCTCTCCTTCCGGGAGGAAGGATGTCTGGAAGTGGTATCTCCGCTTGCCGGTCCCAGCCCAAGCGGAATTTGACGCCCTTCTTGCCTACCTAGTGCAGAGGGAGAAAGCCGAATGGAGAATGCCAGACTTCAAGTTGCTCACAGGGCGGCTTTCTGGGATCGGCGAACTGCGATTTAACTCCCAAAAAGTCGAATATCGTCCCTTCGGGATTTTCGGGCCGAACGACAACGAATTCACGTTGCTGATCGGGTGCAGCAAAAAATCGTCGGCATATACCCCGCAAGACGCCAGAGAGACGGCAGCCGAAAGAGCAACCCTCGTGAGGGCTCTACAGGTCGACACCCACCTATGGGAAGACGACGATGAAGGTTAAAAAGGTTTTCGAAAAATTCAAGAGCAAGGAATACCGAGACGCATATGTGGGAGCACATGTGCGCCGATGGATTGCGCATCAAATTCGCGCTCTTCGTGAAGCGCCGGAACGGAACTGGAAGCAGGGGGAATTGGCTGAGCGCATGGGAAGGCCCCAGAGTGTCGTGTCTCGGCTAGAGGACCCATCCTATGGCAAGATGACGGTTCAGACTTTGCTGGCGACGGCCGCGGCGTTTGATGTCGCGCTGATAATCAAGTTCGTGGACTACAAGACCTTTCTCGGTGAAGCAGAAGATTTATCTTCATCTCGAATGGAGGCTCATTCGTTCGACAACGCTATCTACGGACAGCAGATTATCACAGCCTCAATGGAGGAATTGAATATTTTTGAACGTGGATTTACGCATGTTTATACTCATATCATTTCTGAAGAGCCCCATGAGTCTCGGCTACAGCTGTCAAGAACTCTAAATGAAAAGACATTTGATCAAATCGGGCTCAATCCAACCAGGAGTGTTGCTAATGAATCCGTCGCAAGGCACTAAAACAAAAGCCCCTCCTAAGGGCGAAAATGCGCTCGTCGTTAATGACGTAGCATTTGTAAAGTCTACCAATTTCAAAAACACTTATGCAAACACGTTTCGTGTCCTCACGGGCGCAACCGAGGTTAGCGTTGTGTTCGGATTTCAGACTCAGATACCGAATATGTTCAAAGGCACGCAGATCGTGACTCCAACAATTGAAGATGAGGTCGCCGTTATATTAAGTCCGACGACTCTGAAGGTTCTGTCTGAGCAACTAAAAGTTGTTGTTGCGGACATTGAAAAAGCTACGGGACCTATAGAGATTCCAGAGAGAATTCTTTCGGCGATCGGGCTCAAGATAGCATAGCGCCTCGACGCGGCTCACGAGGCCTAAGAACTCAAAATCCCCCGCCCCACGCCCTTCACCTCCCCCACCCCGCACAACATCATCCCCACCCGCAGCTCCGCCGCGAAAATATCCAGCATAGTCTCCACGCCCCCCTGCCCCGCCGCGGCCAGCGCAAAGGCGTAGGCGCGGCCCAGAGCCACGCCCCTCGCGCCCAGCGCAAGCAGCCGCAGGACGTCGAGGCCGGAGCGGGCGCCGGAATCGGCGAGGAGCAACAGATCGTCGCCCACGGCGTCGGCGATGCGCGGCAGCATGCGGGCGACGGAGCGCGCGCCGTCGAGCTGGCGGCCGCCGTGATTGGAGACGATGATCGCCTCCACGCCGCAGCGGACGGCGTCGCGCGCGTCGGCCTCGTCCAGCACGCCTTTCAGAATGATGCGGCCCGGCCAGCGCGCGCGCACCCAATCCAGCGTGGACCAGTCGAGCGTCGGATCGACATTGGCGGCGATGTCGCGCAGATAATTCTTCTGCTTCATCGCGCCGCCGAGATAGGCCGCGACATTGCCGAGATCATGCGGCCGGCCCATGAGGCCGACATCATAGGCCCAGGCGGGCTTGGCCAGCGCCTGCATCAGGCGCCGCTGCGGCGCGAATGGCCCGGCCATGCCGGAATGGGCGTCCCTATAGCGAACGCCCAGCGCCGGCAGATCGACGGTGAAGACGAGATGCTCTATCCCCGCGGCGCTGGCGCGCGCGAGCATATTCTCCATGAAGCCGCGATCTTTGAGCATATAGAGCTGCAGCCAGATCGGCCGCGCGCTCGCCGCGGCGACCTCCTCCAGCGGGCAGACCGAGAGGGTGGAGAGAATGAAGGGAACGCCCTTTTTCGCCGCCGCCCGCGCGCCCTGAACCTCGCCCCGCCGCGCGAACATGCCGGACATGCCGATGGGCGCGATCAGCACCGGCAAATCCGCCGCGACGCCGAGCCATTGCGTGGAAAGATCGACGCCGGCGACGCCCTGCATCACGCGCTGGCGCAGAGTGACGCTCTGAAGGTCCGCCATATTGGCGGCGAGCGTGCGCTCGGCGCCGGCGCCGCCGTCTATATAGTCGAACAAAAAGCGCGGCAGGCGCCGCCTTGCGGCCTCGCGATAATCGGCGGCGGAGGAAATAATCATCGCGTGCCTCTCGTGACTTGCGCGGCGCTCATGCGAATTTGCCGATCGCCTTGGCGGAGGCGATCGCGCGGAACGTATGGAAATTGGGGCTCGCGCCGGTCTCGCGGCAATAGCGGTCGAAATCCTCGGCGCCGACGTCGATCATGACGACATCCCAGCCGCTCGCGCGCCAATTGGCGATTTCCTTCGCTTGGAGGCGAAGCCATTTGTCGTGCGTGTCGGCGGGATAATTATCGACGCTGTAGCGCAAGAGCTCGTGATCGGCCGCGGAGACGCGCGGGAGATAGGTCGTCGGCACTCGCAGTCTCCCATGGCGCGCAAGTCGCCGCCGCCGGCCCGTCGGAGACGAGCCGGCCCGAGCGGCGCCGTCTCGCGCCGCGCCAGAGGGAACGCCGAAGCGTCCCCCCTCAGCCCTGTTGTCGCTTCTCGATCTGCCCGATCGCGTCCACGACGGCGTCGAAGGTCAGGAGCGTCGAGGCGTGACGCGATTTGAAATCGCGCACAGGCTCCAGAATGGCGATGTCCTCCCATTTTCCCTGGGGCGGAGCGCCATTTTCCTTCAACATCTTGCGGACGGTCTCGCGCAGGTCGCGCAGCTCTTGCGGCGTGGAGCCGACAATGTTGCGCGCCATGATCGAGGAGGCCGCCTGGCCGAGTGCGCAGGCTTTGACCTCATGTGCGAAATCCGCCACTTTTCCATCCGATAGGGTGAGATCGATCGTGACGGTCGATCCGCACAGCTTGGAATGGGCGGTGGCGCTCGCGTCTGGAGCCTCGAGACGACCGACGCGCGGTATCTGCGCGGCGAGCTCCAGTATGCGCTGGTTGTAGACTTGATCGAGCATTGTGGCCGATAAGTTGCTAGCGGGGGGGGTTACGTGGAATCCTTCCACTGAGTATATAATTCCGCAGGCCGCGTTGAAAGCGGCCGTCTTCCCCGAAGTGGTCGGGCCAATCGTCTATCTGGAGGCGCCACATGGATGCCGTGGTTAAGTCCTTGCTCGACCGTAACGAGACGGCCGAGACTCCCGTCGAGCGCCCGACCCGCGAGGAAGCGGAGGCGGCAGTGCGCGTGCTGCTGCGCTGGGCGGGCGACAATCCCGAAAGGGAGGGTCTCAAGGAGACGCCCCGCCGCGTCGTGAAGGCCTATGAGGAATTCTTCCGCGGCTATCAGGAGGACGCGGGCGAGGAACTGGCCCGCGTCTTCGAGGAGGTCGAGGGCTATGACGACCTCGTGCTGGTCCGCGACATACCGTTTTTCTCGCATTGCGAGCATCACGTCGTTCCTTTTGTCGGAAAAGCGCATATCGCCTATTATCCGACCGGCGGCGTCGTCGGCCTCTCCAAGCTGGCGCGGCTCGTCGACGTCTACGCCCGCAGGTTGCAGACGCAGGAAGCCATGACGGCGCAGATCGCCACCGCGATCAACCAGCATCTGACGCCGCGCGGCGTCGCCGTGCTGGTGGAGGCGGAGCATATGTGCATGTCCATGCGCGGCGTGATGAAGCAGGGCTCCTCCACGGTGACGGTGCAGTTCTCGGGCGTGTTCCGCGACGATCCGGCCGAGCAGGTGCATTTCTACACGCTGCTGCGCGGCGCCCGCTGACCGCTTCCCCGAGGGAAATCCTATGTCCGCTCTGCCGCCGGCCGAGGCTCATGCGCTCGAGGAAGGGCTCGCCCTCACGCCGCGCTATGACGCCCAGGGGCTCATCGTCTGCGTCACCGTCGAGGCGGCGACGAACGAGGTGCTGATGGTCGCCTATATGAACGCGCTGGCGCTCGAGAAGACGCTGGAGACGGGCGTCGCGCATTATTGGTCGCGCTCCCGACAGAGCCTGTGGCGCAAGGGCGACACCTCCGGCCAGGTGCAGAAAGTGGTGTCGCTGAAGGTCGATTGCGACCAGGACGCGCTGCTGCTCGCCGTCGAGCCCGGCGGCGACGGCAAGGCCTGCCACACCGGCCGCAAATCCTGCTTCTATCGCCATGTCGAGAATTTGGGCGAGAGCGGCGCCGCTCCCCGCCTCGTTCTCGAGAGCTAAAAAGCCCGACATCGCGCTCTGGTGAGGCACAAGTGACCGAGCTCGAAACAGCCGTGCAGGAGATCGCCGCCGAAATGGCGGCGCGGCCGGATCGCGGCGAGGTCGCGAGCTACATCCCTGAGCTGGCGGGCGTCGACCCCGGTGCTTTCGGCATTGTGGTCATCGACGCCGAGGGCCGCGTCGCCGCCGGCGGCGACGCCGACACGCCTTTCTCGATCCAGAGCATTTCCAAAGTCTTCACGCTGACGCTGGCGCTCGGCATGGTGGGCGATCTTCTGTGGCGGCGCGTCGGCCGCGAGCCCTCCGGCAATCCGTTCAACTCGATCGTGCAGCTGGAACGCGAGCGCGGCGTGCCGCGCAATCCCTTCATCAACGCCGGCGCCATAGCGGTGACGGATGTGATCCTGTCCGGCCATCAGCCGCGCGAGGCTCTGGGTGAGATTTTGCGCTTTCTGCAGTTTTTGGCCCAGGACGAGACGATCTATGTCGACCGGGCCGTGGCGGAATCGGAAAAGCGTACCGGCTTTCGTAACATAGCGCTCGCCAATTATATGAAATCCTTCGGCGTGATCGCCAATCCAGTGGATTTCACGCTCGGCGTCTATTTCCACCATTGCGCCATCGCCATGACCTGCCGGCAGCTGGCGATGGCGGGGCGCTATCTCGCCCATTCGGGCCGTATCCCCTCCACCGGATCGTCGGTGGTCTCGGCCGAGCGCGCCCGCCGCATCAATGCGCTGATGCTGACCTGCGGCCATTACGACGGCTCCGGCGAATTCGCCTATCGCGTCGGCCTGCCCGGCAAGAGCGGCGTCGGCGGCGGCATATTGGCCGTTGCGCCCGGCAAGGCGTCCATCGCCGTCTGGTCGCCGGGCCTCGACGCCAATGGCAATTCCCATCTCGGCCGCATCGCGCTGGAGAGACTGGCGCGGCGCATGGGCTGGTCGATCTTCGGAACCGAGCCGGCCTGAGCCGAGCAGCCGATCCGGCCCCGCGACGGCGCCGTTAACCGCCCCGCTACTTTCAGCGCGCAGCCTTCCGCCCAATATAAGAAAAATCAGAAGACGGGCGGAGACGGCAGGCAGGAGAGGCGCGATGACGGCCTTTTTTCGCAATCCCTTCGACAGATGGGCGCCGGATGGCGGCGGCGGGGTCGATGCGCCGCCCATTGCGCGCGAGCCGACGCCACCGCCCGCGGCCGCCCGGCCCAAGATCGGCCTGGCGCTCGGCGCCGGCGCGGCGCGCGGCTGGTCGCATATCGGCGTGCTGCGCGAATTGGCGGCGCATGGGATCGTGCCCGATGTGGTCGCCGGCACCTCCATCGGCGCCGTGGTCGGCAGCTGCTACGCCGCCGGCAAGCTGGACGCCGTGGAGGCCTTCGCGCGCTCCATGACCAAAAGGCGCGTCTTCACCTTCATGGATCTGTCCTTCTCCGGCATGAGCCTCATCGGCGGCGAGCGGCTGCGCGCGGCGCTCGAGAAAGAGCTGACCGACCTCACGATCGAGGATCTGCCGATCCGCTTCGCCGCCGTCGCCACCGAGGTCGGCACGGGACACGAGGTCTGGCTGAAGCGCGGAGCGCTGGCGCCGGCCGTGCGCGCCTCCTACGCTCTGCCCGGCATTTTCGAGCCCGTGCGCATCGGCGACCGTTGGCTCTTCGACGGCGCGCTCGTCAATCCCATTCCGATCACCGTCTGCCGGGCGCTGGGCGCCGATTTCGTAATAGCGGTGAACGTCACCGCCGACACCATGTATCGCTCCCATGTGATCCACGATCATCACGCCCATGCCGGCGGCGGCCGCGCCAAAGAAAGCGCGCCCTTCGCCGACGCCTCGGAGCCCGGCCTCGCAGCGCATCTTCTGCCGCGCTATTTCCAGCGCCGCCCCGGCGCCGCGCCCAATGTCGCCGCCTCGATGATCGACGCTTTCAATATCATCCAGGACCGCATATTGCGCTCGCGCATGGCCGGCGATCCGCCAGACGCGACCATCCATGCGCGTCACGAGGATGTCGGCATGTTCGACTTCCACCGCGCCGAGGAATTGATCGAGCTCGGCCATGAGGCGACGAGGCGCTCGCTGCCCAACATCTTCGCCCACATACCGCTCGTCGGCGCGACGCCGTGAGCCGCTGACGAGCGGCTCCGGCGTCACCCTCGCGGAGCGGCGGCGCTCAGGCGGTCGCGATATAGGCGCGAAGCTCCTGGCGCTCGGACTCGATCTCGTCGATCCGGCATTTGACGACGTCGCCGATCGAGACGAGGCCGGCGAGACGCCCGTCGCGCAGAACCGGCAGATGACGGCGGCGCTCCACCGTCATCGCCTCCATCGTCGCTTCCAGCGAATGATCCTCGGCGATCGACATGGGATCGGCGGTCATGAAGCGCGCGACCTCGTCGCAGAGCGCCTCGACGCCGTAGCGCGCAATAGCGCCGACGATGTCGCGCTCGGTGATGAGGCCGACGATCTCGTCATCGGCGCTGACGACGACGAGCGCGCCTATGCCGCGGCGGGTCAGCTCCTCCGCCACTTGCAGCAATGTCCGTCCAGGCGCGATGGTGACGACCTCGGCTCCCTTGCGGGCGAGTATGCGGGCGACATTCATATGAAATCCCTCCCCTCTCGCTAGTTTATCTCAGCGCTGCCGACTTGCGGCTAGCTGTTGCGGTTACTCACGGCCTCCCTCGCGCCGACGGTCGAAGGCGCCGAACAGGAGAAGCCCCGCCACAAAGCCGCCGACATGCGCCTCCCAGGCGATCTGCTCCGTCGACCCCGCCGCGCCGGGAAACAGGCCGAAGATCAGATTGGCCGCGAACCAGAGGCCGACGAAGGCGAGAGCGCGCCGGTTGGACCAGAGCTCGGCGAGGCTCGACGCGCGCCGCGACGCATAGGGCGCCCCGATCCGCGAATCCTGGGCGAAAGCGAAACGCGCGCTCGCCGCCATGGTTCCCGAGATCGCCGCCGAGGCGCCGACGACCGGGCCGAGATCGAAAGGATGGATCGCAAAATGCGCCGCCGCGCCCGCCGCCGCCGTCAGCGCCATGAAGGCGAGGAAGCGCGCCGCGCCGAAACGGCGCGAGAGAGGCGAGCCGAAGGCCGCCAGCGTCACGCCATTGACGGCGAGATGCGTCCAATTGGCGTGCAGCAGCGCATAGGTGACGAAGGTCCACCAGGGCAGACGCTCCGCGCCCAGCGCCTCGGCGATATCGCCGGCCTCGACGCCCGGAGCCAATTGCCCCGCTATGGAGCGCATGAAGGCGTCCGGCGCCAAAACGATCGAGATTCGTCCCGGAACGAAAGCCAGCGCCGAGAAGATCTCGGAGACCGTCGCGCCGGGCAGAGCGCCGAGCGCGAATTGGATCGCCGCGAGCGCGGCGAGCAGCGCCGTGACCTCGCCGGGCAGATTGAGGATTTTCTCCCTCTGTGGCCTCGCCTCGAAACGATCATTCATCTCAGCGCCGTCCTTCAGGCTCGCCGGAGCCATTGCGCGTGGTTACCGATTTCTTGCCGCTGGCATGCGGCCTGCTCTTCAGCTCTCGTCGCTCGGGGGCGGGCGGCAGGGCGCGCCGATTCGACGCAAAGTCCTTCACGATACGCCGTTTTGGAAACAAAATGAGACACAAGGTCAACCAGCAACTCTACGCCTATTGGAGCCGCTTGAAAGGGGCGCGATCGGCGCCCGAGCGATCCGAGATCGATCCGGCGGAAATTCGCGAGGCGCTGCCCGATTCCTTCATCATCGAGATCGACGAGGCGGGCCGCTTTCCGATCCGCCTCTGCGGCACACGGCTGAACGCGCTCTGGCTCGACGAGCAGAAGGGGAAGTCCTTTCTCGATCTGTGGTCTGCCGAGGACCGCCGCACGCTCGCCTCGGTCATGCTGACCGTCATCGACGGCGTGGCTCCCGTGGTCGCCGGAGTCGAGGGACGCGCCGGAGACGAGGGCGACGTGTTGGAGCTCGAGCTGCTGCTGCTGCCGCTGCGTCATTTCGGCAAGACGCATTCCCGCGTTCTCGGCGCCATCGCGCCCGCGCGCCGTCCGCGCTGGCTCGGCGTCGCGCCCGCCCATCCGCTGCGGCTGACGTCCTTCCGCGTCATCGCGCCCAGCGAGGCGCATTTTCGTCTGTCGGAGCCGGTCGGCCGCCGCGTGGTGCGACCGGGCGCCCCGGGGCGGCCGGAACTGGTGCTCTATCGGGGCGGAAAAGCATGAAATGTCAGTTTTGCCGGTCGTAGCGCGCCCCCGAGAAGGGGCGCGCCGACCTGGGACGAGAAATTACTTCGCGACCTGCTTGAGCTCCGCGTCGGCGGCCTTCACATGCTCGGCGGCCTGCGCGAGATGGTTCTGGCGGGCCTCGTCGATGGTGGCCTTCAGATGGTCGATCGCCGCGGCGAGATGCGCGTCCGGCTTGAACTTCTGCAGCGACTCGGCCTTCTCCAGCGCGAGATCGGCGTGATAGGCGAGAAGCCCAGTGTCCTTCAGCTTGACCTGCGTGATCGCTTCCTCGACATGGTTGGAGGCCTGATCGAGCCGGTCGTCGGCGCGGGCGATCGTCGAGGCGAAAAGCGCGCCGCCGAAAGCGAGCGTGAGAACGGCGGTTTTGAGCTTCATGGTCGTTTCCTCATGATCCGGCGGCGCGCGCATCGTCGCTGAGCGCTCCGATTTATCGCGGCCGCCGATGATCGTGTCTTGCATTTAAATGCAATGAGGGCGCCTTGCTAGCCCGTCAGTGGGATTTTCCGCCACGCCTTGCGCGCCTCACCAGAACTTCAAGGCGGAGAGCAGGCCTTTTTGCGCGACCTGGCGGTCCTGCTCCTTGAGCTCCAGGAAGATCCGCCGCGCGCTCGCCCGCAGATCGAGCAGCTGCTCGTCCGAAATATCGAAATCGACCGACGCCGACCGCAATTCGCGGCGCGCCGAATCGAGCTTCTCCTGCAGCAGGGCGATCAGGGAATTCTTTGCCATTTTCTCGCTCTCTCACTCGCTTGGGCGAGCCTGAGAGCGGGAGCGAAAACAACGCTCGAATTCCCTTTGCGGGCCTCAATCAGATTCGCCGGTCGGGCCTGCATCCGAGGCCCCTCGGTTCTCTTGAACGCTCACGCTCGAGCGTCGGCGCCGATTATCTTTGAAGTTTCGCCGATCCGCAATCCGGCCGTAGAGCCCTTCGAAAGCTACGCGAAGCCCACTCGGCGACGCCACGTCGGTAGCGTATGATTATTGCGCAGTCACTTGACTCTATTGGGCGATCTAGACGCAGCGCTCGCAAATGCCGCAATGGCGAAGCGGCGACGCATCGATCGCTTCGCGCTCGCCGATTCAACGTGTTGCGTCGCGCCTGTCGCGCTCTCGCCTATTCCCGACCAGGACCTCTCATGCCATTCGCTCGCTGCGGCCTCGCCGCCGCGGCCAGGCTATGTCACGCCCATGGCCTCGGGGACGCGCAACGCACACGCGAGCGCGACGTCCCGCCGACGCCCACCGAGCCGGCCCTCATCATGCGCATCGACGCCCCTTCCGCAGGACGGCCTCCGCGCCCAAATGAGACGTGGAGGCCGATCGCGTTAGCGGAGGAGAATATGGGCGATCAGATCGAGCTTTCGCTCACGCTGGAGCGCAGCGATGCAGCGACTCTGCTCGAGAGTCTCGAGCGTCAGCTAGAAGCTCTGCAGAAGATCGAGCACACCGCCGGCGACGAGCTCTATTCCGCAGCGCAACGTGAGAAGACCGCCATAATACCCGTCATAATGGCGCTGGAGAGCGCCTTGCGCGCGAGCCGACCGCATTGATCCTTCATCACTGAATGACGAGATCCGCCTGCAAGGCGCCGGCCGTCTTGATCGCCTGCAGGATCGAGATGATCCCTGTCGGCTTCAGGCCGATCTGATTGAGCCCGCGCACCAGCGTGCGCAATGTCGGCCCTTCCAGCGTGGCGACGCCGCCGACCTCCTCGGTCGCGGTAATGCGCGTCTGGCTGGTCACGGTCGTTCTGCCATTGGAGAAAGGCGCCGGCTGCGAGACTTCCGGCGTTTCATTGATGCGCACGGTGAGGCCGCCATGCGTCAATGCGACAGGCGAGATCTTCACATCCTGGCCGATCACCACAGTGCCGGTGCGCTCGTCGATGACGACGCGCGCGGGCGTGCTCGGCTCGATGCGCAATTCGCCGATCTCGGCGAGCAGACGCGTCGCGCCGCCGCGCGTCGCCGTCAACGAGATGGTCCGATTGTCGCGCTCGCGCGCGATGCGTTGATGGTATTTCGCCTGCGAGTAATGATTGATCGCGTCGACGATGCGCACCGCGGTCGCGAAGTCGGGATTGCGCAGCTCCAGCATCAGCGCCCCATCCTCGCTGGAGGGTCGCGGCGCCTCGCGCTCGATCGTCGCGCCATTGGGCACGCGCCCCACAGTCGCGACGCCATGCGTCAACGTCTCGTTCTGACCGCCGACGGCGAAGCCCGAGACGGCGATCGGCCCTTGCGCGATCGCATAGACATTGCCGTCTATGCCGGTGAGCGAGGTGAGCAGCAGCGTTCCGCCCATCAATGACGTCGCATCGCCCATAGCGGAAACAGTGACGTCGATCGTCGAGCCCCAGCCGACGAAGGGCGGCAGCGCCGCCGTCACCATCACCGCGGCGAGATTGCGCGTGCGCAACGCGCTGTTGCGCACATTGACGCCGAGCCGATCGAGCATGGACGACACCGACTGCTCGGTGAAAGGCGCGTTGCGCAGCGTGTCGCCCGTGCCTTGCAGGCCGACGACGAGGCCATAGCCGAGCAGCTGATATTCCCGCGCGCCGCGCGGAAAGGTGATGTCCTTGAGCCGCACCGAAGCGAGCGCCGGCGCGCTCATCAGCACGAGCAGAGCGAGCGCGACGAGCCTGCGCATCAGCCCTCGCTCACACGAATGGAGCCGTCCGCCTGCACGCGGCCGGTGACGACGAGCCCGCTATCCTGATTGCGCACGCGGATGAGATCGCCGACCGAGCCGGCCTGCAGCGCCGAGCCGTAAGCGACGATGACCATGCCGCCTTCATCGAAGACGATCTTCACCGACGCATTGATCGTGACCACCTTGGGCGCATCGACGGCGATGGTCGGGACCGGGCGGTCCGGCAGCAGCGTGCGCCGCGCGACCTTGCCGATGAGCGCGCCTTTCGTCTCCGCGACGGAGCCGTCCACGCCGCCGCCGAAGCCAAAGGCGCGCTCGCCGAGCATCGATTCACGAATGACGTCGCCCGGATAGATGACGCCCAACGGCACGGGGAGCATGCGCTCCTCCGCGCCGAGCGGCGAGAGGCCGCAGGCGACCGCGGCCAGCACGAGAGCGACGAGCCGCGGCGGCCGCATCATCTGATTCCCTTCGACACAGTGCCTTCCATCTCGTCCACCGCTTGGATCACCTTTGAGCTGAGCTCGAAGGCGCGCTGCGCGGAGATCAGATTGACGAGCTCCTTGACCGGATCGACATTCGAGCTCTCGAGATAATATTGGCTGATCGTGCCGAAGCCCGGATCGCCCGGCACGCCGACGACCGGCGCGCCGGAGGCGACCGTCTGGCGGAAGAGATTGCCGCCCAGCGCCTCGAGACCCGATTCATTGGCGAAATTGGCGATGGTCAATTGGCCGAGCTGCTGCGGCGTCGTCTGCCCGCCGATAGTCGCCGAGACGATGCCCGATTGATTGACCGTGATCGCGGTCGCGTTGTTCGGAATGACGATGGTCGGCGTCACCAGATAGCCGTCGCCCGTCACCAATTGTCCATTGGCGTTGGTGCTGAAAGAGCCGGCGCGGGTATACACAGTCTCGCTGTCGGCGCCGACGATCTGGAACCAGCCGCGGCCTTGCAGCGCGAGATCGAGCTGATTGCCCGTCTGCGTCAGCGAGCCTTGCGTCTGCAGGCTGCGGATCGCCGCGAGGCGCACGCCGAGGCCGGTCTGCGAGCCTTCCGGAATCGTCGCGTCGCGGCCGCGGTTGGAGACGCCCTGCAAGCGGTCCGCCTGATAGAGCAGATCGGTGAACTCCGCGCGCGAGCGCTTGAACGCCGTCGTGTTGATATTGGCGATATTGTTGGAGAGAACTTCGATATTCTGCTGCTGGGCGTTCATGCCCGTGGCCGCGATGGCGAGCGCTCGCATGATTCTACCGATCCTTGTTCAAATCGTCATCCGGCTGATTTCCTGATAGGCGCCGACCGCCTTGTCGCGCACTGCGATCGCCGTCTGCAAGGCGCGCTCGGCGGACATGATCTCATCCACCACCTGCTGCACGGAGGCTTTGCCCTGCACGCCGGCGATGGACGCCGCCTCGCTCGATTTCACCTTGTCGACGACGCCCGTCGTGAGCTGATCGAGCACTTGCGCGAAAGACGCCCCATCGACAGATGCGGCGGCTGCGCTCTTCGTCGCGCCGCTCAGCGCCGAGACGCCGGCGCTGGAGGCGACGGAGGAGACGATTCCGGGGACGAGTCCGATCATTGGCTTCCCTTCAGCAGATCGATCGTCATGGTCAGCAGATCGCGCGTCTGCTTCATGACCTGGAGATTGGCCTCATAGGCGCGATTGGCCTCGCGCATATCGGCCACTTCGGTGAGAATATTCACATTCGGAAACTTCACATTGCCGTTTTTGTCCGCAGCCGGATTGCCCGGATCGTGCTCGACGCGGAACGGCGTGCGATCGACGCCGACCGCGCCGATATGAACCAGCTCCGCGCCGCTCGCGCGATCGAGCTCATTGGCGAAGGTGACGGTCTTGCGCACGTAAGGATTCGCGCCCGCGGTCTGGCCCGTGGAGCGCGCATTGGCCATATTCTCCGCGACGACGCGCAGGCGCGAGGATTGCGCCTCGAGACCTGCGCCGGAGATTTTCATGGAGGCTTCGAGAGCGTCCATCTCGCATTATCCCTTCAACGTCGCCATCCACATTCCGTGGAACGACTTCATGATGCTGGTGCTGAGCGAGAAGGCGCCGCGAATCTGGCCCGCCTTCATCATCTCCTGCTCGAGGCTGACCGAATTGCCGGAGAGGCTCGTCTCCCAATTCGCGCCTTCCTTCGGCGAGGACGCGCGCGGATCGAAAGCCGCTGTCTGAATATGCAGCCCATTGGTGCCGGCGAGCTCCAATGCGCTATGATCGAGAACCTTGGAGAAAGGCGCGACATCGACCGCCTTGTAGCCGGGCGTATTGGCGTTGGCGATGTTCTGAGCGACCACCGATTGACGCGCAGAGAGCCAGCTCCGCTGCTTTTCGACGAGATCGAAGAGATAAACAGGCTCGACCATAATGCCTCGCGCAGATTTGGTAACGGAAAATTAGCCGTTCGGTCTTGCGTCAAGCTGGACTTGGGTCAGCAATCAGCGAGACGCAGGACGCGACGCCTGACCGCTGTTGTGCAGAAAATGAATGAGCTCCGCGATCGGACGATAGAATTCCGACGGGATCATCTTGTCGACCTCGACATGATCATACATCGCGCGCGTCAACGCCTGACGCTCGAGCACGGGCACGCCGTTCGCCTCGGCGATCTCTCTGATCTTGAGCGCGATCAGATCGGTTCCCTTGGCGACGACGAGCGGCGCGCCGCCCTCCTCGCGCACATAGCGCAGAGCGATCGCGTAGTGAGTAGGATTGGCGATGACGAAGGTCGCGCGCGGAACCGCCGCCATCATGCGCTTGCGCGAGCGATCCAAGGCGATGGAGCGCAGGCGCGCCTTCACCATCGGATCGCCTTCCGATTGCCGATGCTCCTCCTTGATCTCCTGCCGGCTCATCCGCATGTCGCGCCGCCACTTCATGCGGCTCCAGGCGAAATCCGCCATGGCCAGCAGGACGACCGGAATGCAGACGACGCTGGTGAGACGAATGACGAGCTTGAGCAGCAGACCCGGCACTTGTCCCGGCTCGACGCGCATCGCATCGGTGATGAGCCCGCGGTCGACATTGAGCGAAAAAATGACCGCGCCTGCGATGATGACGATCTTCGCCACCGATTTGGCGAGCTCTACGAGACCCGTGACGCTGAAGATTCTCTTTAGTCCCTCGCGCGGCGAAATGCGCGAGAGATCGGGCTCGATACGCTGAAAGACGAGGCGCGGAGAACCCTGAATAAAGGCCGCCACAATCGCCGAGACGATGAACATCCCGAGGATGGGCGTCAAAAACCGCGCTGTCTCCAGCACGACCGTCCGAGATTGCATATAGGCGTCCGCGGCGTTGGCGAGCGCGAATTGTCCGACATTGCCGAGCATCAGCGCCATCGCTTCCGCGAGGCGTGGGCCGACGGTCTGAAACACGAAGGCGGCGCAGAGCAGAAAGGTGAGAAAGAGCGTCGCGATCGACAGATCGCGCGAAACAGGCGTCTTGCCCTGCTCGAGCGAGTCGAGAATCTTCTTCTCCGTGGCCTCTTCTGTTCGTGATTCGGCGTCTTCCGTGTCGCTCATCGATCAGAGGCCGTCATTCGGCGGCCTCCTCGGGAGCGGCGCTGGACAAATCGATCTTACCCTGCTCGGCCAGCCTCAGCACGGTATCGGCGATGATGCGGCGCGCCTCCATGATGTCGCGGCGCGGCGGCGAGGCGCCGCCGGAGAGCTCGGCCTCCACCATGCGCCGCGTGCGCGCGGAGAGCGCCGCGAGCACGAAGTCGCGAACGTCCACCTCCGCGCCGCGCAGCGCCATAATGACGCGATCGGCCGGAATGGCGTCGAACAGTATCATGCGCGCGCGGACATTCAGCTTGGTGATGTCCTCGAAGTTGAACAGCATGCCCTTCAGCGCTTCGGCGTCGCGCGGGCGGCGCTCGGAAAGGCTGCGCAACACGCCTTCGGCATGCTCGCGCTCCATCTTGTTGATGATCGCCGCGAGCTTGGCGTTCTTCGCCGCCGAGGCGGTGGCCTCGGAATTCTGCAGGAGCTCCTCCTGCAATGTCGTCTCCACCAATCGCAACGCCTCATCCGTGACGGGCTTCGACGACAACATGCGACGCATCACATCGTCGCGGAAATCGGCCGGCAGCACGGATAGCGCCTTGGCGGCTCGCGCCGGATCGATCCGCGACAGCGTCAACGCCGCCGTTTGCGGATGCTCCTTGGCGAGATATTCGATGAAGGCCGCCTCGGGCGCCGCGCCGACGCGATCCCACACCGCGCTATTGGAGCTGCCCAGCACATCGGACATGATCTCGGCGATCTGGTCGGGCGGGATTACGCCCGCCAGCAGCTTTTCCGCCTCGCCCGCCGTGCCGCGCAGATCGGAGCCGCCGCTCTCGAGCTGCGACATGAAATCTTCGATGAGCGGCTCGATCGTGCTCGCCGGAACAGCGCCGAGCCCGGCCGCGAATTTGGTGATCTGCCGCAGCTCGTTCCGATCGAAATGCTTGAGAACGCGCTGCGCCACATCCTTGTCGACCGACAGCAGCAGCGCCGCGACTTTTTCCGGGCCGTTGAGCGTGCGGCCTGCATCGGCCGCGATCAGATTCGTCATCGCGGGCTCCCGCCTCCGTCACATGCGCCGCGCGCCGCTCCCGGGCTCGATGATCTCGGTGAGCGAGACCCCGAAGCGCGTATTGTCGTCCTCGACGACGACCACCTCGCCGCGAGCGATGAGCCGTCCGTTGACGACGACGTCCACCGGCTCGCCGATCTTCTGGTCCAGCGGCACGATGGCGCCGCGCCCGAGCTTCAGCAGATTGGAGACCGGCATGGTCACAGACCCGATCACCACTTGCATGACGACCGGAATGCGCAGGATCGACTCGAATTTGCGCGCGTCGATCTCGGGCTCGCCGGCGCGCTCCGCCATCATCAGATCTTCGCCCATCGCGCGCGAGCCGCCCATCAGCCGCTCGAGCTCCTCGCTCTTGGAGCTCTCAAAATCGAACTCACCCATGTCGATCTCTCCATTGTCGACGCCGCAATCGCGCCAGCGCTCAACCGCGCAGCACGTCGTCGATGAATTCCTGCTGCTGATCGACGAAATCGTCGATCCGTATCGTGTAGGAGCCGTCCTTCTGGCCGATCTCGCACCAGAACAGCGACTGGCCTTCGCACATCAGCGCGACGAGGCCCGTCGGCGACACCGGCAGCTCTATGACCTGTCCCACCTCGAAGCGCGCGACATCGGCGAGCGTGAGATCGTGCTTCTCCATCACGGCGCTCAGCGTGACCTCGGTCTCGGTCACGCGCTCTTTCATCCGCTTCGCCCATTGCGGATCCGTCGCGAGCGCCGATTTCGGCGCCTCTTGCGAGAGCGCGTCTCGCATCGGCTCGAGCGTCGCCTGCGGAATGGCGATGAGCAGCGCGCCCTCCGTTCCAAAGGCGCGCAGCCGGCACCGGCAAACGACGCTGAAGCCGCTGCTCTTGCGCGCAGCGCCCGAGGATTCCGTGCGCGCTTCCGCCGGCTCGAAAGTCAAGCGCGCTCCGACGAGCGCGTCGAAAGCCGCCTGCAGTGAATTGGTCACGCGCGAGAACGCCAGCATTCCCACCCGCGTCTCGATCGCTGTGAGCTCGCGCTCCGCGTCATAAGGCGGCTCGGAGCCGTCAGAGCCGAACAATCCCTCGAGCAGGGTGAACACGAAGCGGCGATCCGCGGCGACGATCGTCCTGGCGTCCCGATCCACGCCGACGACATAGGTCGCGGCGAGCGCTGCGCGCTCCGATTCGCGCACGATCTCGCCGGCCCGCGCCACCGTCATCGACTCGACCGCGAATTGCATCGCGCCTTCCGCGAGTCCGCGCATCGAATCCTGCATCTGCGACCCCATCGCGTCGAACACCGCGCGCAACAGCGGCATGCGATCGAGCGAGGGGCCGCCGCCCGAGAGCAGACGCTCCCTCACTCCCTGCGAGGCGAATTCGACCGCGCCGTCCATGCTCATGTCGATCACGCCGCCTCGGCCGCGCCGCCGCCGGAGAGCGTCTCATTCTCGACCTCGTCGATAGAGGGACGCTCATAGGCGGGAATGGATTTACGACCGTGCTCGACCGCCACTTGCGGCATGGCGCCATTCATGAAAGCGAGCAGCGTCTGCTTGACGATGACGTAGAGGTGGCATTCCTTGCTGCGCGCGACCTTCACCTTGAAGGCCAGCGGCGTGACGATGCCGTAGGAAACGAAGATGCCGGCGAATGTGCCGACCATGGCGGCGCCGATGAGGCCGCCCAGCAGCTCCGGCGATTGATCCAGTGCGCCCATCGCCTTGATGACGCCGAGCACGGCCGCCACGATTCCGAGCGCCGGCAGGCCGTCGCCGACCGAGGTCAGCGCATGATAGGGCTTCAGCCGATCATAGCGAATGGCGGCGATCTCCTCGTCCATCAGCGCCTCGATCTCGAATGTGCGGACGTTGCCGATGATGAAGAGACGGCAGTAATCGCAGATGAAGGTGGTCATCTCCTTATTGGCGAGGACCTTCGGAAAAGCCGTGAATATCTTCGATTCCGCCGGATTGTCGACATGCGCCTCGACCTCGTTGCGCGGCTTGCTGCGCAACTCCCGCATCAGAGCGTGCAGCAGGCCGAGTATGTCGAGAAAATCGCGATGCTTCGGACCTTTGTCCATGACCGCCTGGCCGAGCGCCTTGCCCGTGTCCATGATCACCTTGGTGGGATTGGCGACGACGAAAGTGCCGAGCGAGGAGCCCATGATGATCACGAATTCCCATGGCTGCCAAAGGACGATCAAATGGCCGCCCAGCGCGGCGAAGCCTCCGAACATGCAGCCCATCGTGATGATCAGCCCGACGAGAAAGCCCATGACGCCAGTCTCCCGATGGAAATTCGTATTAACGAATTAGTCACCCTCCCTTGCGCGAGGCTGACATTTTCTTTCAGCTTCACGCAAGCAAAACCGGTCAGCCTCATGACGGAGCGGCGCGATGCGGCCGCAGCGCAGGCACGGACCTCGACAACATGCAATCGGCCTTTTACGTGTCGCTTTCGGCGCAAGTCTCCGTCGACAAGCGGATGGAGACGCTCGCCAACAATATCGCCAATGCGGCGACGCCGGGCTATCGCGCCGATGGCGTGAGCTTTCAGCAGGTCGTCTCCGAAACGGACACGAGCAAAGTCGCCTATGTGTCGGCCGGCAAGGATTTCGTCTCGCGCGCCGTCGGCGAGCTCACCAAGACTGGCGATCCTTACGATATCGGCATTGTGGGCAAAGGCTTTTTCGCCATACGCACGCCGAATGGAACCGCCTACACGCGCGACGGCCGCATGCGCATGACGGAGACCGGCGATCTGCAGACCGTCTCTGGCTTTCCGATTCTCGACGCGGGCAATTCCGCCGTCGTGCTCGATCCCAATGGCGGCCCGCCGATGATCTCGCGCGACGGCATGATCACCCAGAGTGGTCGCCAAGTCGGCGCCGTCGGCCTCTTCACCCTCGACGACACCGCGGATTTGGCCCGCGGGCCAAACGCCAGCCTCATTCCCTCCAAGCCGGCGACAGCGGTGCTCGACTTCGTGCGCAATGGCGTGCAACAGGGATTTATCGAGAGCTCCAACGTCAATCCGATTCACGAAATGGCCAAGCTGATCGCCACATCGCGCGCTTTCGACAGCGTGAGCTCGATGAACGACATGCTCGACAGCTCGCAGCGTGAGGCCATTCGCACGCTCGGCGGCTCATGACCTCGCTACAGCGGCTCCGCGCGGCGGTCGAGCGCGACCAGCGCCGCGCCGATCACATTCGCGTCGTCGGCCTCGTGACCGAGGTGACGCCGTCGCATTGCCGCGTCAGCGGCCTCTCCGATTTCGTCGAGCTCGGCGAATGCGTGCGCATCGGCGCGCCGCCGGACGGCGCGCTGGGACAGGTGGTGCGCGTCGGCAGAGACGGCGCGATCGTCAAATCCTTCGACAATCGCGTCCGCATCGGTCTCAACTCGCCGGCCTATCGCGCCGGGCCGATCGCCGTCGCGCCCAGCGCCGATTGGGCGGGACGCGTTCTCGACGCTTTTGCGCGCCCCATCGACGAGCGCGGCGAGCTCTCCGACGGCGACGCCGCCTTCGACGTCGACGCCTCGGCGCCAAAGGCGATGCGACGCGGCCGCGTGAGCGTGCCCGTGCGCACCGGCGTCAAAGCCGTCGATTGCTTCACGCCGATCTGCGCCGGCCAGCGAATCGGCATTTTCGCCGGCTCCGGCGTCGGCAAATCCACCTTGCTGGCCATGCTGGCGCGCGCGCCGGGCTTCGACACGGTGGTGATCTGCCTCGTCGGCGAGCGCGGCCGCGAGGTGCGCGAATTTCTGGACGAGGTGCTTGCCGGACAGGCGAGCGAATCGATCGTCGTCGTCGCCACCGGCGACGAGAGCCCGATGATGCGCCGCCTCGCGCCGCTGACAGCGACCACCATAGCTGAATATTTTCGCGACATCGGCCGCAACGTCCTGCTGATCGTCGACTCGGTGACCCGCTTCGCGCACGCCTCACGGGAGGTGGCTTTGGCCGCCGGCGAGCCGCCGGTGGCGCATGGCTACACGCCGAGCATATTCGCCGATATTCCGCGACTGCTGGAGCGCGCCGGGCCCGGCGAGGAAGGACGCGGCTCGATCACCGGCGTCTATTCCGTGCTGGTCGACGGCGACAATCACAATGATCCGATCGCCGATTGCGTGCGCGGCACACTGGACGGCCATATCGTGCTCGACCGCGCCATCGCCGAGCAGGGGCGCTATCCGGCGATCGATCTCAAAGCGTCGATCTCCCGCCTCGCGCATCACGCCTGGAAGCCGGAGCAACGTCACCTCATTCAGAAGCTGCGCGCGCTGGTGTCGCGCTATGAGGATACGCGCGATCTGCGCATGCTCGGCGGTTATCAGCGTGGAGCGGATTTGGAGCTGGACCAGGCGGTGCAGCTCGTTCCCAAGCTCTATGAGGCGCTGACGCAATCGCCGCAATCGCCGCCGAGCGTCGACCCCTTCCGCGAGGTGGCCGATAGGCTGCAGCACGCAGCGCACGGCTGAGCAGGGCGCCCGCCCGATCAACCAATCTTTCATTCCTTCGCGGTCATGATCCCGGCCCTGCCTACGGCTCGGGACCATGACGAATTTCGCGACCATTCTCGATAGCCTGGAAAAAGCAACCCGCCCCACGGAGCGAGACGCCGGCCCTTTGCGTCCCCCGCCGATGGGAACGCTGCTGCGCGAGAAGGCGACGCCATCGCCGCTCTCGCAGGAAGATCGCGCGGCGCGAATATCCCGCGCCTATGGAGTCGAACCCGCCATGCCGCGGGAGCCTCCGCCAGCGCCGCCGCAGCCCAAATTCGCGCGGCTGCCCGAGCGCGAGGAGGCGCTCGTCGAATTGCAGCGCGCCGAAGGCTCGCTCGCCAAGCTCGGCGCGTTGCGACGACGCCTCGCCTGGGCCTGCCACCCGGATCGCCAGGAGAAATCGCGCGCGCGGCAGGCGGAGCGCCTTCTCGCGGAGTTCAATGCACAGATCGACCAGGCGGTCGCCCGCGCCAATGCCCGTAATGCTCGGCGCTGATCATTCGCCGATGACGACCCCTGCGCTCGAGACGAGCGCCCATTTCTCGCCGCGGCGCTCCAGCCCGGTGACGCGACCGAGCCCCTCCACCAGATCGCCCGGCGACACTTTGATGATCGCATTCGGGGTCTGCAGCAGAGCCACTCCCGATCGCACGCTGAGCAGCGCGAATCCGGGAACGCCGGCCTCCGACTGCGGCTCGCCGATCGAACCGACGGGCGTGAAGTCGACCTTCCCACGCTGATCGGCGATCTGCGTCTGAATGCGCTTGGCGGCGAGGACCGTGGGGCGGCTGTAGATAGCGAGATGCTCGAGGCCGGCGAATTGCGGGCGTCGCTCCGCATCCGAGATCATATAGCCGGCGAAGGCCGTCGACACGACCGCGAGAGCGACCCCGACCGTGCGCAGGGCCAGCTCGCCGATATCGCGCGTCGGTCGCGTCGGCGGCGTGCGGCGCTCCGCGAAGAGCTGCGGCGGGGCGATCTTCGGCTTGCGCAGCGTCGGCGCGCGGCGCGGGCCATCGGAGCGAAATGTCGGAGCGTCAACCATGCGATCGTTCCTCGAATCGATGAACTAGAAATGGATAGCTCAAATTCGCGCAAAGTTGAATCGCGCTGCGAAATTTCGACAAGCTTCGGGAAATGTTGGCTCGTTAGCTATCGCATCGGACGCGAGGCGCGTCGACGGCGACGGATGCGCCGAGTTCCGTTCGGCGATCGGAGCGGCAGACGGTGAATTTATGCGTATCGAGCAATCGTCGGACCCCATGAACGCGCTGCCGATCGGCCTCGCCAAGCTGACGCGGCTGGCTTTCGCCGGCGTCGATCTGAGCCGCGTCGCCGGCCGTCTGCTCGGCATGTGCGAGCGCGACCCGAACCACGCCGGCGCCTTGATGGATCTCGCGGTCATCGACCAGCTCGAGGGCAATCTCGCGACCGGATTGAAGCGGCAGGCGATGGCGCTGAGCAAGCAGCGTGTGTTCCGCAGCACATGCTGCGGCGCCAATCCGAGATTGCGCGTTCTCGCATTCGTCGCAGCCGCCGACATAGGCGCCAACACGCCGCTCGAATTTCTGCTGGAAGGCTCCGACATCGCCTTGACGATGGTCTATGTGATGCCCGGCCGCGAGCTGCCCACCGTCCTGCCGGATCATGATCTCGCCTTTGTCGCGATCGCGGCGACGAGCCTCAATCGCCGCCTGCTCGCCGAGCTCGAGGAAATGCTCGCCTATTGGCCGACGCCGGTCGTCAACCTTCCAGGCCGCGTCTCCATGCTGGAGCCGATCGAGCTGGCCGCCAATCTGACGGAGGCCGGGCTGCGCACGCCCGTGCTGCGTCGCATGCTGCACGACGAGCTGTGCGATATCGCAGAGTCGAGCGAGGCAAGCGGAAGCTTTCCGATCGTCATCCGCGCGATGGAGCAGCGCAATGAGCGCGGCGCCGAGAAGATCGACACCGCGCTCGCCCTCGGCCTCTATCTCGCGAAGCGCTCGGACCGCGCCTATCTCGTCTCGCCATTCGTCGACTGCCGTGGACAGGACGGTCTCTATCGAAAGATCCGCCTGCTGTTCATCGACCGACGTCCCTACGCCTGCCATCTCGCCGTCTCCGAGGGCTGGAACGGCTCCTATGTCGATGCGCGAATGGAAGCGGATCTGCGGCGCCGGCGCGAAGAGGAGCGCTTCTTCGCGACCTTCGACGACGATTTCGTGACGCGCCACACGGGCGCCTTCGAGGCGCTGATCGACTGCGTGGGCCTCACCTATTTCGGCGTAGATTGCGCGGAGACGGAGAGCGGCGAGCTGGTCGTCTTCAAGGTCGATCACACGCTGCTGGTCCACGACATGGACCCTGTCGACGTGTTCCCCTACAAGCCGCCGCAGATGCGCAAAATATTCGACGCCTTCGCCTCCTATCTGCATCGCGCGGCCGCAGACGCAGAGCGGCGCTGAGCGCCCGGCGCGCTCAGTGCGACGCGGCTTCTCGGCGCGGACGGCAGAAGTCGCGCGAGGCGTCGGTCCAGGCGCCGAAGCCGCTGGCGATCATATTGGCGATGACCGCACACACATAGCTCTTCTGCGCAGGCGTATTCTTGGGCCCGGCGTGATAGCGCGCGACGGCCGAGGTCCATGTGCCTTCGCGCTTGTGCAGATCCTTGAGGAAGCGCGCCGCGTAATCGACATTGGCGCGCGGATCGAACATCGCCTCGACGCTCGCGAAGCGCGCGCCGTGATAGTGATGATTGACCTGCATGCAGCCGATATCGATGAGCACGGCGCCGGAACGCTTCGCCGCGAGAAATCGCATCATCGCCTCGCGGAAATCGGCGCTGAACACCGCGCGCCCCTCGACGTTCATCGCGAAAGCGTTGAGCGCGCCCTTTTGCCCCGTCTCGGTGAGCGCCACCGCATAGAGCACTGCGAGAGGAACCGCATTCTCATTGGAGGCGCGGATCATCTCCCTCTCGCAAATATTGCTCGATACCGGCCGACCCTCGGCGTGCGCCTCACAGATAGACGTCGCCGCCACGGCGATCAGCGACGCGGCGAGGCTCGCCATTCGGCGCCCGATCGCCATTCTCTGCGCCCGCGCCTTGCCTGCGATCACCGCCCGATCCCCCATAGCCCGCTCCCTGTCGACCGACGCTCTGCTCCTCGCGTCCGGCTCCGCCCGATTGCGCAAAGCCCCCGCCATTGTCGGGCGCGGCTTGCGCATTGGCGCCGTCGGGGACGCTCTGGCCGATCTGTATCGTGCAGGAGTCGATCGTGCAGCCGGACGACTGCATCGCCTCGACGAGCTTCTCGCGCGTCGAATCGAGCCGGCGCAGCGCCTCGGTGGACTCGACGCTGATGCGCATGTCTATTCCCGAATGCGCCAGCTTCATTTTCACAGTGACGGCGCCCAGCGCCGCGGGCTCGAGCTCTATGGTCAAAATCTTCGGCGCCACGCTCTGCCGTTGCCCCTCCCCGATGTTCGAGGCGGGCGCCGTCGTCACCGTCGCCGAAGACGCCAGAGACGCGGAAGCGATGAGGCTGCGCGCTTGCGGCGCGAGCAGCTCGGCGAAAGCCGTCGGCAATTGTGTCGCCGGCGCGAGAATAGCGAGCGTTCCGATCGGCTCTGGCGTCGCTGCGCTCGCTCCGTCGTCGATCGTCACAACGCTCGGCGTTACGGAGACCTTCGACGCAACGGGCGCACCGGCAGATGCATTCGTCGGCGTCGACATATCGGCGCTGGCGTCGAATGTCGAGGATCTCGTATCGTCGGCCGCAGCCATCGAGCGGCGGTCCGAATTTCGATCGTCGCCGGATCTCGCGGCGTCGACGCCGCCCGCATCGGCGAATGAGGCGGCGACAGTCGAGGCGTCGGAAGCCACGGGCGCGGTCGATGCGCTCGTGCGCCGATCATTGGCCGAAATCCGATCGCTCGGCCGGACAGCGGTCATGCGATCACGCTGCGGCGCGGATGTCGGCGGCGCAGTGAAGGCCGCACGCGGCGCATCGCCGCCGGCGACTGCCGAGAAGGATGGAATCCCCGCGGCGTCTGTCGGCGCGGCCGATGCGCGGTCATCATTCGGCGCGCGATCCCCTGGAGCCGATGCGGACATGCGATTATCGATCGGCGCTGTGAAGGAGGTTCGCGCGCGCTCGCTCTCGGCCGGCCCGCCGGACCAAGGTCTCGCCACGGGCTGCGAAGCGGCGGAGTCGTCGACGCTCATCGCCGCCTCGGGCCGAGCGCGTGAGGCTGTCGCGACCGCGCGAGCAGAATCGCCGACAGGCGCCGAGCTTGGCGCTTCCGTCGAGATCGGCGGATTTGGCGTTGTCGCGGTGGAAACAGATCGCGACGCGCCCACGTCGACGCTCGCGGAGTCTTTCTGCGGCAGAGAGATCGACGGACTCCGCGCGCCGGCGTCGAACGCCTCGATCGCAGCGCCAGCAGTGCGATCGGTCTGCGCGCCATGATCCAGCGCAGCGCCCGTGACGCCGGCGGCTCGCGACGACGCGACGCTCGGCGTCGCGTCCCTGCCCGACTGTCTATTGCCCGCCTCGATCGACGTGGCGAAAGCGTCGCCTCGTCTATCGTCAGAGGCTTCGACACGCCTCGCTGGGCGATACCGCAATGCGGAAGCGTCTGCGGTCGTAGCCTCGCCATTGGCGCGCGACTGGAAATCCCCCACGCGCGATGATGCGCCCTGCACATTCCGCTCGGCGCTGTCCGAGGGAGAGCGCGCAGCGATATCGATGGCGATTTCCGCAATCGAGGACGCAGCGCGCGTCCGAGCGCGCGCCGAAGCCGGAGCGGCTTCGACCATGGAATCACGCTGATCGACCGACGTCTGCGCCTTTCGCGACTGCTCCGGCAAAGCATAAGACCTCGAGACGCCGAGGTCGCCGAGCGACGACGGCGCGACGAAAGTCGATTGGTCTCCGCGCGCCGCGGAGACGGCGCCGACATCCTGGGACGGATCGACGCGCATATCGCGAGCGGCCGTCCCCGAGGTCATCGAAGGCGCGACCTCGCCGCGAAGCTCGAACGGCGCGAAGGCGCGAACGCCAGCATCGGAGGCGACCGAAGGCGTCGCTGCTCGAGAGGCGTATGATCCTCCTTCGGTCGCGACGTCTGAAGAACGCCGGACGTTCGCCGAAAAAGCGGCTCTCGGTGATTCATCCGACGAAAGCGCGACGCTAGCGCGCGAGACATGGGCTCGCGAAGCTCGATCATCGGCGGCAAGAGCGCTGTCGGCGGAAGTCGTCCTCGCAGAGAGAGGCGCCGAAGCAGGACTCGGCGACGACATTGGCGCGTAGACGCTCTCGCCTTCCGCAGAGAAGCTCTGCAGCGAGGAAAGATTTGCGATCGAATCCGCCGCCCGAATCGGCGCGTTCCCGTTCGAAGATGCGGGTGACGCCGAACGCGCAGGCTCGCGCAACTCGAATGGCGCGAAATCGTTCGCATGGGCGATCGGCGCTTCGCCGGCGGTCTGGTCCGAACTTTGCGCGACGGCTTGCGTCTGCGCTTCCATCGCAGACGGCGTCGACTGCACGGGAGCGCGATCCGACTGCCGATCGACGACCAGGGCTCGTTGTGTCTGCTCCTGCGCGTCTGTCTCCTCGAGCGGAGCCGATACGGAATTTGAGGCGACAGGCGCCTCTGCTGCTGACGCGCGCTCGTCCTCGAACGCCATGGCGATGGACGACGCGAAAGGCGCCGAATCATCGGACGACGCATATTTCACAAAAGACGTCATAGCGGGAGATGCGATGGACGACTCGCCGCTCCGAGCGACTGTCGCGTCGATCGAAGCGGCTGAGGTCTTATCGCTGGGGATCGCTAGAGCGCTATCGAGGGGATGCGGCGATTGGCGATTGTCGGCGCCGAGCTCTGCGCTCCCCTCGCGAGGAGGCGGCGCCGAAGCCGTTACATCCGCTCCCGAGAAATCGGCGCGCGAGAGATCGGCGCGCGAGGAGGCCGCCGCGCGTATCGGCGTGTCCGAAGCGGCGAAAACGCGCGGCGCGGTAGCTTCTGAGGCAGGTCGAGCCGAAGGGGTCGCGTCGAGCGGGCGCGCTTGCGAATTCGCCGCGCGCGCCGTGGACGGATCTCGCTGCGGCGCGGCCGCGCTTCGCGCGAGATCCGGCGAGACCGCAGCAGCCATGCTGGATGGAGCAAGAGTGGCGGCGACGGCAGTTCTGTCGTCATCGGACGACCCTGCGCCGACATCATTCGCCGAAGAAGCGATGGCGATCCGCCCGGCTGTCGAGTCCGGGCGTGAAGAGGCGGGCCGCGACGCAAATGTGCTCGAAGCGTCGCTCCGCGCCTCCGCGGAGACATGCGCCGACGCGATGGACGGCGACCGCGCAGCTATATCGGAGCGTCGAGCGCTGGAAGCGCCCTCGGCCCGCTGCAGCGAGGATACAGGACGAGCGGACGGCGCCTGCTGCGAAGCTTTTGGCTCAGATGAGGCCGCGGCTCGAGACGCGACGTCAACGCTCTCCGCGATACGACCATCGGCCTCGATCGCGATCGGTCTCGACGAGCGCATCGCGGCCTCATTGGCGGCGACATCGGCTCGCGATCTCGCTTCCGCACGCGGCGGCGCCACGGCGTCTGTGGATTCATCGGATGGCGCCTGCGCCGCCACGGCGGGCCGCCAGCTCATGTCCAGCGCCGGGACCGTAATGAAGGCCTGCATCTGCGACGGCGCATTGCTCGTCGCCTCGACCGAGGGAGCTTCGTTGGAGTCGACGCCGGCATCATCCGTCGTCGCTTCCGTGAGAGAGGCGCGGGCAACGACAGCGCTTCTATCGTCGAGATCGGAGAGCAGCGAAGCGAATTGATCGACGTCCGCAGCATCGGACTCGCGCTGCCCGGACGAAGCCGCATCCGTTTGGCGACCGAGAAGACGCGCGGTCTGAAGATTGGGAAACAGAGCGTCGACGGTCATCTGCGCGTCGCCCGCTGCAGCAGCGCGTCGGCGTCGGTCAGCGCTTGCTGCGCAGAACGCTCGACCATCGAATCGGGACGCGTCTCCTCTTGCGCCGGCGCGCTCGCCGCGGCGGATGACACGCCGTCGGCGACGCCTTGCAGACGGCTGATCGCGGCCGTCACGATATTGCGAACCTCGACATCGGCCGAAGGGAGAATTCTCGGATCTATTTTTTGAAACTCCGCTTCCGCCGTCTCGAACTCGCCGGTGAGTCCGGCGATGGCGGCGCGATAGAGCTCGACGCGCGCGCGGGCCGTGGCCGTGTCTGCGAGAGGCCCTGCATATTGGGTCTCGTTGATCGCCAGAGCGACGCGGCCGCTCAATATCGCCTGCCGCGCGACGCCCATGTGAGTCTCGAAGCGCAATCCTGGCGAGGCGCCTTTCAGCAGACCGCGGAATTCGCTCAAGCGCGAATTGTCGCCAATGGCGGCCGCGCGCAAGGTCGCAGCACGCATTTCGTCCCAATAATTGCGCGAGAAGGGCGATCTTGCATATTGGGAGCCGTAGCGGCGGCCGAGCACGAGAAATTTGGTGGGATCCTGCGTCACATCGACGATCGACATCTCACGTCGTAATGCGGCCTCCTCGACGAGAGAGCTCGGCATCAGCAGACGCGCGAGATCGAACAGCTCGCGCGCCTTCGCCTTATCGGAGCCGATCAGCAGCCCGCCTTGGATCAACGCCAGATGCGCCGCGAGCGTGTCGGCCTGCGCTCGCGCATCGATCGGCGTCAGCAGCTTGACCGCCTCCTCATTCCGTCCTTCCGCATAGGCGACAGCGCCGGCGACGAGGGGCGTGTCCCCATCCGGGATGAGATGGGCGTCGAGAATCTTTCGGATCGAGCGCGACGGACCGCCGCAGAACAGAAAGATCGCGGCGGCGGCGGAATTGCTCTTCTGTTTCCAATCGTCGGCTTCGAGCGAAGCGACGACCTGCTCTATGCGCTCGATCTGCGCGGGAATGGCGCCCCTTGCGCCAGCGGCGCCCTGCACCATCGAGCCTTGCAGAGTGTTGAGCGCGCGCACCTGCTCGGTGAGCTCGCCGGCGTCGGCGCAGCATGTCGGACCAAAGATCAGCCCAGCGGCGAGAACGGAGGCTCGCACCTTTATCTTCAACGCTCGCTCCTGCGCAGCAAAATTTCGATGCGGCGATTGACCGCCGCGAGCGGCTCCTTGGGGGTCTTCGGCCGACGATCGGCATAGCCGGCGATCTTCACCACGCGCTTCTCGGGAAAGCCGCCCCGTACGAGCATGTAATAGGCCATGTTGGCGCGGTCGGACGACAGGCGCCAATTGTCATAGGTCGCCGATTTGTAAGAGCGCCCGTCGGTGTGGCCGCGCAGCTCGATATCGCCGCTCTGCTTGGCCAAGAGCTTGCCGATCTCTCCGATGACATGAACGGCCTGCGGTCGCGGCTCGACCGAGCCGACGGCGAACATAGAGAAATTGGCGTCGTCGGTCAGGCTGATGAGCAATCCTTCGGACGTCTCCACGACCTCGAGATGCGGCGCAGCGCGCAGAGCTGCGACCTCGGCCTTGACGACCTTTTCCAACGCGGCTTTCACGCTCGCGGCAGAAGCCTCACCCTTCTTGTCCTCGCCGGACGCCGAAGCCGCCCCGCGCGCAGGCTGCGCCGGAGATTTGCCCTGCGGCGTCGACGGCGCAGGCTTCGCGCGCGGACCTTCCATCGGCTCGGCCGTCGTCGATTTGTCCGGCGAGCCGCTGTCCTCGATGCGCTCGTCCACATAGCCGACGCCATGGGCGCTGCGATCGAAAGGGTCGCCGAAGGACGAAGGCTGCGCCGACTTTTTGTCGATCTCGTCGAGAGTCGACATCGGGTCATAAAGGAGCGCGGCCTCGTGCTGCGGGCTCTCCTTCTCCGCCGAAGCCGGCGGCGCCGACGCTGGCGCGCCCTTGTCCGGCGCGGCGCTGGATTGCTGACTTTTGCCCTGCCCCGCTTCGGCCGGATCACGCAGCCCCTTATGCGCGGGATTCGAGTCGATGAGCTGAACAGGATTGAAATATTGAACGATCGCCGCCTTGGTCTCCTTCGATGTGGAATTGATGAGCCACATCACCAGAAAGAAGGCCATCATAGCCGTCATGAAGTCGGCGAAGGCGAGCTTCCAGACGCCGCCGTGATGGCCCTCCTCTTCATCGCCATGCTTCTTGCGGATGAAGATGATCTCGCTTTCCTCATGATCGCTCATACGGCGTCATCCCCTTCGCGCAGCTGCGCCATCCATTCGCCGAGACGCGTCTCGATCGTCGTGGCGTCGAGACGCGCACGCACGTCAACGCCGCCGACATCCTCGATCTTGGTGGCGATATCTTCGCCATTCAGCTTGGCGCAGATCGCCTCGAGCAGATCCATGGGACCGCTGAGATGGATCACCGGATTTTCGCGATCGGCGATGAGGATGCGCAGAGTTTCCATGAGAGCGACGAGCATCTTCTCTCTGATCTCGCGCACCACGAATGGCTCGAGAATGCGCTCTACGTCTTCGCCGATGCGCGCGGAATAACGACCGAGCGAATCGCGAAAGTCACGACCGAGCCGCTCGCCTTCATCGCGCGACCAGCGGCGCCGCTCCTCCTCCAGCCGCTGTGCGACGGCGGCGCGCTCGCGCGCGATCGTCTCGTCGCATTCGGCCTTGGCGGCGGCGCGTCCTTCCTCGAGCAATTGCTCCCGCAGCTCATCGGTGAGAATGGGCCGGATATCTTCCGGCTCCGGCTCCGGCATTTCGATCGCCGTCTCCGGCTCCGGCTCGTCGAGGTCGATCGCGAGCGAAGGCGGCTCGGGCGCGAGGATTTTCGGCGGCTCGTCGAAGCAGGGGAGATAGAAGGCGACAGAGCGCGCCATCAAACGCGGCCCTCCGCGTACATCCATTGTTTCAGGATCGCGACCGCCTGCATCTCATCGGCCTCGATCAGCTGCTCGAGCCGCTTCTGCGGGGTGGGATTCTCCTGATCGGCGATATCCTCGATCAGCCCCGTATCGATCGCCGCCGCCATTGTGAACTCCGGCGCCTCGAGCGGCGTGAAGGGCAGCTCTATGCCGCCATCGAGATCGAGCATAGGCGAGGCGCTTTCGGCGAGCGCCGCGCTCGGCGTCTCGGCGAGCAGAGCGCGCGTCGCGGGACGCAGGCCGAAGATGACGAGCATCACAGTGACGGCGATCAGCGCCAGCGCGTTGATGACCGAGCCCAGCTGATGCGTGAGCGCATCCGCCCAGCCCGGCGCCTCGACCGGACCCATATCATTTTCATTCGGCATGAACTCGACAGCGGAGATTTTCACCGTATCGCCGCGCTCCTTGCGCAGGCCGGCGGCCGTCGACACCAATTGCTCGATCTCCTTGATCTGGCGCTCGACCGCCTCCGGCTTTGGCGCATCCTTGCCGAGCGCGCCGAGGCTCGCGCGATTGACCAGCACGGCGATGGAGATGTTCTCGACCGTGTAGCCGCCGCTGACGGTGGTGATCGTCTTGGACGAGAGCTCGAAATTGGTGAGCTCCTCGTTTTTCTTGTTCTCGTCGTTGGACTGCTTCCCCTCGGATGCGGACGGCTTATTGTCCTGCGGAATATTGCGGTCCGCGCCGGCAGAGCCGGTGGTGCTGTTGTTCTGCGACGTCGAATTCTCCTTGACGACGCGCACCGATCTCTCGACCCTCGACTCGGGATCGAAGATGGTCTCATTGGTCTGCTTGCGATCCGTGTTGATACGCGTTCGCACACTCACCTGGAAATTCGACAAGCGGAGATAAGGCGTGAGGGTGCGACGGATATTGTCCTGAATATCCTTGGCGACGGTGCGCTCGAGCGTCAGCGTCTTGCCGGGCACAGCGTCATTCTCATCGCCCTCGGAGGTGGTGAGCAGCATGCCATCGGTGTTGAGCACCGTGACTTGATCGACTGTCATGCCGGGAATGGATGCGGCGACGAGATGTCGGATCGCATGCGCGGCTTTGGAGTCGTCGGGGCTCTCCGTGCGAATGACGACGGAGGCGGAGGGCGGCTGCTTGGCGCGGCGGAACGAGCCCTCGTCGGCGAGCACGATATGCACGCGCGCAGCCTTCACGCCGCGAATCAGCTGAATGGTTCGGGCGAGCTCGCCTTCCAGCGCGCGTATGCGCGTCACCTCCTGCATGAAGGAGGTGAGACCGAGCGAGCCGACCTTGTCGAACAGCTCGTAGCCGGCGTTGGCGCTCTGGGGCAGGCCTCGTTCGGCGAGCATCATGCGCGCTTGAGCGGCTTGGCCGTAGTGAACGGAGACGGCGTTGCCCTCGGGGTTGATGTCGAAGGGAACTCCGCTCGTTTTCAACGCGGCGCCGATGCGGCTCACATCCTCTCTATCGAGGCCCGCGTAGAGAACCTCGAAGTTCGGACGGGAAAGATAGAAGGCCCCGACCCCGGTCACCGCCAGGACGAGGACAAAGATCATGGCGAGGGCGGCGAGCTTGCGGGGACCAAGTCCGAGCAGATTGTCTCGCAGCTGATTGAGGCGATCCATTGGGGGCGTTTCATCGGGTTGACGCGATGCGGTGCCCCAATGTGCCGTCGGTGGCTTGCGCGAACTTTGCCGCTTCTATCGGCTCAGACGAGGAAGGGTCTCGCCATCGGCGGCGAGCCCCTTCCTCGGATCGTCGAAAGCGTCACTGGAACAGCTTGAGGATGATCTGGCTGTTCTGGTTGGCGATCGAGAGAGACTGCACGCCGAGCTGCTGCTGCGTCTGCAGCGCCTGCAGGCGCGTGGAGGCCTCGTTCATGTCGGCGTCGACGAGCGAGCTGACGCCATTGGTGAGGGCTTCGTTCAATGTTTTGACGAAAGCGGCCTGACCGGTGATCGTCGTCTGCGTCGCGCCGATCTGCGCCGCATATTTGGTGAGATCGGAGATCACCTTGTCGGCGTTGGTCAGCGAATCGGTGATCACCGAGCTCGAGGAGACGTCCGTCTCCGATAAATTGGTGAAATCGGTCGCGGCCGTCGCGCCCGTTCCCTGCGCGGCTTCCAAAATGCCCGAGCCCGCCGCCACCGCAGGCGAGGCTCCGCCACCGCCGATCAGCGCGGTCGCTGTGAGATCGATCGTGTTGAGCGCCGAAGCGGTCGAGCCGCCGCCATCCGTGTAAGAGGCGATGAAGGCGAAGGACGATTGCGAGCCGTCCAGAATATTGAGGCCGTTGAAGCTGGCCGAAGCGACGATGCTCTTCAGCTGATTGCTGAGGCCGGTCAGGCTCGTGCCGATCTTCGCCGTGTCGGCGCCGGGCTGCGCCGCCTGCGCGACCGCCGATTTGATGTTGTTGAGCACCGAGATCGCATTGGTGACGGCGGTCTGGGCGATGTTCAGGAGCGATGAGCTCACCGCCATCGAATCGCCGATCGTCGACAGCACGCCTTGATCGGACTTCATCGTCTCGGCGATCGACCAGGTGGAGGCGTTATCGGTGGCGCTCGAAATCTTGAGGCCCGTCGAAACTTCCTTCTGCGTGCTCGCAAGCGCCTGCTGCGTCGCCCGCAGCGACTGAAGGGCCGTGATAGCCGATGGATTAGTGAGAATGCTGGACATGACTCATCGATCCCTTTTGGGGTGAAACTAGTGACGAATGGCATCCCGGAATTTCACCGGCTCGACGGAAACGGCATCATGCCTTTGGGCTCGGGAGCCCTATCCGAAGCAGTCATCGGCGGAGCGCCACATCGCGGGAGCCAAATCCACTCGACGACCCGTCGAAACCGTTCCGGCATCGACGGTTACAGCACAGCCTGCACGGTGGTTAACCTAACTAGATAACCTTAACAAAGGTCTAAGCGGCCAAATGCGCCGGCGCCGGCGCGAGACAAAAAAAAGCCGCGCCCCGAAGGGCGCGGCCTCTTGCCGGAAAAGAAGGGTCGGCGGCGAATTACTGGAACAGGCGCAGAATGATCTGGCTGTTCTGATTGGCGATCGACAGCGACTGGACGCCGAGCTGCTGCTGCGTCTGCAAGGCCTGCAGGCGGGTCGAGGCTTCGTTCATGTCGGCGTCGACCAGCGAGCTCACGCCCGCGGTCAGACCCTCGTTCAGGGTCTTCATGAAGGCGGCCTGGCCGTTGACGCTGCTCTGCGTCGCGCCGATCTGCGAGGCGTATTTCGTGAGATCCGCGATCACCTTGTCGGCGTTGGACAGAGTGTCGGTGATCGTCGCGGCCGAAGCGACGTCGCTCGCCGAAAGGCTCGTGAAATCGGTCGCCGCAGTAGCGCCGGTGGCCTGAGCCGCCTCCAATATGCCGGCGCCGGCCGCGACCACGGGCGAGGCGCCGCCGCCGCCGATCAGCGCCGTGACGTTGAGGTCGATCGTGTTCAGCGCCGAAGCCGCAGTGCCGGTTCCGTCGCTATAGGAGGCGATGGAATTGAAGGTGCTGCGCGAGCCATCGAGCAGATTGAGGCCGTTGAAGTTCGCGGAGGTGACGATGCTCTTGAGCTGATCGCTGAGGCCGGTGAGGCTGGTGCCGATCTTCGCCGTGTCCGCGCCCGGCTGAGCTGCCTGCGCGACAGCGGATTTGATGTTGTTGATGACCGAGATGGCGTTGGTCACGGCCGCGGTGGCGACGTTGAGCACTGAGGAGCTAACCGACAGCGAGTCGCTGATGGTCGAGAGAACGCCCTGGTCGGATTTCATCGTCTGGGCGATCGACCAGGTGGAGGCGTTGTCGGTGGCCGAAGAAATCTTCAGGCCGGTCGAAATCTCCTTCTGGGTCGAGGCGAGCGAGGACTGAACCGAGCGCAGCGACTGCAGAGCGGTGATGGCGGAGGCGTTGGTCAAAATGCTGGACATGACTCGTCGATCCTTGGATGAGGTGAACGCGACATCCCGGAAATTCACCGGCTCGACGGAAGCGGCATCATGCCTTGGGCGCCCGGCCCTATCCGAAGAACTCTGTCGACGGCGCGCCTGCGGTTCCGCATGGCCGCGCTCGACAATCGGATATTACACGCCGGGCGGAGGATCGCCACAATTCACGAAAAATGCGATTAATGAAGGGCTAACAGGGATTTGGAGCCGCGCTCGGCGGCCGGCGCTCCCTGTGGACGCCGCCTCAGCCGTAAGAGCGGATGAGGCTGCCGACGAGGAGATTCCACCCGTCGATGAGGATGAAGAACAGCACTTTGATCGGCAAGGAGATAGCGGTCGGCGGCAGCATCATCATGCCCATCGACATTGTGATCACCGCGACGACCATGTCGATGACGAGAAAGGGCAGCACGATGAGAAAGCCGATCTCGAAGCCGCGGCGCAGCTCGGAGATCATGAAGGCGGGGGCGAGAACCTGGAGACCGAGCTTCTCATAATCTCCGGTCGTCCCTTTGTCCTTGGTCAAATTCTCGAACAGCTTGATGTCCTTGTCACGCACATTGGCGATCATGAACTTGCGGAACGGCTGCGAGATTTTGTCGAACGCCTCCACCTCGGTGATCTTATTGTCCATCAACGGCTTCAGCCCGTCCTTCCAGGCCGCGTCGAAAGTCGGCGCCATCACATAGAAGGTCATGAACAAAGCGAGGCTGATGAGCACGAGATTGGCCGGCGTGCTCTGCAGCCCCAAGCCGCTGCGCAGAAACGACAGCGCTATGGCGAAGCGGGTGAAGCTCGTCACCATGATGAGCAGGCCCGGCGCGATGGAGAGCACCGTCAGCAGAACGAGGATCTGGACGATCCTTCCGCTGGCCGCGCCGCCGCCCGAAGGCAGCAGGGCGTTGAGATCGAACCCCTGCGCCACAGCGGCGGTCGGCGTGAGGAGGAGAAGTAGAAGGAGAGCGGCGGCGCGCTTCATTGAACGACCAGAGCTTGAATGATGACCTCCTGAATATGCCCTTCTGACCGTGTCGCCGCCCGATCGGTCAGATCTTCATGCAAACGCCGCAGGCCGTCCGAGCCTTCGAGCGAGGCCAGAGTCATCGTCCGCAGAAAGGCGACGATGTCCGCGGTCACTTGCGAGATCAATATGTCCGGCTGCGGCACGGCTTGGGAGTCATAGACGATCGACGCCTGAAGGCGCACCCATCCGGTCTCCGGCACGGCGAGATTGGTGACGATCGGCGCGAGCTCCTTGAGCTTCATCTTCGCCAGCGGCGCATCCTTCGCGCCTTCGCTGGGCGCGGCGGCGCCATGTCCGCCATGTCCCTTATCGACGGGCTCGGCGCTCTTTTTCGGCGCCGCGCTCTCGGCCGGGGCGGGCTCCCCGGATTTTGCGGCCGTGGCCGGATCGCCGGTCAGCGTGAAGCCCAAAAAGCCGCCGCCCCCGGCGCCGAGCACCGTCGCGACGATGAGCGCGAGCGCCAGCTGGCCGGAGGACGACGAATGCGTTTCGGCGGCGTTGGAGGTGCCAGACGGCGCGGCCACGTTCCTTCCCCTTCCTGTCTCAGAACGGCGCGAATATGTCGTAGGCCTGCTGCCCCCATGCGGGCTGCTGCACCTCCGTCAATCGCCCACGTCCGCCATAGGAGACGCGCGCCTCGGCGATTTTGTCATAGGAGATCATATTGTCCTTGCCGATGTCGCGCGGCCGCGCGATGCCGGCGATCGTCAGCACGCGCAGCTCGTAGTTCACGCGAATCTCCTGCGATCCGCGCAGCATGAGATTGCCATTGGGCAGAACCGCGGTGACGACGGCGGCGACAGAAAGCCGAATCTGCTCTGATCGGTTGATGGACCCCTGCCCCTGCGTCGAGCTGCTCGATTGCAGATCATTATTGACCGTGCCGGTCCATTTGCGCTCGGGCGGCGCCGATGATGCGCCGGCGAGGAAATCGAACAGAAACGACCAAGTCGTCTTGACCTTGGAATCGCGCGAGCGATCAGTGGAATTGCCGAGCACCGCCTTGTCGTCCATAGATATATTGACGGTGACGACATCGCCGACCGTCATCGCGCGCACGTCGCGGTAGAGATTGACCCTGTTCTCGTCCAGCCGCATCTGCGGCCCGAGGGCGGGCGGGCGCACGGAGCCGGTCGGCAGCTGATCATCATAGGCGGACAAGCCGCTCCCGACAGGGCTCATATGCGGCTCGCGCCCGATGTCGCGCGGGTCCGTCGCGCATCCCGCCAGCGCCAGCGCCGAGCCGATCGCTATAGCCAGATGCTTCATTGCTTCTTTCCGCCGCCGACGAGGCTCGACAAGGCGGCGACCTTCTTGGTCAGCACGACGGCGCGAGCAGCTTCCATCTCATTGAGGATCGCGCTAGACTGCTTGGGCTGCAGCCGCATGAGCATGGCCGCCGCCATGTCCTCCTCCATATTCGCGAATTGCGCAGCGGCGGCTTCCGGCCGCATGCGTCCATAAATGGAGACGAGCCGCTCGTCCGTCTGCTTCAGCAGCGAATCATAGCGATCGAGCACATCCTGCAGCTCCGCCCGCTTGGCTTCGAGCTCCGCGGTGCGCTTGGCGATTCGCTGTTCGATGTCGAGCAGCTCCTTCTCTTGCCGCGCATTGCGCGCGGCGCCGGCGGCGGCCGCTATATCCGCGCAATATTGCCGCGCGTCGGGAGGCGGCGGCGCAGCGCGCGCTTCTCTCATTCGCGGCGGCTCCTCCTTGGCGACAGGCTCCGCCTTCTTCTGCTCCGCCGCAACGGCGAAGGCGCATGACACGAACGCCGCCGCGGCGACGAGCGGAAGCGCCTTTCGCAAATTTGACATTGGATATGGCCCGGGATCTGGCTCGACGCCCATCTTCGACGCCGCATAGGCTGACCGATCCGCCTTGCGTGTGGCTTGCACGAGTCGCGGCGCGCGACTCGCGTCGAGACACAGGCTGGTAAAGAAAGCATTACTTTATTTGGTTACTATTTCGTTGACGCCGCGGAATCGATGCGGCTAAGTAGTCCCTATAGTGATTCGCGCAGATTGCCAGGGCGAGACGGATGTCAAGGGGACGGCAATGTTCATAATCGTCGATGAGCGTGAACTGGTGACGAGTGGGTATGCGCGCCACTTCGGCCAGGAGGGAATCTCCTCGGCGGGGTTCTGTTCCGGGCAGTTCATCGATTGGGTCGACTCCGCGGTCGAGACGGATATGCTCGCGGTGGAGGCCTTTCTGATCGGGGAGTGCCCGGAGCGCGAGGAGTTGCCGAAGCTCATTCGCAAGCGCTCTCAAGCGCCCGTCATCGCGATGAACGAGGCGCCGTCGCTCGAGCAGACGCTCGGCCTGTTCACAGCGGGCGTCGATGACGTCGTGCGCAAGCCGATTCATGTGAAAGAGATTCTCGCGCGCGTCTACGCGATTCGGCGCCGCGCCGAGACACGCCGCGATCATGCAGTGGTCGGGCCGATGCAGGTGTTCTTCGACGGCCGCGATCCGCTGGTGCGCGGAGAACCTTTCAACCTGCCACGCCGCGAGCGCAGGATTCTCGAATATTTCGTGATGAACCGCGGGCGCCGCTTGACCAAGTCGCAGATCTTCAATGCGGTCTATGGTCTCTTCGACGATGTGGTCGAGGAGAACGTCGTCGAGAGCCATGTGAGCAAGCTTCGCAAGAAGCTGCGTGCGCGCCTCGGCTACGACCCGATCGATTCGCAACGCTTCCTCGGCTATATGATGGTCGGCTGACAAAAGCCGTTCCAAGCTCTTCGATGAACGGACAAAGGCGCTGGCCGGCGTTTCGCCGGCCAGCCTTTTTTTCAGTGTGGGATGTCGTCTTTCGGGACGAAGGCGAAGCTCTTGACCAATGTCTCGCGCACGAGCTCGCCACCGAGCCGCTGATTGATGCTCTTGGTGAGCTCCTTCGTCAGCGCGTTGAGATCGTATTTTTCGATCCGTCGAAAATCGAGATTATTGTCCGCATAGAGTCGACGAAACGCTTCGTCCATCACATAGCTGTCGGCGTCCACCGGCGCGCCGCCGCCGCCGTGTCCGCCTTTGCTCGACGCCTCGACGACATAAGCGAACTCCGCAGAAATATAGCCCTTGAGGGTCCCTTCCGAGATGATCGGAACGGTGATCGGCTTGACCTTCTTCACCTCGAGCTTTTCCGCATGCTGCGCCGCCTCTCCCGGCGCGCTGCGATGCGATTTCCAATAGGACGCGCCGAAGGTCGAGCCGAGCGTCACCACGCAAGCCCAGATCCCGATCAAAACCATGCGCATCATCGATAGGACTCCAAGATCAACGTTCCAAAGACGCTCTCGTGGAATAAGTTCCGTCCGACTCCGCAAGCTCGATCGTGCAGATCATGATGCCGGCAATTTCGCGCATCGCGCGAAGCCGCCGTTCCAGCAGTTGTCCATTTTCGACGAGCGTCGCGCGCAGCAATTCGATCTTCGCTTCGATCGCCGCCGAACGCGGGGCCGCATACGCGCGCGAGGCGCGCGAAAACTCCAACAGCGCGTGCGTCTTGCGCGCGTTGAAATCCTCGAAGTCGACATTGGCGCGTGATCGCAGCGCCTCCGTCTCGCGCTCTATCAGCCGGGTCAGCCGATCGACGCAGCCGACGAAAGCCGCACGCCGCGCCTCCTGAGCATGATCGCTCCGAAATGGCGCTCCACTCATTCTCTCATCGCTATATCGATGCGCAGCCATATCCCATATCCATTCGAACCGAGTTCAATCACCGATCGTCGACAGCGTCGACGACCTCATGATGTCTTTGCGCGCTCGTCGCTCGACGCCAAATTGCGATCGAGCAGCTTGCGCAGTCCGAGGCCGCCCGCTTTCGCGATCTGATCGCCGATCTGCTCGGCGATCATCGAGCGCCATACATCGCCCGCGGTCCCATGACCGAAGTAGCCGTTTTCCGATTTCGGAAGCATCGTTTCCAGCGACGATTGAATGATAAACGCCTCGAATTTCTGCGTCGCTTCACCGGGCCGAATCGTCGCCCGCGTCACAGCCGCCGTCCCATCCCAGACCACCGGCGTCGCGACGAACGGCTTGGCCGATATCGACCCCTTGCCATTATCCGCGACAACGGCCGCAAAGCCATCGACATTGGTCGGCGTAGCGTTGGAGACGTCGCTGAGGCGCGTGACCGCCGCATTGCGACGAACAGGATCCGCGGCTCTGGCGACTTCCGTGACGAGATCAGTTGCTGGAAAGATCGACATCGGTCTCCAATCCTTCGACTGCGACTTTTCTACATGCGCAGACTTACGGCGCGCTGAAGTCGCGCGCCCTCGCGCAATGCTCGATCACCTCACGCAGCGCCTCCGCCTCCATAGCACGGTCGCGCTCCATCTGAGCGTCGGCGACGAGCCGCTCCGCCTGCTTCACGCGCTTGGCCTGCTCCAAGGTCACGCTCGTCTGCCGATCGACCTCCTTGCGAAGCTCTTGCTGCTGGCGAATATTGGCTTTCAGCCTTTGCAGCACCACCTCGGGGAAGAGCGCGATCATCGTGCGGTTGTCGTCGAGGCATTCGACAATTCGCGTCTCCTCCTCCTTCAATTCCAGCGCCCTTCGCTCGAGCCGAGACAAGCGCCCCACCTCTATGCGATGCAATTGCTCGTGCACCGCGAGAATCCGCCGCTGATTTTTCCAATTCATCGCCATTATCCCGACAAGAGCCAAGCGCCGAACGCCGAGGCGAAAGCCGTGAAGAAATCATCCGCCATCACATAGAACCAATAGATGCCGAGCCCGATTAGCAGCGGCGTCGAGACGAAATAGACCGGAACCGACGGCGTCATGCGATTGAGAAAGCCAAAGGCGAGATTGACGATGAAGCCGAACAAAAGAAACGGGCTGCTGATGCGCAATGCGAGCAGGAACGACTGCGACAGCACATTCGAATACTCCCGCAACATGCCGTCCACCGGCATTCCATCCCTCACGGGAATTGCAGAATAGGATGCGAAAAGGCCACGAATCATCTCCCAATGCTGATCCAGCACGAAGATGAGCGTCGTCGCGCCGAGCATGATGAAAGAGCTCATCGCCGGCAGCGTCTCGGTCTCCTCGATCGCCGCTCCCAAAATATTTCCGAGGCCGGTCGTCATCGCCGCCGCCGTCGTCAACGTCTCCAGCGCGAAGAAGAACAGCCTCGCCATCGAGCCGATCAGCACGCCGATGACAAGCTCCCCGAGCACGACGAAGAGAACGCCGCCCGGCGTGGCGTTCTCCACCACTGGCGTCACGACGTCGGCGAGCGCGGGGGCCAATGCGACCGTCAATCCGATAGCGATGAACAATCGCGCGCGCACCGGCACCCTCTGGCTCGAAAAGCCAGGTATCGTCATGATGCAGCCGCCGATCCTGCAGAATAGCACGAAGAGCGTCGTGACGACGCTCGTCAGCCCCGCCGTCACGAAATCGTCCCGAGCGATTTGATCTCCACGCCGCGCGCGATCTCGAGATGCGACAGAATAGGTAGCGCCGAGAAGAGACGACCGATGATCATTTTTACGTAAGGCCGCGCTTCCGGCGTCGTCACCACCGCGAATACGTCGCCGCGCTCTATGCGCTCGCGAATCGCCGCCCCGGCCTCCTGGCCGAACTGCTCGATGAGCGAGGGATCGGCGTTGAACTCGACGATCTCGCCCTTGGCGTCTCGGCGTAGGCTCTCGTGGAAGAACAAGTCCCAGCGCGCGCCGAGACGGAGCACGCCAAGCGTGCCGTTCACCGCTATCTCGCCGCAAATTTGCGGCGCCAGCCGCGTCCGCACGTGCTCGACGATCGGCTCCGCGCGCCGCGCATAAGGAACGACCTCGCTGACCGCCTCCAGAATGAGATCGAGATTGCGAATCGAAACGCGCTCGGCGAGCAGCAGCTTGAGCACAGAATGGAGGCCGGAATTGGAGATGAGATTCGGCACCATCTCGTCGATCAGCTTGCGATATTCGGGCTCCAGACGATCGAGCAGCATGCGCGCATCGCGATAGGACAAGAGCTGCGAGAGATTATTGCGCAGCACTTCCGAAAGATGCGTGAGCAGCACGGAAATCGGATCGACAGGCTCGAATCCTTCGCGCCGCGCCTCGGCGACGAGCGCATCGGGAATCCAGAACGACTTGAGGCCGAAAGCCGGATCGACCGTCTCATCGCCAGGAAGATCGGGCTGGCGCCCCTGCCCGACGATGATGAGATGCTGACCGAGCTGCAATTCCTGTGTCGTCACGACAGTGCCGTGGATCTTGATCTGATAGCTCTTCTGCTTCAGCGCGAGATCGTCGGTGAGCTTGATCTCTGGAATCACGAAGCCATACTGACGCGCAAAGTTGCGCCGCATCTTGCCGACGCGATGCGCGAGTTCGTCCTGCGACATCAGCAGACGGGCGGACAGCTGCTTGCCGAGACAGAGCTCGACGCCCGGAGTTTTCAAATACTCACGGATCGAATCCTTGGCCTCCGCCTGCGCGCGCCTGTCATCCTCCGCCTTCTTGGCTTGCTCGCTCGCGCGGAGCTTCGCCGCCTGCTTCGGCGTGGAATAGGCGACGAAGGCCATGGCGCCGCCCAGCATCATGAAGGGCGTGAGCGGCAGCCCCGGCATCATCGCCAGCACGAACAGCAGAGACGAAGCGACGTAGAGCGCCTTCGGATAATTGCCGAGCTGACGAACGATGTTCTGCTCGGTCGAGCCGCGCGTGCCGCCCTTCGAAACGAGAAGGCCCGCGGCGAGCGAGACGATGAGCGCTGGAATTTGCGAGACGAGACCTTCGCCGACGGAGAGCTTGGTGAACACATCGGCTGCGCTCGACAAAGGCATGCCATGACGCGTGACGCCGATAACGATGCCGCCGAAAATATTCACCGCGAGAATAACGAGACCCGCGATAGCGTCGCCTCGCACGAATTTCGAGGCGCCGTCCATTGAACCGAAAAAGGAGCTCTCCTCTTCCAGCTCGCGACGCCGCAGTTGCGCCTGCTTCTCATCGATCAGCCCGGCCGAGAGATCGGCGTCGATCGCCATCTGCTTGCCGGGAATCGAGTCGAGCGTGAAGCGCGCGCCGACTTCGGCAATACGCGTCGCGCCCTTGGTGATAACCAAAAAATTAACCGTTACGATGATAGCAAAGACCGTGAGACCGATAACGAAGTCGCCGCTCATCACCAATTTGGAAAAGCCGGCGATGATATATCCTGCGGCGGCCGTTCCCTCCGCTCCATGTCCGAGAATGAGGCGGGTCGTCGCAATGTTGAGCGAGAGACGCAATATCGTCGCGACGAGGAGAATAGTCGGAAAGGCCGAAAATTCGAGGGGCTTCTGGATCCAGAGCGACACCATCAATATCAGCACGGCGAGCGCAATCGAGAACGCGAGACCGATGTCGATGAGGAAAGGCGGGATCGGCAGGAAAAAAATGCAGAGGATGAAGATGATCGCCAGAGCGAATCCGACGTCCTTCGCGCGTCCCTCGGGCGCGCCACCTGCCAATGCGACGTCGGTCATCTTTCGCCCCCAGCGCCGCCTAGCGTCCCGCGACGTCGCGGGCGCGGCCGCTTTCAGAATCCCTTCTCGATACGCGAATACGCATAGTCGGTGAACGCTTGGATCTGCGCGCCGACAAATGGCGCGGAGAGCCCGAGCGCGACAAAGATCACGATGATCTTCGGCACGAAGGTCAAGGTCATTTCCTGGACCTGCGTGAGGGCCTGCAGCAGCGCGATGACGATGCCGACCGCCATTGCGGCGCCGACCACCGGGCTCGAGACAATGAGCACGGTGAAGATTGCGCGCTGCATGATCTCGAGCGCGTCCGCCTCGTTCATTCGCTCACCGTGACGCCCGACCCGAGAGCAATCGTCGCGCCATTGGTGAGAGTTGCGGTCACCCCGGAGCTCGATGTCGACACCGAGGCGACGACGCCCGAGGTGGAGCCGTCCGAGGACGACACCGTCTTGCCGATGAACGAGCTCGCTTGCGTGAGCAGATTGGAGTTCAAGATCGAGGTCAACGTCGCATTCGTCTTGACCGCCTGCTCGACCGATGAAAACGACGCGAGCTGAGAGACCGTCTCGGTCGGATCCATCGGCTTGGTCGGATCCTGATACTTCATCTCGGTCACGAGAAGCGTCAGAAACTGATCGTAGCCCAGCGTCTGCGTCGAGCTGCTCGAAGACGACGTCGAGCTCGAGCTCGAGGTCGCATTGGTGACGGCGGTCGTCGAGGTCACAGTCACTGTATCGCCCTCCTCAGGCTGCTTTGCCGCTGTCCTGCGCCCCGTTCGGCGCCAGTATCTCGGACTCGAATGGAAACAGCGCGCGGATCGTCTTCAACGCATCGAACATTCGCTTGTCCTCGACATATTTCGCAGCGAGCGCCAGCCCGTTGAGAATTCGAGGGTCGGGAAAGGCAGTGTTGAGGGACGCCAGCATGCTGCGGCACATGTCCAATGCCGCCGCCGTATCGTTCGGCGACATCAGCATCAGCTGCACGACGAAATACAGCTGTCGCAAAGGCGACGTGGCGTCCTTCGCCTGCATCACATGATTCTCGAGCAGGAAGGTCACGTCATTGAGCAGCTCGATGCAGACCTTTCGATCGGCGCGGATCACCGCGCCGTTGAGATAGAGCTTCTCGCCCCGCCGTAACGAAATATTCATGCCGCCCTCAGCTCAGTCCATCGGCGATCATTTGATTGATCTCGATGACGCCGTCGAAATTATCCGACCTACCGCAGTCGATCGCCTCGAGCTCACGAAGAATCCAGAGGCCGATCGAGATGAGCGAGGCTCGCAACGCCTCGGGAAGCGCGTTTCCGTCACTGCCGAGATCTTCGATGAAGACAGTCCAGATTCGGCGCATATTCGCGGTCGCCTCGAAGGACTCGCTGCTGCGCACGCCTTTCACCTTGGCCACTGCGAGCAGCCGGATAGCCCTCTCGAGCAAGGCGCGCTCTCGACCACGGGCCACAGCGGGGGAGTCTTCGACCGTCTGAGCATAGACATTACGATACATGCGATTCTCTTCGGGTCATGCGTTCGCTCAGATATATTTCGACAGCGTGAGCTGCTGAATTTTTCCGGTCAGCGTATACGACGTCTCGAGCTGAGTGGTCAGATTGTTCAGCCGCGTCGACGCCTCATATGGATCGACGTTTTCGAGCGAGCCGATCTGCGTCGTGATCATGTCACGCTGCGCCGACAACGAGTCGTTCGCATCCGAGACACCCTTCTGCATCACGCCGACGGTCGCTCGCAGACTGGTGAGCCCGGATATTGCGTCAGACATTGTCGCCGATGCAGTCTCGAGAATTTGTTGATATGCGGAGCTGCTCAAAGAATCGACGCCGAGATCAGCGACCATAGTATAGGCCTGAGCGAGCTGGCGCAGGGCTGTCTCATTGGCGGAAACAGAGGTCTCGGACGTCTGCGACAAGGAAATTCTGTTCGTCACCGTCTCATTCGTCGCGCTGGACCAATTGCTGCTCCACCCCGACGCGGAGAACAGATCGGCGAATGAACCCGAGAGAAACGTCTGCATCTGCTGGTCGGTGATCGCGCTCGCGCCGGAATCGCCCTGCGCGATGCCGAAGGAGCCGAAAAACGCCTGATCGACCGCCTGCTTCGCGGTGGAGGGAGAAGTAGAGAAATAGTCCGCGAGTGGCGCGACGCCGGTGTTGACGCCGCCGAAAATCTGCACGCCGTCGACGCTGGTGTCGAGCGTCGAGATCAGAGCCTTCAGTCCCGACTCCGCATAGCCCTTGATGGCGCCGGGATCGCTGCCGGCGCCAGATTGGGCGCTGACCAGCGTTTGCAGAAAATTCTGCGCCGTGCTGGCGATCGAACTCAGCGCCGTATCCGTCGCGCTGAGGCGCGTCGTGATGACATTATTGCTCGCGGTGAGCGCCGCGAGATCATCAGCGCGAAAACCGTAGGAATAGTCCTGCTGTATCGCGGAACCGAGGCCGAGGCCGATATCGGCGAGGCGGCCGGTCGAGACTTCCGCCTGGGTCTTCGAGAGCTGCGTCTGAACGTCGAGGACAGACCGTCGCAGCGCATTGGTGAGCGATTGGGTCGAGGTGATCGAGACCATTTGCCGTCCGTTCGTCAGAGCGCCTGGAAGAGCGCGGTATACATGGCGTCTATGGCCGAGATGAGCTTCGCCGACGCTTGATAGGAGTTTTCCAGATCCAGCATTTTGGACAGCTGCTCATCGAGATTGACGCCGGTCGCGTTGGAGAGCGCGTCGGTGGTCTGTGACAGCAGGGTCGACTGATAGGATTCCGTATCCGTCGCCTGTTGCCGCTGCGCTTCGAACCAGCCCAGGGAGGACGTCGCGAAGTCTATCAACGACAGGCTGGAGCCGAGGCCCGCTGAAGGATCGAAGCTCTGCGCGGTCGAGAAGGATGCGACGAGCTCGTCTATGCGATCCGTGTAGCCAGCGGCGCCGGTCGTGTTATAGAGATAGGCGGAGTTGGTCGGGTCGGAAATGCCGCCGTCGCGCAATCTGTCGAGGTCGCCGCCTTGGCTCGGATCGGCGTTCGGATTGACGATGATCTGGCCGGCGAGGCCCGGCGCGACGCTCGCCCCGGGCACTGACGTCGCGCCGGAATAGGTGAACAGCCCCGGCGCCGTCGTTCCGAATCCAGATTGATCGCTTTCCGCAAAAGCGGAGATCAGCCCGCGCGCGGTTTCGTCGAGCTGACTTTGATATTGCGGCGCGACGACATCGCGAAGCTGCGTGAGGCCTTGCAGCTTGCCGGATTGAATCGCCATGGAGGCGGAGGCGCCCGTCACTGGCACGCCGTCGACATAGACCGCATTGCCCGTCGTCGAGGCCGTGTAGGCGCCTGTGGGCTGAAACGTCACAGATCGCGCCGTCGTCTCGAAGAGGGTCGCGCCTCCGTCGGCGTAGATCACCATATCATTATTGGCGCGCGTGACCGTGGTGACGCCGATCTCGGAAGAGAGCGATTTGAGCAGGGACTCGCGCTGATCCAGGGCGGAGGACACATCCCGTCCGACCTGCGTGCCGGCGACGATTTCGGAATTCACCTGCTGGAACTGTGACAGGAGCGAGTTGATATTCGCGACTGAAGATGCAATCTCGCTATCGGCCTGCGTGCGCAATTGCTGGACGGTCGAATCGGCCGTGTTGAGCGCCTGGGCCACCGCCTTGGCGCTCGAGAGCACATTTTGCGCAACCGTCGCGCTGGAAGGCGATGCGCTATAGCTCTGCAGCGCGCTCTTCAGCGCCGAGAGCAGCGACGCCGGCGAGCGATTCGTGCCGGTGTCGGACGCCGTGCCGGAGGAGAGGCCGAGGGCTTGATCTATCTGATCGAAGCCGGAAGACAGCGCCGCCGCCGAGGCTTGCATAGCGGTGGCCTGCAGGGAGTTCTGAACGAGCGCCGCATTGGTGGCGCGCGCGACGCCATCGATCTGCGCGCCGCCATTGGAGCTCGTGGAGACGAGCGCTGTCTTGGTCGCATAGCCGGAGACATTCACTCCGGCTATGTTGCGTGATACGACATTTATTTGCGCGGCGATCGTTCCGAGCGATTGATTGGCGATCGCTCCGGCATTCGTGAGTGACATGGCGACCGCCTATCTTTTTGTCGCTTACTTCAGATTGTTCAGCACTTGCATCACTTCGGACGCGACCTGGAACACCTGGCTGTTGGCGGAGAAGGAGCGCTGCGCGACGATCATATTCGACAATTGGGTGGCGAGGTCGACCGTGGAGCCCTCGAGCTGATCGGATGCGATCGCGCCCATGCTTCCAGAATTGGCGTCGCCGAGATAGGCCGCGCCGGATTCCTTGGTGACGGCGAACGTGTTGCCCGAGAGCGCCTGCAAATTGGTCGGGCTCGCGACCGTGCCGAGAGGAATTTTATAGGCGGATACCGACTGGCCATTGCCGAGCACATAGCTGAGCGTGCCGTCCTTCGCGATGCTGACGCTGCTGACCTGCGAGGCCGCATTGCCGTTGATCGTCGGATTGGAGACCGAGTAGGAAGAGCCGAGCTGCGTAATGCCGCTGAGATCTAGCGTGAGCGTGGAGCCGTTCGGAACGGCGATCGACGCGCTGGAGCCGCCGGTGATGCTGCCGTCTGTCGCCGAGAAATTGAGTGTCTGAGTCACGAGCGCGCCAGACGAATAAGGGAAGCCGCCATCCGTCGCAGTCGAAGCGTCGAACACCGACATTTCCCATTCGTTCGACGACGTTTTGGAAAAATAGACGTCCAGCGTCACGGCATTGCCGAGATTGTCATAGGCGGTGACGGACGTCTTTTTCGAATAGGTCGCCGACGCCGAATTGGCGGAAGGCAGATCCGCCGCGGCGATCGTCGAGGCGGTGGACGGAAGATTGGCGGTCAGCGAGCCCTCCGTCGAAGCTGTGGCGATCTCCTTGCCATAAGGAATGGCGACGGCGGTGAGACCGGACGGATCCGTCGGCGCGGAGGCGGCCGACGAGCTGTAGCCCATGAGATAATAGCCGGCCGTATTGACGAGCCGACCTTGCGAGTCGGGAAGGAATGAGCCGGCGCGCGTCAGATAGCTGTTGCCGGCGGCGTCGCTGACCACGAAAAATCCGTCGCCCTGAATGGCGAGATCGGTCGCCGATGTCGTGGTGAGGGTGGTGCCGGATTTGGTGACTTCAATGACATTGCTCGCGCTGACGCCGCCGTCGACGTCCCCGCCGCCGCCGTTGAAGCTCGTCAACAGCGTCTGGAAATGGGTTGTCGCCTCTTTATAGCCGACGGTGCTCGAGTTGGAGATGTTCTCCGCGACCGCGCTGAGCGCCGTGGTCTGCGCCGACATGCCCATAACCGACGTGTTGAAAAGCGCGCTCGCCGTCATCTGTCATTCCTTCATATCCGTGAGACGCCGGGATTAGAAGTCTCGAGGCTTGCGTGAGGCTGTCGGCTGCGCGCGAATGACGCTTTCGGTGAAAACGGTTAACCTTGAAATAATATCGCGCTCCTATCTTTCACACGCCGACGGGAGGCTCGACTTTCCGAGAAGCTCGGCGCGATCGACTAGAGGGGCGTTGGAGTTGACGAGACGAGATGCGATCAAGCCGCTTTTGAACGGCATGAAGGCGCGAGACATGGGCGCAGGCGCATGGCTTCGCTCGGTCACGTCGCGAATACTTCCGCGCGAGGGCGTCGTCACTTATTCCGTTGTCGTGGAGGAGCCGCCGTCGTTCATCGAGCGTCGTCGGGAGGCGCGGCGTCCGGTGCATTTGCAGTCCGGCAAGATCCTCGACGGCGACGAACGCTTTTTGACGGAATTTCTCTACCGAAACCGAACGGGCGGCGGCATTCGGCTGCGCCTCGCCCAGCGCGTGCCGCTGCCCCGCTCCATCATTCTCTATGACGATCAGCAGGGCGCGCTGCTGGCGGCCAATGTGATATGGCAGAATGGCGTCGACGCCGGCTGCCGAATGAAGGGCCGCTGGCCGCACAATGAGAAATTGCTGCTGCGGATGAGCGGCCCATACTATTCACTTCAATGAGTAGCACGGAAGCGGCGCAAGGCTCGCACCAGATTTGATTACTAATTTCTTAACGACCCGCCGTTCCTGGGAGACTCCACAATGCACCCGATCAATGAATTGAAGCAGCTTCGCGAGCAGATGATCGAACAGCTCACGCAGATCCCCGAGTATCAGGCGTTGAAGGCCATGGAGCGGTTCATCGGCGAGCTGTCGAGCATCTATGACGGCGCGAATGGTCAAGCAAACGAGCCGGCGATGCACAAGCCGACAGTGGCTGCGATCGACAATCGTCACAAGAGCGACATCGCGAGCGCTTCGCCGCGAGTGACGCCTTATATCCCCGCGCATCGCGTGGCCTGATCCATCGGTGGAGCGATGCGCCGAATCGTCGGCGCAGCGGCGTGTCCATTTATGTCGAATCGCGGCGTCCGCCAGCGGCGGACGCCTCTATAGCCCGCTAATGAAGATTTAACCGCCTATCGCTAGGCTGTAAGCATATCGGGTTGACCGTTCAGACGTCGGTCAAAAGCATGAAGCTGCCTCGATATGCCGGCGATCCGGCATGTCCCCGTCGGGGGCGCCTCTTTCCGCACGATCAGTCGAACCAACGCGACACCGCTTCCCGCGTGGAGCCTCGCGCGCGTGACGGGACCTCGCGTCCTTTCGTCTGCCTCAGCGATAGCGAGGTCGTACGTCGCGACGGAAGCCGAGCGTCGTTACTTCAGCAGCGGGGGCACAGCGGTGAAAACATACGCGAGACTTGTTGCGCCCATCATCGGAATCGCGGTCGGTCCCATAGTTTCCCTCGGTCCGCACATGCTGCAGAGCGCAGTCTCCTTCGATCCTCTATGGGGAGCCGTCGGAGCGAGCGTGTCGCTCATCGGCGCGATCACCGCTTACCGCGTGGTCTCGAGCCGCATATCCCGTCCGACAACGTCTCTCGTCGCCGCGCTAGAGCGCATTCGTAATGGCGATCTCGAGACGCCGGTCGTGGACAGCGGCAAAGGCGGCGAGCTGAGCGCCGTTTTCGACGCCCTCGAGAGTCTTCGATCCACATTGCAGAGCGACATGCGTCGCCGCGCCGATGCGGCGAGCGCGGAGCAGCGCTCCGCGGCCGAGCGCCGCGCATCGCAGGACGCCGAGTCGCGCGGCTATGTCGCTGCGCATGAATTCTTCATGAAGTCCTTCACGGAAGGGCTCGAGCGCCTCGCGGCCGGCAATCTCAAGCACAGGCTCAATGAGCCCTTCTCCTCTGATTACGAGAAGATTCGTCATTGCTACAATGTCGCGCTCGACAAGCTGCGCGGCGCCTTCGCGGATATGCTCGGCCATATAGACGGCCTCACCTCGCGCACCGGCGAGATCGCTGGAGCGGCGGATGCGCTGGCGCAGCGCACCGAGCAGCAGGCGGCGAGCCTCGAGCAAACTTCCGCGGCGCTCGAGCAGATCACCGCTACGGTTCATAAGACGTCGGATGGCGCGCAGCGCGCGGCCGGCGTCGTCTCGGAGGCGCAGGCCGACGCCACGCGCAGCAGCGAGATCGTGCGCAATGCGATCGAGGCGATGGGGCGCATCGAGACCTCGTCGCGCCAGATCGGCCAGATCATCGGCGTCATCGACGAGATCGCCTTTCAGACCAATCTTCTCGCGCTCAACGCCGGCGTCGAGGCCGCGCGCGCGGGTGAGGCGGGACGCGGCTTCGCCGTCGTCGCCTCCGAGGTGCGCGCGCTCGCCCAGCGCTCGGCGGAAGCCGCGCGCGAAATCAAGAGCCTCATCTCGACATCCTCCTCGCAGGTCGAGGATGGCGTGACTCTGGTCGCGCAGACCGGCAAGTCGCTCGATCGCATCGTGGATCAGGTGGTCGAGGCGAACAAGGTAGTGGTCGAGATCGCCAATGGCGCGCGCGAGCAGGCGACCGGCCTCGCAGAGGTCAACACGGCCGTCGCCCAAATGGATCAGTTCACGCAGCAGAACGCCGCAATGGTCGAGGAGACGACCGCCGCGAGCCATGGCTTGAAGAGCGACATCGAGCGGTTGGCCACATCCGTCGCCGCCTTCGATCTCGGCGAGCGCGGCGAGGCCGCGGCTTTTGCGCCCAAGCGGCAAATGCCGCTTTCGACGAACAAGGCGCAGCCGCGGCGCGTCACGACGCGTGGCGGCGCGCTTCCGAAAGAGCAGCCTGCGCAGGTCGAGGAAGGCTGGGAGGAGTTCTGATCATGGCCGAGACGATTTCCCGGGTGGCGACGAGCGAGGCGAAGGAATTCATCGCCTTTCACATCGGCGCCCAGACATTCTGCATCGACATAATGGCGGTGCGCGAAATTCGCGGCTGGACGCCGGCCACGCCATTGCCGCATGCGCCGACTTTCGTGCGCGGCGTCATCAATCTGCGCGGCGCCGTGCTGCCGGTCATCGATCTCGCGACGCGTCTCGGACTGATGCAGAGCGAGCCGACGGCGCGTCATGCCGTCATCGTCGTGCAATCGGCCGGGCAAGTCGTCGGCCTCCTCGTCGACGCCGTGTCGAATATTCTGACGCTGACGCAGGATGCGATTCAACCGACTCCCGAGGTCGCCTCCGAGATCGCGCGGACATTCGTGAAGGGCGTCGTCGCCGCGGGCGACGAGATGATCAGCGTGCTGACCATTCAGAATCTGCTGCCTGAGCCGGTTCTCGACGCGGCTTGAGCCATAGCCTCGCCCTCCCCCGCAACGACATAGAGACGAGCCGATGGTCACTGTCAGCCTGCCCGAGATCCTCGACATTCGCGCGGCCTCTCCGCTCGCCACGGAGCTTCTGCAGGCGCGCGGCAATCCGCTGACGATCGAAGCCTCGAGCGTCGCCAAGGTCGGCGCGCAATGCATCCAAGTCCTGCTGTCCGCGCATGCGACCTGGACGGCCGATGGACTGCCCCTGAATGTCGCCCATCCGTCCGAGCCTCTCCTCGACGCACTGGAGACGCTCGGCATTCCCTTCACCGACATTTCCGAACAGGAAAGCACGAAATGAGCAAGACTATTCTGACCGTCGACGATTCCCGAACCATGCGCGAGATGCTGATGCTCGCTCTGTCCGAAGCGGGCTTCAGCGTCGTGCAGGCCGAGGATGGAGTGCATGGGCTGGAAGTGCTCGAGAAGGAGACGCCCGACGTCATCGTCACCGACATCAACATGCCGCGCATGGATGGCTTCGGCTTCATCGAAGGCGTGCGTCGGCACGAGAAGCATCGCGGCGTTCCGATTTTGGTGCTGACAACGGAGAGCGACGGCGAGAAGAAGGATCGCGCGCGCCGCGCCGGCGCGACGGGCTGGATCGTCAAGCCGTTCAATCCCGTGAAGCTCGTGGACGCGATTCGCCGCGTGGCTGTGTAGAGCGTAGCGTTGCAAGGGAGATCGCCCGTGGATCCGATGGCCGCCATCAAGCAGACATTCTTTCAAGAATGTGAGGAGCAGCTCGTCGAGCTGGAGAGCGGGCTGCTCCGAATGGAGGATGGAGACGACGACCTCGAGACCGTCAACGCCGTGTTCCGCGCTGTTCACTCGATCAAGGGCGGCGCGGGCGCTTTCGGCTTCGACGAGCTCGTGGAATTCGTCCATGTCTTCGAGACCACGCTCGATCTCATAAGATCCGCCAAGCTCGCCGCGACGCCGGCCGTCACCAAGACGCTGCTGCGCGCTTCCGACGTGCTCGCCGATCTCGTTCGCGCCGCGCGCGAAGGCGGCAGCGCCGACGCGGGCGCGGTGAAGGTCATAGCGGACGAGCTCAGCGCCCTGCTCGGCGGCGCCCCGCGACATGGCGACGACGATGGCAAGGTCAGCGTCGAGGCGCTCGACTTCCAGCCGGTCTGCATCTCGCTCGATTCCATCTTCGACGTCGGCGAACCGGAGGCGCCGGCGACGCAGGATTTCATCGTTCGGTTCAAGCCGAGCGCGGGGCTTTACGCCAAGGCCAACGAGTCGCTGCGCCTGTTGCGCGAGCTCGGCAGCCTCGGCGAGATGAGCGTCGAATGCGATATCTCCGAGATTCCGCTGCTGTCGGAGCTCGACCCGGAAGGCGCCTATCTCGGCTGGACGATTCGTCTGACGACGAGCGCTTCCGAAGCGCAGGTGCGCGAGGTGTTCGAGTTCGTCGAATGGGATTGCGAGCTTTCAGTCGAGACGGCCGATGTCGGCAAGCTGCTCGAGGCTCTGCAGGAGTCGCTCGAGCCGCATGAGGCGCCAGAGGCCTCCGCCCCCGTCGCCGAGCCCAAGCAGACGAGTGTCGCCATCGATCCCACGCCGGCCTCCTTCGCCGCGCCGAGCGACGAGCATCCTGCCGCAGCCAGGGCGGAATCGGCGAAGGGCGAAGGCTCGGCCTCCGTGCAGGCGACAATCCGCGTCGATCTCGATCGCGTCGATCGCCTCATCAATCTCGTCGGCGAGCTGGTCATCAATCAAGCGATGCTGTCGCAGCGCGTTTCGGAGGCCGGCCTCTCGCGCGCCTCCTCCGTCGTGATCGGCCTCGACGAGCTCGAGCAGCTGACGCGCGACATTCAGGACAGCGTGATGGCGATTCGCGCGCAGCCGGTGAAGCCGGTGTTCCAACGCATGTCGCGCACCGTGCGCGAGGTCGCGTCGATGACCGGAAAGGCCGTTCGCCTCGTCATGGACGGCGAGACGACCGAGGTCGACAAGACCGTCATCGAGCGGCTGACCGATCCGCTCACTCATATGATCCGCAACGCCGTCGATCACGGCATCGAGAAAGCGGAAGACCGGATCGCCGCCGGCAAGCCGGAAGAAGGCTCGCTGCGACTTTCCGCGACGCATCGCTCGGGCCGCATCGTCATAGAGGTCGCCGACGACGGCGCCGGCATCAATCGCGCGCGCGTGCGTCAGATCGCCGTCTCCAAAGGGCTGATACCGGCTGAGGCAAATCTCACCGACGACGAGATCGACAATCTCATCTTTCTGCCCGGCTTCTCCACCGCCTCGTCGGTCTCCAACATCTCCGGGCGCGGCGTCGGCATGGATGTGGTCAAGCGCGCGATTCAAGCGCTCGGCGGCCGCATCTCCATCTCCTCCGTGCCCGGCCGCGGCTCCACCTTCTCGATGAGCCTGCCGCTCACTCTCGCCGTACTCGACGGCATGGTCGTGACCGTCGGCGGACAGACTCTGGTCATTCCGCTGACCGCGATCATCGAGACGCTGCAACCCAAGAAAGAGAGCGTGCACGAGCTCGGCGCCGGCGCGCGCGTCATCGCCACGCGCAACACTTTCACGCCACTGATCGACGTCGGCGCCGTGCTGCTCTACCGCGACGAGCCGATCGAGGCGACATCGCAGGTCGCGCTTCTCGTCGAGTCGGAAAGCGGCGCCAAATGCGCGCTGCTCGTCGACGCCATCCAGGGTCAGCGCCAAGTCGTGATCAAGAGCCTCGAGACCAATTACGGCCATGTGCACGGCATCGCCGCCGCGACGATTCTCGGCGACGGCAGAGTGGCGCTCATTCTCGACGTCGATGCGATCGTGGCGCGGCCGCGCGCCGATATGATCGTGGCCGAAATGCCGGCCGCGGCGGAATAAGCCGCCTCGCCGCCAACATCGCGCCCCGCCTCGCGTGGGGCGCCGCTCCAAATAGAATCGCAAGCAGCCGCATGAAAACCCGCAACCTCGCCACGGCTCCGCTCGTCCCTGGAGAATTCCTGCTGACGCAGGACGACTTCCGGCGCATCGCCTCGATCTTGCACGAGGACGCCGGCATCTATCTTCCAGACTCGAAAGCGACGCTCGTCTATTCGCGTCTGGCCAAGCGGTTGCGCAGCCTCGGCCTCGAGAGCTTCCGCGACTATTGCGCGCTCATCGTCAGCGAGGATGGCGTCGACGAGCGGCAGAAGATGATGGCGGCGCTCACCACAAATGTGACGCGCTTCTTCCGCGAGCCGCATCACTTCAAGCATCTCGAGGAGAATGTGCTGGCCAAGCGCGCCGCCGCCGTGCGCAAAGGCGCGCGGCTGCGCATCTGGTCCGCGGCCTGCTCCAACGGCCAGGAGCCTTATTCGATCGCCATGTCGATCCTCTCCGTCATACCGGAGGCGGCCGATCTCGACGTCAAGGTTCTCGCCACCGATATCGATCCGAACATGGTCGCCGCCGGCGCCAATGGCGTCTACAGCCGCGAGATCATGGAAGCGGTGCCGTCGCATCTGCGCAGCCGCTGGTTCACGCCGCTCGGCGCTGGCCGCGACGAATGGGGCGTGACGGAGGAGCTCGCCGCGCTCGTCTCCTTCCGCGAGCTCAATCTCATCGGCCATTGGCCGATGAGCGGCCGCTTCGATGCGATCTTCTGCCGAAACGTGGTGATCTATTTCGAGGAGAAGACGCAAGAGAACATATGGAGCCGCTTCGTTCCCCTCCTCAATCCCGAGGGACGTCTCTACATCGGCCATTCCGAGCGCGTGTCCGGCGCGGCCACATCCGCCTTCGAATACGACGGCGTCACCACTTATCGGCTTCGCTCCAGAGGAATTTCGTAAGATGTCTGTTCGTGTGCTGATCGTCGACGATTCCGCAACCATGCGCGGCCTCATCGCAGCGACGCTCTGTCGCGATCCTGCGATCTCCGTCGTCGGCGAGGCCGCCGATCCGCTCGAGGCGCGCCAGGCTATCAAGACGCTCGATCCCGATGTGGTGACGCTCGACGTCGAGATGCCCAATATGAACGGCCTCGAATTTCTCGAGAAGATCATGCGGCTGCGCCCGACGCGCGTCATCATGGTCTCGACCGTGACGGAGCGCGGCGCCTCGACGACGATCAAAGCGCTCGAGATCGGCGCCTTCGATTGCGTCGCCAAGCCGTCGTCCAAGGATCCGCGCTCTTTCGACGAGCTGCCGGCGAAGATCAAGGCGATCGCCGCCTCGCCCATCGGCCGCCACGAGCCGCTGCGCAGCGGGCCGATCCGCGTCGAGCCCGCCGTCGCGGCGCGACGCGAGGCGCAGACCGCGACGTCGCGCTATGCGCCGGACGGACGCCTCGTCGCCATCGGCTCCTCCACCGGAGGCGTCGAGGCGCTGCTCACCATTCTCTCGCATTTTCCAGAAAATTGTCCGCCGACCATCGTTACCCAGCACATGCCGCCGGTGTTCACGGCGAGCTTCGCCGCGCGCCTCGACCGCATGTGCAAGCCGCAGGTCGCCGAGGCCATGGATGGCGCGCCGATCCTGCCCGGCCGCGTCTATCTCGCGCCCGGCGGCGCGGCGCATCTCGAGGTGGTGAAGAGCGTCGGCGGCTATCGGTGCCGCCTCAGCAACATGGAAGCGGTGAACGGGCATCGTCCGTCGGTGGATGTCCTGTTCAATTCGGTCGCGCAGAGCGCGGGTCGCAACGCGCTCGGCGTGATCCTCACCGGCATGGGCCGCGATGGCGCGCAAGGCCTGCTGGCCATGCGCCAGCTCGGCGCGGAGACGATCGGCCAGGACGAGGCGAGCTCGCTCGTCTATGGCATGCCGAAAGCCGCCTTCGAGATCGGCGGCGTCGGCAAGCAGCTCACGCTGCAGCGCATCGCCGCCCATATCCTCACTTCGACGAACCAGTAACAGTACGGGGGAATTCCATGTCCATCGCCGATCAGTTGAGAGTCTTGATCGTGGACGACACGAGCACGAGCCGCATGCTCATTCGCGACGGTCTCGAGGAGCTCGGCGTTCGCAACATCTTTTTCGCCGGCGACGGCGAGCAGGCCCTGCAATTCATGATGGCCACTCCCGCGCATCTCGTGATTTCCGACTTCAACATGCCCAAGCTCGACGGGCTCGGCCTGCTGAAGGCGATCCGCAATTACAATCCGACCAAGAAAGTCCCCTTCATCATGCTCACGGGGCGCGCGGACAAGGCGCTGCTCGAGAATGCGGTGAAGCTCGGCGTCAACAACTTCCTCACCAAGCCCTTCACCGTTCCGGCTCTCAAAAAAGCGCTCGAAGCGATCATCGGCAAAATCGCGTGACGCAAATGAACGCAGGCATGAAACGAGTCCACATCATCCAAGGCGAGTATAGGGTGGTCGACGATCCCGGGATCGTCCTCGCGACGGTGCTCGGCTCCTGTGTCGCCGCCTGCCTCCGGGACGCCGGCGCCGGCGTCGGAGGGATGAACCATTTCCTCCTGCCCGGCGACTTCACCTCGTCGCGCAATGGCGAGGCCGAGCGTTATGGCGTGCATCTCATGGAGCTGCTCGTCAACGGCCTCTTGAAGAAGGGCGCGCGCCGCGACCATCTCGAAGGGAAGCTCTTCGGCGGCGCGCGCATGATGGAAGGCCTATCCGACATCGGCGCGCGCAACGCCGAATTCGCGAAGCGCTTTCTGAGGAACGAAGGCATCCGCCTCGTCGCCGAGCATCTCGGCGGCGACAGAGGGAGGCGCGTCGAATACGAGCCCGTGTCTGGACGCGCCCGGCAGAGCCTTCTCTCCGGTCCGACGCCCGCCGCCGCTCCGGCGCCGGTCGTCCTGCCGAAGCTGCCGGCCGCGGGCTCACTGGAGCTGTTCTGATGACAGAGCCGAAGACGACCTCGCCCTGCGGCGCGCATGAGCGACCCCAACCGCTGGTCGAGGTCCTCTCGCGGCTGGCCGCAGAGCTGCGCAACGCGGCCAAGGAGACGGACCGCCTCCATTGCCTGGTCGACGGCGTCGAATGGAGCAATGTCGAGGAGAAGCACGAGCTCATCCATTCGGCGCAGGCGATCGACTCGATCGAGCAGACGCTCTCGGGTCTATCGGATTTCGTCTGCGCCCTGGCGGAGCTCGCGCCGGGCGATTGGCAGGTCAACGGCGCGACCGCGGCGCGCAGCGTCAAGCTCGCGGAGCTGGCGGCGCGCCTCGGCGATCACGACGACGACGGACGGACGGATCACCCCGCCGGCGAGCTGGAATTCTTCTGAGCGCCGATCACGCGCTCAGTCGTCGTCGGCGAGCAGATCGCGCAGCTTGCGGCTCTTCGCCCATTGCGCGGCGTCCTCGGCGGCGTTCTTGAACGCGCCGACGTCGGTGGGCTCGTGCGCGCGGTCCGAGGCCGTCTCCATCAGCCCTGCAGCGACGGACAGCAGCACGGTCGTCGCTGCGCGCAGAAAGGTCGCCGCGTCTCCCTTGGCGTCGTCCACCTCGGCCAGCAGGCGATTGGCGACTCCGCGCAGCTCGTAATCGAGCGTCTCCAAATCCCGACGCAGCTGCGGCGAGAGGTCGCGGCAGTCGGCGATGGAAATAGGGCCGAGCCCGCCCTGCGAGGGCGCCTCTGCGTCGCCGCCCGGCGAGGACGGCGGATCGACACGCGTCACGGCGACCTCCAAACGCTGACTTGCGACAGCCGCTCAATTCGAGCCCTATAGCAAGGCCCCGCCAGAATCAATCCGCACCGCAACCGGTAGTTGCAGCAGCGTCGCCGACTCGCCTTTTCGATCATTGAAAGTCCCGCCCGCAGCGCTGCGCGTCCATCTGCGCATTGACGGCGTGCAACTCGCCTTTGAGCCGCGCGATCTGCGGCTCGCGATCGTCGTCGAAGGGCGTGCCCATCGGCGTCGGGACGCCGAGCGTGCGCGTGCGATCGTCCGCGGCGAGTTGGTCCTGCGCCGAGCCGGCGAAAATCAGCGCCTGCGAGATGCGGGCGCGTCGCGCCACGAGATGCGCGCAATCGGCGCCGACGAAGAGCGCGGGATCGACCGGCGCGGGCTCTATCTCCAGCGTCGTCTTGGCGCAGGCCGAAAGGCCGAGCGCGGCCGCCAGCGCCACAGCGGCGCGGCGCGAAAGGATGCGGGTGAATGGATTTGCTCTCATTGTCATGCGCGTTCAAAAATCCGTCCAGGCTCTGCTGCGACGGTCGCTCGCGCCGAGGCGCCGGTCGGGCGCTCCGACACGGCGCGGCTCATAGATATTTTCGCCGCCCGAGGCGACCAGCCGCGGCCCGGCCGCGCGCGCGGCGTCGAGATCGCGGGCGATGCGGAAGCGCGAGATCATCTCGATCAGCCGCCGCGTCTTCTCGCGCAGCCCGTGGCTGACGGCGGTGGTCTGCTCCGCCATGGCCGCATTCTGCTGCGTGATCATATCCATCTGGCGGACCGAGCCATTCACCTCGTTCAGCGCGGCGGCCTGCTGACGCGCGCGATCGGCGATCTCCGCCACCACGCCGTTGACGCGGGCGATCTCCTCGACAATATGCGACAAGGCTTCGCCCGTGTCGCCGACGAGCGAGACGCCGCGGCCGATCTGCGCGTTGGAGACCGAGATCAATGTATCGATCTCCTTGGCGGCCTTGGCGCTGCGCCGCGCGAGATCGCGAATCTCCGCCGCCACCACGGCGAAACCGCGTCCCGCCTCGCCGGCGCGGGCGGCTTCCACCCCCGCATTCAGCGCCAGAAGATTGGTCTGCGTCGCGATCGAGTCGATGACGCCGATGATCTGCGCGATCTTCTTCGACGATTGCTCGATATCGCCCATGGCGCCGATGGCCTGCCGCACGATGCCGCCGCTCGCCTGCGCCTCCGAGCTCATATCGGAGACGATCTGCCGCGCATTGCCGGCGTCCTCCGCCGTCCGAGTGACCGTCTCGGTGATCTGCGCGAGAGCGGCCGCGGTCTCCTCGAGATTGGAGGCCTGGCTCTCCGTGCGCCGTGACAGATCGTCGGCAGCGGCGACAGTCTCCTGCATGCCGGCGCCCAACAGCCGCGTGCTGTCCGCCATCTCGCCGATCGCTTCCGACAATTGGCCGACCGCAGTGTTGAAATCCGTCTGCAGCCGGCGATAGGAGCCGGGAAACTCGTCGGTCAGCCGATAAGAAAGATCCTTCTCGGCGATCTTGGCCAGCCCGTCGCCGAGCAGCTGGACGATGCGCGCCTGTGTGGCGTTGGCCTCGGCGATGAGATTCTCATTGGCGCGATGCGCGAGGATCACCTGGCGAAGATTGACGAAAGCCTCGGCGAGGCGCCGAACGCTCTCGGAACAATCCTCGATCTCGAGCCGATGGGAGGTGTCTCCATCGGCGAGCCGTCGGACCGCCTCGGTGACGGCGACGAGCGGCCGGACGATGCGCGTGCGCACGGCCACCGCGCCGAGAATGCAGAGAAGCGAGATGAGGATGGGCCCGACGAAGAGCGCGGCCAATCTCGGATCGCGCGCCGCCCCCGGCCCCCCGGCAAAGATGAGCCAGCTCGCAATGGCCTGCGCGAATGCGATGGCGGCGATGACGGACAGCAGCGCGGCCGACCGCATTCGCAAACCCCTCGGAATAAAAGCGCGCAAGCCGATCACCCTTTTAATTTGCGCTCATCCGCAAGCAATAATTCGCAACGCGCCGCGAGCGCGCGCAGACGTGGTCGATCGACCGCCCGCGCCGTGCGACGCGGCCCGAGCGATGGAGAATCCTGAACCGCCGCCAAAAGCTAAAATGGCTCAGCCGACGTTAAGTTAAGGTTAATAGAAGCCTACTTCGGTGCCTCGGCGAGCGCCGCGGCGCGCGTATTGGCGAGCGCTTTCTCGATCTCGGGAAGCAAGGTCTCTTCCAGAGCCTGCCGGGTCAAAGGCCCGACGAACTTATAGGCGACGGCGCCGTCGCCACGGATGATGAAAGTCTCCGGCACGCCGTAGACGCCGAAGTCGATCGCGACGCGTCCGGGAAGATCGACGCCGACCGCCGCGAAAGGATTGCCGACCTCGGCGAGGAAGCGCAGCGAATTGGCCGGCTCGTCCTTATAGGCGAGGCCGACGAGCGCGACGCCCTTTTGCGCGAGCGCTGGATCCTTGGCGAGGGCGAGCAATTGCGCATGCTCCGCCCGGCAGGGCGAGCACCAGGAGGCGAAGACATTGACGACGCTGACGCGGCCCTTGCGCAGATCGTCGCCGGACAGGCCGCCGACGCCCGCGAGCCCCGGCAGAGCGGGAAGCGTGAATTGCGGCGCCTGCTTGCCGATGAGCGCCGAAGGCAGGCGCGAGGCGTCGCCAGAGAACAGCCGCACGAGAAAGAGACCGGCGAGCGCCGCGAAGACGGCGAGCGGCAGGAACAGCGCGAGACGGCTGCGCGGCGCGGACTCCTCGGCGCTCACAGCGGCTCCCCTCTCGCGACGGAACCATTCTTCTCGAGCCGCGCGAGCTCGGCGGCGAGGCGTCTATGCTCCAGCAGAATGCGAAAGGCCATGATGAGGATGGTGGCGGCGGTCACGCCATAGGCCAGCACAATATAGCCCCAATGCTCTTCGGTCATTGCGCCGGCTCCAGCAATTGTCCAGAAGCGCCGCCCTCTTCGCCGGCGGCGGCGACCTGCAGCGCCAGCCGCGCGACGCGGCGGCGCAAAATCTCGTTGCGGATCGCCATCAGATGCAGCGCGAGGAACAGCGCCGTCGCGCCGAGCGCCATGATGAGCAGCGGCCACAGCATGGAGGCGGCGATGGTGGGTCCGCCGGCGCGCAGCACAGAGGCCGGCTGATGCAGCGTGTTCCACCAGTCGACCGAGAATTTGATGATCGGAATATCGACGAAGCCGACGAGAGTCATGATCGCCGCTATGCGCGCCCCGCGCGGGGAGTCTTCCATCGTCTGGCGCAGCGCGATGAGGCCGAGATAGAGCAGGAAGAGGATCAGCATGGAGGTGAGACGCGCGTCCCACACCCAATAGGTCCCCCACATGGGCTTGCCCCAGAGCGAGCCGGTCACGAGGCAGATGAAGGTGAAGGCGGCGCCCAGCGTCGCGGCGGTCTTCTGCGCGGCGTCGGCCAGCGGATGGCGCCAGACCAGCACGCCGAGCGAGGCGGAGGTCATGACCACATAGGCGAACATGGCGAGCCAGGCGGCCGGCACATGGATATACATGATCTTGACCGTCTCGCCCTGCTGATAATCGGCCGGCGAGACGAAGAAGACGAGATAGAGGCCGAGTCCCAGGAGCAGCGCGCTCGCGGCGCCCAGCCAGGGCAGGATGCGCTGCGTCAGCCGCAGGAAAACGGCGGGATTGGCTAAGGACGAAAACGCGATCATGACGGCCTGCGGAACGAGACGCGACGGGCGGAGAGGGACGCGCCCGCTCCGCCCGATCGATCGATCAGTTGGACACCTTGGACTTGGGCTGCTCGGCCGGCTTCGCCTGCTCGGCCGCGCTCTGCGGCTTGAACTTGCCGTGCAGAATCTCGACCGCCGCGATCAGCTGCTTGTCCTTCTTCGCGTCCGGCGGCACATAGGCCTGCGAGCCGCTCTTCTCGTCCTCGCCGTTCTTCAGATGGCCCTTGAGCGAGGCCTCGCCCTTGGTGTCGTCCTTGCCCTTCAGCTCGTCCGGCACGTCCTGCAGCAGCGTGATGTCGGGATCGATGCCCTTGGCCTGGATCGAGCGGCCGGACGGCGTGTAGTAGCGCGCCGTGGTCAGGCGCAGCGCGCCATTGCTGCCGCCGAGCGGGATGATGGTCTGCACCGAGCCCTTGCCGAAGGAGCGCGTGCCGAGAATGGTCGCGCGCTTATGGTCCTGCAGCGCGCCGGCGACGATCTCCGACGCCGAGGCCGAGCCGCCGTTGATGAGCACGACCACCGGCTTGCCGCGCGAGATGTCGCCGGCCGCTCGCGCATTGTAGCGCTGCGTCTCATCGGCCGTGCGGCCGCGCGTCGAGACGATCTCGCCATGGTCGATGAAGCTGTTGACCACCTGGATCGACTGGTCGAGCAATCCGCCCGGATTGTTGCGCAGATCGACGATATAGCCCTTGAGCTTGTCGCCCGGCATGTCCTGCTGGAACTTGTGGATCGCGGTGCGCAGCCCGTCCGACGTCTCCTCGTTGAACTGGGAGATGCGGATATAGCCGATATCCTCGTCCTCCTTATGCGAGCGCACCGATTTGATATGGATCTCGGCGCGCGTGAGCTTGACCTCGATCTTCTCCTTGTCCTTGCCGCGCAGGATGGTGAGCTTCACCGGCGTGTTGATCTGGCCGCGCATCTTGTCGACGGCCTGATTGAGGGAGAGGCCCTGCACATTGTCGTCGTCGATGGCGAAGATGAGATCGCCGGACATGACGCCGGCCTTGGACGCGGGCGTGTCGTCGATCGGCGTCACGACCTTCACCAGGCCGTCCTCCTGCGTCACCTCTATGCCGAGGCCGCCGAACTTGCCCTCGGTCTGCGTCCGCATGTCCTTGAAGCCCTTGGCGTCGAGGTAGCTCGAATGCGGATCGAGCGAGGTGAGCATTCCATTGATCGCCGATTCGACGAGCTTCTGCTCGTCCGGCCGCTCGACATAATCGGCGCGCACCTTGTCGAAGACGTCGCCGAAGAGGCTCAGATTTTTGTACGTATCGGCGGCGGCGGCGAAGGCCGGGGAGCCGATCAATACGCGCGCATGCTGTCCGAGCGTGGCGCATCCCGCCCCGATGACGATTCCCGTTATGATCAATGAGGCCTTGCGCATCATCCGCCAACCTTCTGAAGTTCCGGCTTCGCCCACCATGGGCCCGGATCGATGGACGTTCCGTCCTTGCGAAACTCTACATAGAGAATGGGCTGTTTCGCGCCGATAGCAATGGCCGCCGCAGTCCTGACGGCGCCGCCGCCCATGTTCGCCACCGGCTCGCCGGCCAGGACGAATTGTCCGACGGCGACGGATATCTGGTCCATTCCGGCCAAGGTCACATAATAGCCGCCGCCGGCGTTGATGATCAAGAGTTGACCATAGGATCGATAGCGTCCTGCGAAAACCACCCAGCCGTCGCTGGGCGCGGTCACGACCGCGTTTTCGCGCGCCGCTATGGAGACGCCCTTCTCGGTCGCGCCCTGACCATCCGAGGCGCCGAAGCGCTTGACGACGTTCCCCGCCGAAGGCAGCGCCAATCGACCTTTCAGATCGGCGAAGGCGACGGCTGGAGCGAGACGGGCGGGGTCCTTGAACGGCGCCGCCAGCGCCTTGGCGCGGCTGTCCAGCGACATTGCGGCGTCGGCCGCGGCGCGCTCGGCGTCGGCCCGCCGCGCCGCTTCCGCCGCGCGCTTGGCCGCCTCCACCTCGCTCTCCATGCGGGCGACCAGCTCTTTGAGGCTCGTCGCCTTGGAAGCCAGATTGCGCGCCCGCTCGGCCTCGAAATCCAGCGCGCTCTGCGCCAGCATCAGCGCCTTCTGCCGCGTCTCCACCAGAGCGGAGAGACGGACGCGCTCCTCCTTCAAATGCTCGAGCTCGGCGATGAGGCTCGTCCTCTCCGCCTCTATGCGCCCGCGCAGCGCGATGAGATCGGAGAGGTCGGTCTTGAGCGTCTCCACCTCGGCGCGCATCTGCGGCAGCACGGAGCCGAGCAGCATGGCGGCGCGAATGCTCTCCAGAATATCCTCGGGCTTGGCCAGCAGCGCCGGCGGCGGCTTGCGCCCCATGCGCTGCAGCACGAGCAGCACCTCGCCGATCAGCGCGCGGCGGCTGGCGAGCGATTTGACCAGCGCCCGCTCGCTCCGCACCGAGGCCTCGAGCTTGGCGCTCACCTCCTCGACGCGCTTCTCCAGCACGCCGACACGCTGCGCCGCATCGACCAGCGCGGCGTTGAATTTGGCGCGGTCGGCGCGCAGCGTCTCTATTTCCGTCTCGATCTTGCGGCGGCTCTCGGCGGAGACGGTGATCGTCTCCTCGAGGCTGCGCAGTTCCGAGCGCTTTCCAGAAATATCGGGAGAATCCGCATTGTCGGCCGCGTCCCGCGTCTCGACGATCGGCGTCGGCTTCAGCATCGTCGTCGCTATGGCGCCGCGCAGATGCTCCGCCCGCGCGGGATTGGCGACGATCGTCAGCGCGAGACATAGGGCGGGAAGATAGACGGCGGGAAAGCAGGCGCCCGACTCCCAACGCTCCCCTCTCGATCGCATAATCCCGCCGCTCGCCCTATGCCTCATGAACGGCGTCCGCTCCGCCCGCAACTCTTTGCGCCCGCCGGAAGCCGACGTGCGAATCTCGCGGCAGTTTGGCTATTCAATAGCGTCCACATTGCGGCGAAGGCGGCGGCTAGAGCGCGATCCGATCTAATTGGATCGGATCGCGCTCTAGATTCTTTCGTTGGAAGCGAATTCTGATCGATCGATTCCGATCGATCGGAAAGCGCTAGCGGCGCGGCGAGAGCAGGAAATCGACGCCGCTCCCGCTTTCGCCCTCCGGCGCGCCCTTGGCGACCGGCTTGCCGCTCTCGCCGGCGACGGAGAGGCGCCCGCGCTCGACGCCCATGCGGCCGAGATAATCGACGACGCGGGCGGCGCGGTCGCGCGCCTTCTCCCGCGCGGCGCGGTCGCCGCCCTCGGCGCGCACGCGCACATCGACCTCGGTCTGCGGGCAGCGCTGCAGCAGGCCGACGGCCTTGTCCAGCGCCCCGGTCGCGCCGCGCCGCACGCCCGCGCCATGCTTGGCGAAGCGCACCGGCTCGCTGGCGAGAGCCGCGCTCACCGCCTTCTGGCAGTTCGCGAGGTTCAGCTCGCCGCTGGCCGGAACCGCGGCGCTCGGCTCCTCCCCCGCCGCCGGCTTCGGCAAATTGGACGGCTTGGGCTCTGACGGCTTAGCGACCTCCGATGGCTTGGCGACCTCCGATGGCTTGGCGACCTCCGATGGCTTGGCGACCTCCGATGGCTCGGCGAATTCGGACGGCTCGACCGGCGCCGAAGGCTTGCCCGTCTCCGCCTTTCTTCCGACTTCATATTTCTTCTCCGCCGCGCCGGCCGGCTCGGAAGGCGGCGCGCCCGAGGGCCGCGCCAGTTCCGGCGCGGAGGCGGATGGCGTCGAAGGCGCCGGCCTCACCCCTCCCCGCCCCTGCTCTTTCGGCTCGAGCGTTGGCTTGGGCGCCGAGGCGGAGCCGCCATTGGGCGATCGCGGCTGGCCATTCTGCGCCGGCCCAGCGACGCCGTTGGGCGCGGGCTCGGCCGCGGGCGACGGCTCGCCCTCTCGGGCCGCGCGCCGCGCAATGGCGGCGTTCTCGTAATTCTTGGCGGCGGCGCCCGTCAGCGCGTCCACATCGGCGATTCCCCGCACGCCGGGAATATGTGCGATCTCTTCCGCCGCGACGGCGCGATTTGGCGCATTGCGCGGCAGCAGGACATCGCGGCCGGCGACGTCGAGATAGGCGGGATCGCCGCCCATCTTCTCGATCGCGCTCGCCGCCTTGCGCCGCAGATCCTGCTCCATGGAACGTCCAGCCAGAATGCCGGCGCCGAGCCAGACGAGCGCCAGCGGAATGAGGCCGAGCGCCCAGCCCTCATTATCCCGCAGCGAATGCCGCCCGATGAGCGCGCCGACCACGGCGCCGAGGAGAAAGGCCGGAAACAGCAGCAGCGCCGTCTCCAGCCAGAAGCCGGAGCGTCCCGGCAGCAGCCCGAGCATTGCGACAGGAACGCCCGCGGCGAAAGCGAGGGCGAACCATACCAGCCAGCCGGCGACCGGCCCGCGCTCGGAGCGGCGCGCGACGGAGAGCGCCGTCGCTACGCCGACCGCGAAGGCCGAGACGCCCCAGGCCCAGAAATGCGTGAGGAGATATGTCATGGCGCTCGCTTGGGTTCGCCTGCGCGGCGAGATTGCGTCACGGCCCTACCTTTGGCAAGGCTCGGGCGTTCATCAGGAGACGCGCGTGACGCGGACATTTTCATTCTCCCTTCTGCTCGTCGCGACTCTGGCCGCCGGGCCTGCCGCGGCGCTCGGCGCGGGCGGCGCGGCGCAGGCGCAAATCCTTCCCGTCGAGCGGACGCCCTTCCATGTGCCGACCTTTCGCAATGAGGCGGTCGCCATGCTGAATGTGCTGCTGCCGCCGCATCGCGTCGCGCCCTATCACGAGCATTCGCGCGATTTCGCCTATGTGGTGGTGCGCGAAAGCCCGACCCTCGTCCAGAATTGGGGCGACCCCGCGCCGACGTCGATCCGTTGGTCCCGCGGCGCGGTGGGCTTCGGCGCTTTTTCCAAACAGAGCCTCACTCACAGAGCGGAAAATGTCGGGGATGCGCCGCTGAGCATCGTCGGCTTCGAGATTTTGCAGAAGGCACCACTCGGCCGCGCGCCCTCGAAGCGGCCCGCCGCCTTTGCGCAGATCATCGACAATGAGCGGCTGCGCGGCTGGCGTCTCGCGCTGAAGCCGGGCGAGTCGACGCCCGCCTTCACGCAGACCGCGCCCGGCGTGCGGATCGTGGTGGAAGGCGGCGAGCTGATCGAGACGGATGCGGACGGCGCCGGGCAGAACATGGCCTTGCAGCCGGGCGATTTCCAATGGCGCGACGCCGGCCCCGCCCGCGCGCTGCGCAACGCCGGAGCGACGACGATAGAGATGGTGGAATTCGAGGTGAAGTGACGAGGCCCCCAGAAAGGCGGCGCATATGACATATGACGATTACAACACGTTCTGCGGCGCATTGCCGGCGACCACCCATGTGGTGCAATGGGGCGGCTCGCATGTCTGGAAGGTCGGCGGGAAGGTTTTCGCGATCGGCGGCTGGGACGAAGGCCAGCCGCGCTTCACCTTCAAGGTCGGCGACGTCGCCTATGAGATGCTCAAGGAACAACCCGGCCTGCGTCCCGCGCCCTATCTCGCCTCCCGCGGCTTAAAGTGGATTCAGCATTTCGCGGAGCCGGGCCTCTCGGACGCCGAGCTGCGCGTCTACATCCGCGAATCCTATTCGATCGTCTCGCGAGGGCTCCCACGGAAGAAGCGCGCCGAGCTCGGACTGGACAACGCTTGAAATCTCGCAACCATCGCGAGCCGGCTCCTCTCCGCTCGCGCGGCCTCACACCCGCATCGGCATCAGCACATAGAGCGCGCTCGCGCCGTCGCGGTCCTGGATCAGCGTCGGCGAGCCTGGATCGGCGAGGCGGAACAGCGCCGTATCGCTGTCGAGCTGATCGGCGATATCGAGCAGATAGCGGGAGTTGAAGCCGATATCGATCGGCGGGCCGTCGTAATCGGCCTCGATCTCCTCCACCGCCGAGCCCTGGTCGGGATTGGTGACGGAAAGCACCAGCTTTCCTTCCGAGAGCGCCAGCTTCACCGCACGGCCGCGCTCGGAGGAAATGGTGGAGACGCGATCCACCGCCTCGCGGAACACGCCGCGCTCGACGGTCAGGCGCTTGTCGTTATTGGCCGGAATGACACGGCTATAATCGGGGAATGTGCCGTCGATGAGCTTGGTCGTCAGCACGGTCTCGCCGAAGGAGAAGCGCATCTTATTGGCGGAGAGCTCGATCGCCACCGCGCCATCTGCGTCCTCGACGAGGCGCAGAATCTCGGCGACCGCCTTGCGCGGCAGGATCACGCCCGGCATTCCCGCCGAGCCGGCCGGCGCCGGCAGCTCGACCCGCGCCAGACGATGGCCGTCCGTCGCCACGGCGCGCAGCAGCTGATGGCCGTCCACCTCGGTCGAATGCAGGAAGATGCCGTTGAGATAATAGCGCGTCTCCTCGCTGGAAATAGCGAACTGCGTCTTTAAAATCAGCTTCTTGAGGTCCGCCGGCGCGAGCGAGAAGCTATGCGTGAACTCGCCCGAGGTGACATCGGGGAAATCGCTCTCCGGCAGACTCTGCAGATTGAAGCGCGAGCGGCCCGAGCGCAGCGTCAGCTGGCCCTGCTCGCCGGTTCCCTCGATCGAGACCTGCGCGCCCTCCGGCAGCTTGCGGACGATGTCGTAAAGAGTATGGGCGGGCAGAGTGGTGGCGCTCGGCTGGCCGACGTCGGCGGGGACCTTCTCGGTGATCTCGAGATCGAGATCGGTCGCCTTCAGCAGCAGCGTTCCGGCAGAGGCGTCGATGAGCACATTGGCGAGGATCGGAATGGTCGTGCGCCGCTCCACCACTCTGTGAACATGTCCGAGGGCGCGCAATAGCGCCGCTCTCTCGATGGTGACTTTCATTGCGCTCGATCCATGCCGCGTTTTTCATAGCAAGGGCGGGATTTTCGCAAGCCGCGGCGAATAGCGCAAGGGCCGCGGCGCTCTGTGCATAAGTTCCTATTGCGGCGAAGCGCGGCGCCCCTCTTTGCTTAACCGGCCCTTAAATCGACAGCATTAAAGCTAGTGTCGGCGTCGGCCGCGCGCATCACGCCGCGGCCAGAGGAAAACCGAGGCGGCGGACCCCATGGCGCGCGAGAAACAACGCCGCGAACCGCGTTTCGACGGCGACGGGAACGGCGAGCTTCGCGCCGACCAGCGAGAGGATCGCATGGCGAAACCCAAACGCAAGGGCAAGAGCGCATCGGGCAAGAGCGCGCCGCCGCCCGAGGACGATCCGGGCGACGCTCCGCCGGCGCGCGCCGCCAAGCCGAAAAAGGCCAAGAGGGGCGGCGGCTTCGGCCTCGGCGGACTCGTCTATTGGGGCGCCGTGCTCTCCATCTGGGGCGCGATCGGCGTCGGCGGCCTCTTCATCTATCATGCGGCGCAGCTGCCGCCGATCGACACTCTGGCTGTGCCCAAGCGCCCGCCCAATATCGCCATTCTGGCGGCGAATGGCGAATTGCTGGCCAATCGCGGCGACACGGGCGGGGCCGCGGTGCGGCTCGCCGATCTGCCGCCCTATCTGCCCAAGGCTTTCGTCGCCATAGAGGATCGCCGCTTCTATTCCCATTGGGGCGTCGATCCCATCGGCATTGCCCGCGCGTTGACGCGCAATGTCACCGGCCGCGGCGGCATGCAGGGCGGCTCGACGCTCACCCAGCAGCTCGCCAAGAATTTGTTCCTCACCCAGGAGCGCACCATCACGCGCAAGATCCAGGAGGCGATCCTCGCCCTCTGGCTCGAGCACAAATATTCCAAGGACCAGATTCTCGAGCTCTATCTCAACCGTGTCTATTTCGGCTCCGGCGCCTATGGCGTGGAGGCGGCGGCGCAGCGCTATTTCGGCCATGGCGCGAGCCAGGTGACGCTGGCCGAGGCGGCCGTTCTCGCCGGATTGATGAAGGCGCCGAGCAAGCTGGCGCCGGATCGCAACCCCGAAGGGGCGACCGAGCGCGCGGCGCAAGTGGTGACGGCGATGGCGCAGGAAGGCCATATCACCGAGGCGATGGCCAAGCTCGCCCTCGGCCGCCCGGCCGTCGCGCATCGGGAGCGCGGCGCCGGCTCCATAAATTACGCCGCCGATTATGTGATGGACATGCTCGACGACACGATCGGCGCCATCGACCAGGACATTGTCGTGACGACGACGCTGGATCGTAAGCTCCAGGAGGTCGGCGAGAAGTCGATCGCCGAGGAGCTGGACAAGAAGGGCGACAAATTCGGCGTCAGCCAGGGCGCGCTTGTGGCGCTCGATCCCAATGGCGCCATTCGCGCGCTGGTCGGCGGCCGTAATTACGCCGAGAGCCAGTTCGACCGCGCTGTTTCCGCCAAACGGCAGCCGGGCTCGGCCTTCAAGCCTTTCGTCTATCTCGCCGGGCTCGAGCATGGCCTCACGCCGGACACGGTGCGGGAAGACGGGCCGATCAATGTGAAAGGCTGGCAGCCGGAGAATTACAGCCGCGAATATTTCGGCCCGGTCACGCTCACCAAGGCGCTGGCGCTGTCGCTCAACACAGTGGCGGTGCGCGTCGGTCTCGAGGTGGGGCCGAAAACAGTGGTGAAGACCGCGCATCGGCTCGGGGTCGCCTCCGAGCTGCAGCCCAACGCCTCCATATCGCTCGGCACGTCGGAGGTGACGCCGCTCGAGCTGGTCACGGCCTACGCCCCCTTCGCCAATGGCGGCGTCGGCGTGCAGCCGCACATCATCGTCAAGGTGCGCACCGCCGGCGGCAAGCAGCTCTATTTCCGCAAAGGCTCCAGCAATGGCCGCGTGATCGAGCCGCAATATGTGGCGATGATGAACACGATGATGGAGGAGACGCTCTCCACCGGCACGGCGCGCAAGGCGGAGCTGCCGGGCTGGCGCGCCGCCGGCAAGACCGGCACCAGCCAGGATTTCCGCGACGCCTGGTTCGTCGGCTACACGCCGCATCTGGTCGCTGGCGTCTGGCTCGGCAATGACGATAATTCTCCGACGAAGAAGGTCTCGGGCGGCAATCTGCCGGTCGAGGTCTGGAGCCGCTTCATGAAGGCCGCGCATCAGGGCGTGCCGGTCGCGGCGCTGCCCTCCGGCTCTTGGCGCTCGCCCGCCACGGCGGAGAGCGCCTCGCCGATCGCGCCGCTGCTCGATTTCTTCTCCTCCGATCCCGAGCCCGAGCCACCCAGGCCCTCGCGTCGCCGGCAGGCCCGCGACGAGGAAGACGATAGCGCGACCGGCTCGGTCCATGGGCTGGAGGCGCTGCTCCCGCCGGCCGATATTCCGAAAGAGGCCCCGGCGCGCCGTCGCGCGCCCGCCCGCGAGGAGAAGAACATTTTCGAGAAATTATTCGGCGGCTGACACTTATGATCTCCTGAAATTGTGAGACGCGCGGCACGACAATTGCGACGCTCGGGATGAGAACCTGTCCCGCATGTCGCTTTTGTCGCAAAAGCGGCGTGCATTTCGCAAAGTGGAGAAAGCGATATGAGACTGGCGGAGGCTTTCGCTTCGGCGACGCTCGACGATATCAAGGCGGCGCTCGATGGCGGTAAATTGGTTCTGTATTCGACGGGACGTCCGATCGGACCGGACCATAAGATCACCCGCAGCGAGGTGATGGCGACCTTCACCTTCCAGTCTCCCGCTTTCGGCCCGGACGCCGCCGATGGCGCCGCCGCCCCGCTGCTCGCCGAGACGACCGTCGTCGCCACGGGCATCGGCACGCCCGGCTGGGCGCGTCTCTCCAAGGCGGACGGCACGCCGGTCGTCGATCTCTCGGTCGGCCCGGGCAATACGGAAATCAAGCTGGCGAGCGTTTCCGCCACCAAGGATTTCCCGCTCACCATCACGGGGCTGAAGTTCCTGCCGGCCGAGTCCGTCGAGTGGAACAAGACCGAGTTCGGTCACGCCTTCCTGACGAACCACGAGAATCCGTTCCGCAAGGTTTCGGTTCGCGGCTGATTTTCGGCTGAAAGACAGCGACGCCGTCTCGGCCCGGCGGCGTCGTTTTCGCGCGGTCCACCGACGCATTCCCGGCGTCCGCGGACCGCGCCTTTTTGTCGGCTATTCGACGATATCGGCGAGCCAATGCGCGATGAAGCGCCGGCTGCGCTCGGAAAGGCCCGGGGCTTTGGCCGCCGCGGCGGCGCGCAGTCCGGCGATGGAGACGCCGGCGGCGGAAAGCTCGGCCGTATGGCCGATGAACCAGCGCTCTAGGCTGTCCCTCTCCGCCTCTGGATGAAACTGCAAAGCGAGGCCGCGTCGCCCCACGGCGAAGGCCTGATGCGAATAGAGCGCCGAAGAGGCGAGCAGAACCGCGCCATCCGGCAGGTCGAAAGTGTCGCCGTGCCAATGCAGCACTTCGGCCTCGGGCTCGACCAGAGCGGCGAGCGCTCTGTCGCGCCCGGCCGGCGTCAGGCTTATCGGCGCGAAGCCGATCTCCTTGCCGGCGCCGCCCGGATAGACGCAGGCGCCGAGCGCCGCCGCCATCAGCTGACTGCCGAGACAAATGCCGAGAGTCGGCGCGTCCCTCCCGAGCCGGGCGCGCAGCAGCGCGGCCTCATCCGCCAAAAACGGATATTCCTCTGTCTGATAGACGCCGATCGGCCCGCCGAGCACAATGACGAGATCAGCGTCGGCCGCCTCGGCGGGGATCGGCTGCATCCCCGCCTCGACATAGCGGATCGAATAGCCCGCCGCGGCGATCGGCTCGGCGAAGCTGCCGAGATCCTCGAATGCGACATGGCGAATGGCGAGCGCGATCTTCATCGTTTCCTCGCGGGACGAGTGCGGATCGGCGCAGTCTAGGCCGACGCCGATCGAGCAGAAAGGTCCAGAATGGAGACGATGACGGGACCGTTAGTCCGCGGTGATGACGACCTCGGGATAGACGTCGTTCTCCTCGCGATCGAGGCCGTCCTCCTCGGCGATGGTGACGCCGGCGATGCAGACCTCGCTATCGTCTATGACCACCTCGACCTTCTCGAGCTGCGCGCCGACGCAGGGGCCGTCGTTGCAGACGCCGGTCGGAATGTCGAATTGCGCGCCATGCTTGCCGCAGAGCAGGAAGCGTTGCGTCGGGTCCATGAAGGATTTCGGCTCGAAATCCAGCCGGCTGCCCTGGTGCGGGCAGCGGTTGACATAGCCATAATATTTGCCGACGTGCCGCACGATGACGACCGGGAAGGGCACAGTCTTGCCCTCGTCATTGACGCGGGCCAGCACATAGCCGACGGCCCGGCGTTTTGCGACATCATTCACATGGCAAACGGCGAAGATTTCGCGTGTCGGCTCTTCCATACCGTTCCTCCTCGGAATCGCTACAAAGTCGAGAAGAGCGAAGCAATCTCGGCGCCGGAACCGACGTCAGCCCTGCCGGCCGTCGGGAAGAGGCCGCGGAGCCGGCCCCTCGATCGGACCGTCTCGTCCCCCGCGCCGGGCGTATTCGGCGGCCATGTCGGCGACCGCGGCATGGAGCGCCTTTTCGCTGAGCACATTCAACCGCGCCTCCAGGCCTTGGATTCTGGCCTGCAGCTCGGCCTCGGCCTTTATCCTTTCCCGCTCGATGCGATCGATCTTGTCGCTCTGCCGCTCGAGCAAGCGCTTGAACTCATCGATCGATTCTTTTGTGTATTGCCGCAATCCGTCGAATTGGACCCTCGTCGTCACCATGTCGGCGTAGAGATCGGCGAGCTTCTTCGCGCCTACGAACACCCGGCCAAACATGTCGGCGCTCTTTCGATATCAATTGAAACTCTTTACCCAATTAATTGAAATTCTTTGCCCAAGCCGCGTAGCTGCGCAATTCCTCTCGATATTCCTGCATCGATTTCGCGAGCTTATGCACTTGATCGGAGATCGCCGCGATTTCCGCCTTTCGGACAGGCGTCGGCTCACTCGGCGCCGCCGCCTCCGGCATTACGACGTCGGACCGTGTGATCGCAGAGGCGAGATTATCGATCATCCGACCGAAACCTTCGCGCTCGAGTCGTCGCGTCTCAGAAAAGACGCTCAATAGAGCGCGCACCGATTTCGCCGTGTCGTCCAACATGGCGAGCAGGTCGCACGCGAGCTCCTTGCGCCCCTCGTCGGCGCCATAGGCCCGGCGATCCGCCTCGAGCGAATGGAAAGAGGACAAAAGAAGGCCGATACGGACGTCTTCCAGAGAACCGCCGAGGCGCTTTTCAAGCTGCTCGATCGAACGAAGCAGATGAGGGGCCGCCATGGTTTCGACGAGACGCTTTCGGAGCTCCGCGGTCTTGCGCTTCGCCTCCGCGTATAGATCGATCACGATTTCTCGGTCGATCGACCAAGCGTCATCCGTGGGCGCTGCGACAGTGGAATCCGGAAAAGCGGCCAGCCGCGAGGCGTCTGTCATGAAACTACCCTTTGGACCTTTGGGCCAAAACGTCGCTTCAGATAGGCTACACCAAGCGAGCGTCAGCCTCAATGGAGGCTGACGGTCTGCAGTTGCTGTTGCCAGGCGTTGGCGAGGGCGCCCTCTTCCGTGTCGGCGAGGACGATCGGCGTGCCGTCCGCGCCGAGCAGCGCGAAAAGCGTCAGGCCGGGCTCTATGGCCGGGGCCTGAGGGTAGAGCCGCTTGACGTCCTCCGAGCTCATCGTCCGCACATAGGCGATCGCTCCATCGCCCAGATGCGCGAACTGCTCGGGGGTCAGCAGGGGGATTCTTCTCTCGGTCGCGGTCTTGCCTTCCATCTCACACTCCTCGGCGGTCGTATCGACCCGCCCGGCGGACGCCTACAATCGTAGCACGGGAGATATCTGTGCATCAGGACGGCGGATTTTGAGGGCGCCGTCCCAGAATTTTTCGCGAAACCGTCACAAATCAAGGACGAGGCGCGACGGGTCCTCGAGTTGCTCCTTGACCCGCACCAGGAAGGTGACGGCCTCCTTGCCGTCGACGATGCGGTGGTCATAGGAGAGGGCGAGATACATCATCGGGCGAATCTCGATCTTGCCGGCGATGACGACCGGCCGCTCCTCGATCTTATGCATGCCCAAAATGCCGGATTGCGGCGCATTGAGAATGGGCGTCGACATCAGCGAGCCATAGACGCCGCCATTGGAGATGGTGAAAGTGCCGCCGGTCAGATCGTCGAGATCGAGCCGGCCGTCGCGCGCCTTCTTGCCGAAATCGCCGATCGCCTTCTCGATCTCGGCGACGCTCATATGATCGGCGTTTCGCACCACCGGCACGACGAGGCCTTTGTCCGTGCCCACGGCGACGCCGATATGGCAATAGTGCTTGTAGATGACGTCGGCGCCGTCGATCTCGGCGTTGACGGCCGGCACTTCCTCCAGCGCCTTGCAGCAGGCCTTCACGAAGAAGCCCATGAAGCCGAGCTTCACCTGATGCTTCTTCTCGAACAAATCCTTGTAGCGGTTGCGCAGCGCCATCACCGCGGACATGTCGACCTCGTTGAAGGTGGTCAGCATGGCGGCGTTGGATTGCGCTTCCTTCAAGCGCTTGGCGATGGTCTGGCGCAGGCGCGACATGCGCACCCGCTCCTCGCGCTCGGCGTCGGCCGGCGGTGCGGCCGGACGCGGCGCCGGCGGGGCGCTCACCGGCTCTGGCGCGGGGCGCGCCGCGAGGGCGAGAACGTCGCCCTTCAGCAGCTGGCCCTGCTTGCCGGAGCCGACGATTCCAGAAAGATCGACGCCCTGCTCTTTCGCGATCTTGGCGGCGGACGGCGCCGGCGGACGGGCCGGCGCGGCGGCGACAGGCGCGGGCGCCGGAGCGGCCGGCGGCGGCGCGACGATGGGCGCGGCGGGAGCCGGACGCGGCGCGGCGGCCGCGGCGCCTTCGGCGATCTGCCCCAGCAGCGCGCCGGGGGTGACCGTCTCGCCATCCTTGGCGACGACATCGGTCAGCACGCCGGCGGCGGGGGCGTTCACCTCGAGCGTCACCTTGTCGGTCTCGAGCTCGACCAGCGCTTCATCCGCCGCGACGGCGTCGCCGGGCTTTTTGAACCAGCGGCCGATCGTCGCCTCGCTCACCGACTCGCCCAGGGTCGGAACGCGAATTTCCGTCATGATCACTCCGCCGCGAGAGAAATGCGCGTCGCGAAGGCCTCGTCGAGGAAAGCCCGCAGCTGCGCCTGATGCTTGGACATTGTACCCGCCGCCGTGGAGGCCGAAGCCGGCCGGCCGATGTAGCGAGCGCGTTTGGACTTGCCGCCGACTTGCGTCAGCACCCATTCCAGATAGGGCTCGACGAAGGACCAGGCGCCCATGTTCTTCGGCTCCTCCTGGCACCAGAAAATATCGGCCTGCTTGAAGCGCGACATCATCGTCACCAGCCCCTTCAGCGGGAAGGGATAGAGCTGCTCGACGCGCAGGAGATAGACGTCGTTGACGCCGCGCGACTCGCGCTCCTCCAAGAGATCGTAATAGACCTTGCCGGAGCACAGGATCACGCGCGCGATCTTGTCGTCGGGCGCGAGGCGGAACTTGTCCGAGGGCTGCAATTCGGCGTCGTCCGAGATGAAGCGATGGAACATCGTCCCCTCGCCCATCTCGTCGAGCCGCGACACGCAGCGCTTATGGCGCAGCAGCGATTTCGGCGTCATCAGCACGAGCGGCTTGCGAATGTCGCGATGCAGCTGTCGACGCAGAATGTGGAAGTAGTTCGCCGGCGTCGAGCAATTGGCGACTTGCAGATTATCCTCCGCGCAGAGCTGCAGATAACGCTCGAGCCGCGCGGAAGAATGCTCCGGCCCCTGCCCCTCATAGCCATGCGGCAGCAGGCAGACGAGGCCGGACATGCGCAGCCATTTGCGCTCGCCGGCGGAGAGGAATTGATCGAAGACCACCTGCGCGCCATTGGCGAAATCGCCGAATTGCGCCTCCCACAGAACCAGCGAGCGCGGCTCGGCGAGCGAATAGCCATATTCGAAGCCGAGCACCGCCTCTTCCGAGAGCATCGAATTGATGACCTCGAAACGCCCCTGCCCGACGCCGACATGATCGAGCGGCAGATAGCGGGCCTCGTCCTCCTGATCGATCAGCACGGAATGACGCTGCGAGAAGGTGCCGCGCTCGCTGTCCTGGCCGGAGAGGCGGACATTGTAGCCTTCCGCCAGCAGCGAGCCGAAGGCCAGCGCCTCGGCAGTCGCCCAATCTATGCCGACGCCGCTCGTGATCGCCGTGCGGCGCGCGTCGAGGAAGCGCTGAATGGTGCGATGAATGTGGAAATTCTCGGGAACCTGGGTCAGCTCCACGCCGATGCGGCGCAGGCTCTCCACCGGCACGCCGGTCTTGCCGCGCCGCTCGTCCTCGGAGGATTGATAGCCGGGCTTCACGCCCGCCCAACGCCCGTCGAGCCAATCGGCCTTATTGGGCTTGTAGGATTGCGAGGCCTCCATCTCCTGCTCGAGACGCTGGCGCCATTCGTTCTTGACCGCGTCGATCTCCTCGCGCGTCATCAGTCCTTCGGCGATCAGCTTCTCGCTATAGAGCTCGAGCGTCGTCTTATGCGCGCGGATTTTCTTGTACATCAGCGGCTGGGTGAAGGCCGGCTCGTCGCCCTCATTGTGGCCGAAACGGCGATAGCACCACATGTCGATGACGACGGGCTTGTGGAACTGCTGCCGAAACTCCGTCGCTATGCGCGCGGCGTAGACGACCGCCTCGGGATCGTCGCCATTCACATGGAAGATCGGCGCCTCGACCATTTTGGCGAGATCGGACGGATAGGGCGAGGAGCGCGAGTAGCGCGGATAGGTGGTGAAGCCGATCTGATTATTGATGATGAAATGCACCGAGCCGCCGGTGCGATGGCCCTTGAGCCCGGAGAGGCCGAAGCATTCCGCGACGACGCCCTGGCCGGCGAAGGCCGCGTCGCCGTGAATGAGCAGCGGCATCACCTCGCGCCGGTCGGTCTCCGTACAGCGATATTGATCCTGCTTGGCGCGCGCCTTGCCCAACACCACCGGATCGACGATCTCGAGATGCGACGGATTGGCTGTCAGCGACAGATGCACCTTGTTATTGTCGAACTCGCGATCGGACGATGCGCCGAGATGATATTTGACGTCGCCCGAGCCCTCGACCTCGTCCGGCAGGAAGGAGCCGCCCTTGAACTCGTGGAACAGAGCGCGATGCGGCTTGGCCATCACCTGGCAGAGAATGTTCAGCCGACCGCGATGCGCCATGCCGAGCACGATCTCCTTGGCGCCGAGCGCGCCGCCGCGCTTGATGATCTGCTCCAGCGCGGGGATGATGGCTTCCGAACCGTCGAGGCCGAAGCGCTTCGTGCCCGTATATTTGACGTCCAGAAACTTCTCGAAGCCTTCCGCCTCGACCAGCTTGCGCAAAATCGCCTTCTTGCCCTCCTCGGTGAAGACGATCTCCTTCTTCGGACCCTCGATGCGCGCTTGAATCCAGGCCTTCTCCTCGGGATTGGAGATGTGCATGAACTCATAGCCGATGGAGCCGCAATAGGTGCGGCGCAGGATCGCCACCATCTCGAAGACGCTGGCGTATTTCATGCCCATCACGCCATCGATGAAGATCTTGCGATCATAATCCTCATCGGTGAAGCCATAGGTCTCGGGATGCAGCTCGCCATGGTCGTGGCGCTGCTCGAGGCCGAGCGGATCGAGATTGGCGTGCAAATGGCCGCGCATGCGATAGGCGCGGATCATCATCAGCGCGCGAACGCTGTCGCGCGCGGCGCGTTGAATCTCTTCCGCCGAGGGGGCATGATCGCCCGTCGCGCCCTTGCCGGCGCCGGGCTTCGCTGTCTCGCGCGGCGCCTCGCCGCCCAGAGCGGCGACCAGATCGTCAGCGGGCGTCGCCGGCCAGCCCGGCCGCGCCCAGGACGGTCCCGCAGCCGCGCTGGCGTCGGCGCCGAGGCTCGCGAAATAGTCGCGCCAAGCCGGGCCGACCGAGGACGGATCGGCCTCATAGGCTGCGAGCAGATGCTCGAGGTATCTCGGGTCGACGCTCTGCAGCAGTCCGTTCTGGGCAGAAGCGTTCCCGCGCGGCGAGGGCTGCTGTTCGCCGCCCGCCGGTCCGCCATTCGTCTCGAGACGCGCCATTCTGTTCAGTCTCCCGAGCGCCGAAGCTTCTCGCAGTTGAGCGAAATCATTTTGACAATTCTTTAAAGATTTCGCCCCGCGCTCTTTTTTCGGGGGAACGCGCCGGCGATTCGCCGACGCGCATTGTCGCCGAGCCTCAGCGGCTCAGCGTTTCGACCAAAGTCTTGCCGAGCCGCGCCGGCGACGGCGAGACCACGATCCCGGCAGATTCCATCGCCGCGATCTTGCTCTCGGCGTCGCCTTTGCCGCCGGAGACGATCGCGCCGGCGTGACCCATGCGCCGCCCGGGAGGGGCGGTGCGGCCCGCGATGAAGCCGACCATCGGCTTCTTGCGGCCCCGCTTGGCCTCGTCGATCAAGAACTGGGCCGCGTCCTCTTCCGCGGAGCCGCCGATCTCGCCGATCATGATGATGGATTTGGTGGCGTCGTCGGCCAGAAACAACTCCAACACCTCGATGAAGTCGGTTCCCTTGACCGGATCGCCGCCGATGCCGACGGCGCTGGTCTGGCCGAGACCCTCGCGCGTTGTCTGGAACACGGCCTCATAGGTCAGCGTGCCGGAGCGCGAGACGACGCCAACGGAGCCCTGGCTGAAAATATTGCCGGGCATGATGCCGATCTTGCTCTCGCCCGCGGTGACGACGCCCGGGCAATTGGGGCCGATGAGGCGGGATTTGGAGCCCGACAGCGCGCGCTTGACGCGAATCATGTCATGGACCGGAACGCCCTCGGTGATGGCGACGATGAGCGGAATCTCGGCGTCGATCGCCTCGCAAATGGCGTCGGCCGCGCCCGGCGGCGGCACATAGATGACCGAAGCGTCGGCGCCGGTCTTTTCCCGCGCTTGCGCCACAGTGTCGAAGACGGGAAGATCGAGATGCGTCGAGCCGCCCTTGCCGGGCGAAACGCCGCCGACCATGCGGGTGCCGTAACGCACCGCCTGCTCGGAGTGGAAAGTGCCGGTCTTGCCGGTAAAGCCTTGACAGATGACCTTGGTGTTCTTGTCGATGAGGACGGACATTCGAGCCCCTGGGGCGTCGGGGCGCAATAGCGCCGCCAGTCTTATTCGGGAAGCGCGCCCGCTCGAAACACGGGCGGCGCGACGATCTGCTCGCTCGGAACGCGCTATTTGCCGTTTCGAAGAGCGGTAAGCGCAAATTATTGAGAAACGGCGCGCGCATCAAGGCTGACTGGCGCGGAAGCGGGCTCGGCTCCTGCGCGAAATAGCGGCAGAATGCGCAGCCGTCGCGAAGGCCGGAGAATTTCTAGGCGCCGCCCGGGCGGGGGAAGACATTCCGGCGCTGCGGCGCCTATATCCGCGAAAGGCCGGCCGCACAGGCGAGAGGCCAAAACCGAGGACGCGGATGGCGGAGCAGAGCGTGCGGCGCGAAAGCCGATTTCTCACGGCGGAAGACGGGCTGCGGCTCCACTATGTCGATTACGCTCCGGCGGGCGGCGGCTTGGCAATTCCGGTCGTCTGCTTGGCCGGGCTCACGCGCACGGCGCTCGATTTCGACGCTCTGGCGCGAGCGCTGGCGAAGCGCGGACGCCGCGTGCTGGCGCTCGACTATCGCGGCCGCGGCCTCTCGGACTGGGACGAGGACTGGACGCATTACAGCCTCGATGTCGAGGAGGCCGACATTCTGGCCACGCTCGCGGCGGCCGGCGTGAAGAAAGCGGTTTTCGTCGGCACCTCGCGCGGCGGCATTCATGTGATGCGCTTTTCGGCGCGAAGACCCGAGATTTTGCAGGCCGCCGTCGTCAACGACATCGGGCCGGTGGTCGACGTCGGCGGGCTGCGGCGCATCAAAGGCTATGTCGGCCGCCAGCCGGGCTCCGCGACGATGGCGGTCGCGCTCGCCGCGCTGAAGCTCATCGCCGGACCGCAATTCACCAGCCTCGGCCAAGCGGAATGGGAGGAATGGGCGCGCAGCACCTTCGTCGAGACCGACGGACGTCTGCAGCTGCGCTATGATCCCGCGCTCTCGCATACGCTCGACGAGGTCGGCCCCGACAGCGGGCCGATCCTGTTCCACGACGAATGGAAAGCCATGGCCGCCATTCCGACGCTCGTGATCCGCGGCGGCAATTCCGATCTTCTCTCGGTGGAGACTTTCGCCGCTATGGGCGAAGGCCATCCGCTGCTGGAGCGGCTCACCGTGCCGGGCCAAGGCCATGCGCCACTGCTGCTGGATGAGGGGACGATCCGGGCGATAGGGGATTTCGTGGAGCGGCGAGGCTAGACGAGCACGCTAATCCGACAGCGGATGCAGGTCGCGCACCATGGCGCGGATGCGCTCGTCCAGCACATGCGTGTAGATTTGCGTCGTCGAAATATCGGCGTGGCCGAGCAATTCCTGCACGACGCGCAAATCCGCGCCATTTTGCAGAAGGTGGCTGGCGAAGGCGTGGCGCAGCCCGTGCGGGCTGATGTCGCGCGACGGAAGCCCTGCCGCCGCGGCCGCACTTTTGAGATCGCGCGCAAAGGCTTGGCGCGTGAGATGCCCTTCCGCCGCGTCGGACGGAAACAGGAAGGGCGAGGCCGCGAGGCCCGGCGAATGTTTGGCGAGCAGCGCGCGATAGAGGTTCAGCGCCGCGCGCGCCTGCTCGGAGAGCGGCACGAGACGCTCTTTCGAGCCCTTGCCGCGCACGGTGACGAAAGGCTCTCGCGCGCGCGCCGCGCTCGCCGGCAAAGCAACGAGCTCCGACACGCGCAGGCCGCTGGCGTAGAGAGTCTCGAGCGCGGCGTGGAGGCGCGCGGCGCGCATGCGCTCGCCAATGGGTCGGGCTTCGTCGTCTATCCCCTCCCGCGCCGTGTCGAGAAGGCGCGTCACCTCGTCCACCGAGAGAATATCCGGCGCGCTGCGATGGCGGCGCGGCCCTTCCAGCGGCGCGGCCGGATCATCGGCGCGATAGCGGTCGACATAGAGAAATTTATGAAACTGCTTCAGCGCCGACAGCCGCCGCGCGGCTGTGGCGCCGGTCATGCCGCGCGCCTCCAGCGCCGCGAGATAGGCGCGCAGGCCGTCCGTGTCGGCGCGAAGCGGGTCGCCGCCGGATTTCTTCAAAAATTCGAAATAATCCTCGAGGTCGCGGCGATAGGCGTCGAGCGTGTTCCGCGCGGCGCCGCGCTCGGCGGCCAGCATGTCGAGAAAGGCGGCGATCAGCGGATGGCGCTTGCCGTCGCCCATTCTGAAGGTCTCACTTGTTGAGGCGCTGCGGCGAGATCGTCTGCGTCATCTCGCGCGGCTGGGGCGAGACATAGGCCACGATCGCCAGCATCCCCGCATAGGCGAGAGCCGCGAGCACGCCGACAATGACCAAAAAGCGGATGAGGCTGGGCAAGAATCGGCCCCTTTCGAAGAAAACGCATGGCAGCTATCGCCCGAAGCCGGCTGTTTTGCAACCGGCTGCGCGCCTCGTGAGATAGGCGCGCGGCGGCTGTTTCGCCACCGGCGATCGCTCGCCAGAGTCAACGAACCACAACCTTGGTTCCGACATGGACGCGATCATAGAGATCGACCACATCGTCGTTCATCATGCGGATGCAGCCGGAGGAGACGTTCTGGCCGATCGTGTAGGGCTCGTTGGTGCCGTGGATGCGGTAGAGCGAGGAGCCGAGATACATGGCGCGCGCGCCGAGCGGATTGGCCGGGCCGCCGTCCATGTGGCGCGGCAGATCGGGCCGGCGGGCGAGCATCTCGCCGGGCGGCGTCCAATCCGGCCATTCGGCCTTGCGGGAGATCGACTTGACGCCGGCCCAGGTGAAGCCCGGGCGGCCGACGCCTATGCCATAGCGCAGCGCCCGCCCGCCCCCCTGCACGAGATAGAGAAACTTGTTCTCTGAATCGATGACGATCGTGCCGGGATGCTCGGCGCCGGCGTAATCGACCTCGGTGCGGAAGAAGGCCGGATCGATCTGGCGCTGGACATTGGCCTCGCCCGCGCCGAGGGCCGCGACGCGCCGGCGCGCTTGCGGCTGCGGCTCCGGCGTCTGGCCGGTGACGAGCAGTTCGATAAAGCCGCCGCCATAGGCTCCAGGGGCGACAGGCGGCTCGGCGCGCGCCGTCACCACGCGCGGCTGCGGCGCCGGTCGCGGCGCGACATAGGCGGGGGCCGGCGTCGGAGCGACATAGGCCGGCTCGGGCGCCGGCTCCTCGGCCGGAAAGAGCCGGCCGGCCTCGCGCTCGCCGATTCCGGTGATGACGCGCGGAGCCGCGGCGGCGGCGGCGGCGACCGAAGACGAAAGAAGAATGGCGAGGAGACAGGAGACTCTTTTGGACATGAAACGCACCGCCCGTCGCGCCGCCCGAGAGGTCGGCGCGCTCATCTTGCTCTAGCTGGACCGGACGAAGAATAAACCCTGAATTTTAATCGTAAATCTGAAGCATTTTTTATGGTTGACGAATAGAAAACGCCGCGCCCGCGCCGGCCGGCCGAAGGCGTCCGCCCGATCCGCCCCGCGCCCGTTGGCGCGGCTTTTGCCGGGGACTTGCCGGACGACCTTCGACGCCACATTCTGTAGCAAACTCGAGACAGCGCTCACGACGCTGAATAAGAAGAAGAGAGTGTCCCGCCTATGCCGCAAGCGATGGCGCAGCGCGCCTATTCCCTGCCCGCCGATCCCCTGTCTCTCGTCGAAGCGCTCTCCCGCCTGCGCGAGCAGGGCTGGAGCCATGAGCTCCAGCTCGCGGTCCTCGCGGCCGGCGACCCGGAATTCGCCTATCGGCTCGCCCATGAGGCGCCGGAAGCCGAGCTGGAA